>NZ_JAYMGZ010000004.1:301048-602096 GCF_037078405.1 Haloarcula sp. DT43 | reverse complement strand
CGTTCCGGCGAGTACTGGAGTGCGCGAGCCTCTGGGAAATCCGGTTCGCCGCCACCATTCATACCTTACACAGCCCACCCGAGAGAAACATCCCTCTCCCGTGGGCTTCCTGTATTTATCGACGAGAGCACACAGATAGCGGCAGCGCCGTCCGACGGTGGGATATGAAATATTAATACCCTAACGCAACCGAGTTATTACATGGGCGTAGTCAGCATCTCGATGCCGGACGAACTGGAGGAGCGAATCGACACGTTCGCGGACGAACACGGGTACACCGGCCGCAGCGAGGTCGTTCGGGAGGCGGTCCGGAACCTGATGGGCGAGTTCGAGGACAAGCGACTGGAGGACCGCGAACTGATGGCCATCGTCACGGTGCTGTTCGACTACGAGACCACGACGGTCGAGGAGAAGATGATGCATCTCCGCCACGACCACGAGTCAATCGTCGCGTCGAACTTCCACAGTCACGTCGGCGACCGGTACTGTATGGAACTGTTCGTCTTGGAAGGGCGGCTCGATGACATCTCCGCGTTCGTCGGCAAGGTCCGGGCGACGAAGGACACGCTGTCGGTCGATTACTCGGTGCTGCCGGTCGACGACATAAACATGTTCACGTGAGACGGTGTCGACGCCGGAAAGCCCTGCCGCGTCCCGGGAGACAACGAACCGTTTGGGACCTTCAGTAGGCGTTTAAGTCGGGGCCGCGTAGCCGGCGGCGATGAAAGACTCCATTCTCGACACAATCGGGTCGCCGCTGGTCTCGGTCCGCGCACCGGAGGGGGCGACCGTCGCGGCGAAGGTCGAGTCGTTCAATCCCGGCGGCTCCGCCAAGGACCGGCCGGCCAAGTACATGATAGACGACGCCGAGCGAAGCGGGGCGCTCGAACCCGGCGATACGCTCGTCGAACCCACGAGCGGGAACACCGGCATCGGGATGGCGCTGGTCGGGTCGACGAAGGGATACGACGTGGTACTGGTGATGCCGTCCTCGAAGTCGCCCGAGCGCCGCCAGATAATGAAGGCCTACGGCGCGGACATCGAACTGGTCGAAGGCGACATCTCCGACGCGAAAGAGCGCGCGGACGACCTCTGTGACCGCGACGACCACGTCCAGCTCCGGCAGTTCGAGAACCCGGCAAACCCGCGGGCGCACTACGAGACGACGGGCGAGGAGCTACTCGAACAGGTGGGCGACCGGAGCGTCGACGCCCTGGTAGCGGGCGTCGGGACCGGCGGGACCCTCACCGGAACCGGCCGCCGCTTGCGCGAGGCGTTCCCCGAGATGGATATCGTCGCGGTCGAGCCGGCGGACAACGCCGTCCTCTCGGGGATGGAGCCGGGCACCGGCGAGGACAGTTTCCAGGGAATGGGACCGGGGTTCGTCAGCGACAACCTCGACACAGACTTGCTGGACGACGTGATGACGGTCGAACTCGCGGACGCGGAAGACGAGTGCCGACGCCTCGCCCGTGAGGAGGGCATCCTCGTCGGCCAGTCCTCGGGCGCGTCGAACCTCGCCGCGCGCGAGGTGGCCGGACAGTTGGTCGCTGACGGCGTCGACGACCCGCTCGTCGTCACGGTCTACTGGGACAGTGGCGAGCGGTACATGTCGACCGGGATGTTCGACGGCGACTAGTCGAGCGGGCGCGCGTTCCGCCTGTAGGCTTCGTACTTCTCGCGGGCCCACTCGTTCATCGCTTCGGTGTCGTTGTTGATGGTGCCCTTGATGCCCGTCTCGGTGTAGACGACGATACCGCTGACGGCCCCGTCGGCCCTGTCGGCGGTCCAGACCGCGTACGGCATCGGCTCCCCGGTCACGTACAGCGAGACGTTCGACAGGGCTTCGAGCGTGTCGCGCCTGTCGGGGTGCGCGCTGTCGAGGGATTCGACGACGGCGTCCGTCACTACCAGTTCGACGTCGACGGCCGTGTCGCTCCACAGGGACTCGATGATGTCGACGTAGCGCGGGAAGACCGCCGGGCCGGTCCCCTGAAACGACGTTGTTCCGTCCAGGACGTCGACGGTCTGCTCGGTCGGGGCGGTCGGTGCGGACGGCGACGCGGTCTCTACGTCCGCGTCGTGGAGGACTGCCGGGTCGATGTCGACGTCGGCGGGCAGCGCGGAGAGGACGGGATGGGCACGGTGGAGGGCGTCGAGCCGGTCGCGGAACCCCTCGTAGGCTACCATCGCCTGTCGGCCCGCGTAGGTGACGACGTACTCGCTGCCGGTCCGTTCGACGAGGTCGGCCTCGCGGAGCGCGCCGACCGCCCGGTCGACGGTGGACCGCGACCGGTCGAGTGCCGCCACGAGTTCGGGCTTCGTTTTCGGCGTTGATAACTCAACGAGAAACTCGTATCGCTTCGTGACGACGTCGACCACCGATGAGGACTGTCCCATGTCCGTCTCACCGTTCGTCGCTATCCGGTATTGTTCTTCCTCTTTGCCCCAGTATTTCCGAAAACAGGCATTGATACTCAGGGGATGGGAACTTTCCCGGTCATTCGGTATATACGGTTCGGACGAGTGATGAGAGCCGTGGGCAGACAGACCGCCGATAACGCCCACCCGGAGTGCCCGGCCCGTGCCTCTGACATCCGGGCGCTTTTCTCACGCACCGAACTCGGATTCGGTCACCCGCACGACGAGCGTATCGTCCACGTCTTGTAGGTCGTACTCGGGAATCGTGTCGCCGGTTCGCGTCAGGAGCATCGGCTCCACCAGTTCCGGCGGGCGCTCGGTCGCGGCCTGTGCGTCGGACGCCTCGTCCGGGTCTGCCGGCTCTCTTTCGACGATGCCGTACACGTTGAGAAAGCGCCCGGTGTCCTCGGGGGCGATGTCGTCGTCCCGAATCGCGGCGGCGAGGTCCCGAGAGAGCCACTCTGTCTCGCTGATGGAGGGGTCGCGGATGAAGGCGGCGTCGGCGAAGCGGACAAGATACCAGTTCAGGTCGTTCAGGAGCGCCACCGCCGCCCCGAGGCTCACGGTGTCGACGGCGACGGTGTTTGCGAACGGTTCCTGCAGGTCGTAGGTGGCGAGGGCGTTCCGTGCGGTCTCGCGCGAGAGGAGTTCGTACCGGAGGTTCACGTCCTCGCACCCGACGAGACAGACCTGCGTCATGGCTCAACCCTGGCCCGCCCCGGAAATTTAGCTTTCGATGGGGACGACAGTGCGGTCCCGGGCACAGCTCTCGGCGCGGTCGAACAGGTCGTCGGGTTCGGCCGCCCGGACCGCTTCGAGCGAGGCGTTGGTCTCCGGGTGCGACGGTGCAACGCGGTTGCACCCGGCGTCGATTGTCGAGTCCTCGAACGTCCCGATGGCCCGCGCGCGGTCGGTTATCTCGGACTTGTCGACGGTGAGGTTCGGCCGGTGTACCGGGAGCGCCGTCGCGGCGTCCGTGACCGCGATGTTGGCGCTCGTCTGGCTGGACTTCTGGCCGATAGCCTCACCGGTGACGACGCCGACAGCGCCGCGGTCGCGGGCGATGGCGTCGGCGACCGCGAGCATGAACCGGCGGAGCGCGAGCATCCGGAGCGACCCGAGGTCTTCCGAGAGGTCGGCGACGACGTCTCCGGCGTCGACCACGGAAAGCGACAGGTCGTGTCCGGGCGCGTACGCGGCGAGCGTCTCGACGGTCGAAACTGCCCGCGCCCGGTGGTCGGGGCCGCCGTAGTCACCGAGGTCGACGTAGACAGGGAGCACGGGTGCGCCGCGTTTCATGAGCTTCCAGGCGGCGACGGGCGAGTCGATGCCGCCGCTGACCAGCGCGACGACGGGTCGCTGGGTCCCCAGCGGGAGCCCGCCCGGGCCGGCGCGCCGCTCACAGAAGACGTACGCCGCGTCGGCGCGGCACTCGACGAACAGCTCGAAGTCGGGGTCGTCGAGGTCCACCGCGGGCGATTCGCCCAGTCGTTCGAGTGCCTCCCAGACGGCTGCCCCGCCGGCGGACTCGATATCCGTACTGGAGAAGGGATGTGCCTCCGCCCGGCCCGCCCGGCGGGCGTCGACGGCGAAGGTCCCCCCGGCGTACTGTGCCCGGGCGGTCACGGCCAGCGCGCCCTCGATTGCCGACAGCGTCGGGTCCACGGTCGTGACCGCCGAGGCGGAGGTGACGCCGAACGTGTCGGCCGCGGCCCCGGTCACGCCCTCGGGCTGGTCGGTGTGGACGAACAGCCGGTTCCGGCGCTGGTCGATGTCCCCGGACAGGCCCCGGGCGTCGAGCATCGCACGGAGGTTGTCCGCCAGTTGCCCCTCCATCTTCCGGCGGACCTGTTCGCTCTTGACGCCGAGTTCGCCGTGACGGACGAGCACGCTGTCGGCGTCCGGTGGGTGCATGCCCGCGAGTTGACTGCCGGCGAGTAAAGGGGTGTCGCCTCGCCGCCTCAGAACGTCGAGAGGTCGCCGTCGATGACCTGCCGCGTGACGTCGGTCACGTCGGCCAGTTCCTCGTCGATTGTGGCCTGGATGTCCGATTCGACGTCACCGACCGCGACGCCGTCCTCGGTGACGACCGTCGCGTCGGCGACGTGGGGTTCGTCGATGGGTGACCCGATTTGTGAGAGCAGGCGCATCTGGACCTGCCGGATACCGTCGACCTCGCTCGCGACGGACTGGGCGATTTCCGTCGAGAGGAGGTTGTATATCTTCCCGATGTGGTTGACGGGGTTCTTCCCCGATGTCGCCTCCATGCTCATCGGGCGGTTCGGCGTGATGAGACCGTTCGCGCGGTTCCCGCGCCCGACGGAACCGTCGTCGCCCTGCTCGGCGCTGGTGCCGGTGGTCGTGAGGTAGATGGACTCGGCGTCGTAGTCGTCGGCGGTGTTGACGTGGACCGTCACGTCCCGGTCGGTGTACTCCGCGGCCAGGTCGGTAACGAACGCCCGCACGTCCGAGACGGCGCTCTTGTACGCGTCGAGGTCCGGGACGTGTTCGTCGACCATCGCGACGGCGACGGTCACGTCGATGTGGTCGCCCTCGCGTTTGCCCATCACTTTCACGTCTTGGCCGACGACGGGGTTGGACGCGGCGTAGTCGCCGGTCAGTTCCCGCTCGGTGTGCAGGACTATCTGCTCGGTCTCTGTCAGCGGGGCGTGGCCGACGCCGTAGCTGGTGTCGTTTGCCATCGGAACCGTCGCGTCCTCGCCGAAGACGGTCTGGAGGTCGCCCGACCCCTCGCCGAACTGCACGTCGACGACGACGTCGGACCCGAGGTCGAGATGGGGGAACTGCTCGTCGAGGTAGTCGCGTGCGGCCCGGAGGGCGATGCTCTCCGCCGGGATGCGCTCGCCCTCGAATTCCTTCGTCGCCCGCCCGACGACCAGGATGTAAATCGGCTCCAGCACCTCGCCGCCGCCGTACGCGGGCGCGGCGGTCCCGGCGACGAGCTGTGTCTCGTCGGTGTTGTAGTGCAGGACCGTCCCGAACCGGTCGATGTAGGTCTGGGCCAGCGCCCGCGACACCGTCTCCGCGATACCGTCACAGATAGAGTCCGGATGGCCGATGCCCTTTCGCTCTACGACTTCGATGTCCTGGTCTTCGACAGCGTGCCCGCTCGCGGGCTGGACGTGGATGTTCCGCTCGGTCATTACCCCGACTTCGGCTGGCCGGGTTCTATAACTTACGGGAACAGATGGCGGAGAAATGATTACTCGCTCGCATCGTCGAGCAGCAGACCGAGGTAGGAAGTCCGCTGCTGGTCGCTCGGGTCGAGACCGAGGTCCCGGAGCACCTCGTAGGCACCCTCCCGCACGGGCTCGATGTCGCCGTCGGTCTCGCGCTCGACCTCGACGAACTCCCCGACGTCGTCGACGGCGTCGAGCGTGACGGCGTACTCCCGGACCTCGTAGACCCGGCGGTTCTTCCGGACGGTCGCCGCCGGCTCGAAACCGAGCTGCCGGACGATGGCGTCGACGTCGTCGCCGTCCGCGACTCCCGTCTCGAGCTCCTCGCGGCTCTTCGACTCCGCTTCGAGGAGTGGGCCCTTGTACGTGACCTTCGCGCTCGTTTCCCCCTGCCTGGTCTCGCGGCGGACCCGGAACGCCTCGTCTGTCTGGGCGAAGTCCCGGTGGGGGGCGTCGTAGTACGTGTCTGTCTGTATCACCGTATCGACCTGTTCGGCCCCGAGCTCGTCGAGCCGTTCCGCGACGGCCTTGATGTCCGCCGGCACCTTGACCTCGACTTCGTACATACCGGTTGGCTGGACCGGGTCGGTGAAAAACGCTCCCGTCGACCGCGCCATTTACTGTGTCCGCTCTCCCGGGTAGTAGTATGGCCGGTCGCTACGAGCCGATCAACTCCCCGGACGAGACGACCCTCTTTCCGTACCACGACCTGACGCCGCCGACGGTCCCGGCAGTCGTGCGCGCCCGGCGACGCACCCGACAGCACCTCCCGGAGACGCCTCTGGTCCGCAGCGAGCCCCTCTCTGCCGCCCTCGACGCCGACGTCCTGCTCAAGCGCGAAGACACGCTCCCGACCGGCGCGTTCAAAGTCCGCGGCGGCGTGAACCTCGTCGCGTCGCTGGACGAGGAGTTCCGCGAAGCGGGGCTGCTCGCCGCGAGCACGGGGAACCACGGCCAGTCTATCGCCTGGGCCGGCCGCGAGTTCGATGTCCCCGTCACCATCGGCGTCCCCGAAGACGCGACCGCCGGCAAGGTCGACGCGCTGGAGCAACTCGGCGCGGAGGTCATCCAGCACGGCGAGGACTACGACGAGGCCCGCGAACACATTGAGGAGCTGGCGACCCAGCGCGAAGCCCGCTACGTCCACTCGGGCAACGAACCGAAGTTGCTCGCCGGCGTCGGCACCGCGGGGTTGGAAATCCTCGACGAGCGGCCCGACGTCGACCGGGTGTTCTGCCCCGTCGGCGGCGGCACCGCCGCGGCCGGGTACTGCATCACGCTCGGGGCGATGACCGACGCCGCCGTCGTCGGCGTCCAGGCCGAGCGCGCGCCCGCGGTGTACCGCGCCTGGCAGGAGGAGACGCTGGACGGCCTCGACAGCGTCGACACTATCGCCGAGGGCGTTGCGACCCGGGTCCCGTTCGCGCTCCCGACCGAAATCCTGCAGGCGGGGCTCGCCGATTTCCGGCTCGTGTCCGAGGACGCCATCGCGGACGCCGTGGCACGCCTGTTCGCGACGGACCGCATCGTCATGGAGGGGGCCTGTGCGACGGCCGTCGCCGCGGCGCTCCGGGCTGGCGACGAGCTACGGGGCGAGACGGTCGTCCTCCCCGTCTCGGGGCGGAACATCGACCGCGATAAGTTCGCCCGGTTGCTGGCCGAAAGCGAGTACTAGCCGGTTACCAGCGGGAGTGTCCGTCCGCCGCTGGCCGGGAAACGTTGTCCTTAAGAGTGCCACGACTGACGAACAGGGTATGAGCAACGAGTCCGAGACCGAGGCAGACGAGGAGACCGCAGCCGAAGAAGAGCAGGCGGAGGGACTACAGAAGGGCGACGTCGTCAAGCTCGCCTACACCGCACGTACCGTCGACGGCGGCCAGCTCGTCGACACGACCGACGAGGAAGTCGCCGAGGACGACGGCATCGACACCGAACAGCAGGAGTTCGGTCCGCGCACCATCGTGCTGGGCGAGAACCACATCTTCCCCGACGTCGAGCAGGACATCTACGGGAAAGAGGTCGGCGACGAGGGCACCGTCACCGTCGCCGCCGCCGACGCCTTCGGCGAGTACGACGAGGAAGAGGTCCGGACGGTCTCGAAGGACAAGATTCCCGAGGACGACCGCTACCCCGGCGCACACGTCGACATCGAGGGCGAGCACGGCCACGTCGAGACCATCATCGGCGGCCGCGCGCGCGTGGACTTCAACCACCCGCTGGCCGGCGAGGATGTCGAGTACGAGTACGAAATCCTCGAAGAGGTCACGGACCGCGAGGAGAAGGCCCAGGGCATCATCCAGATGATGCTCGACATGGAGCTCGAGGTGTGGTTCGAGACCGACACCGTCGAGGAAGAACAGCTCGTCGAGAGCGAGGACGACGAGGACGAGGAGTCCGAGCCCGAGTACGAGACCGTCGAGGTCGAGAAGGAGACCCTCTACATCGAGGCGACGCCCCAGCTGACGATGAACCAGCAGTGGATGATGGGCAAACAGCAGATAGCCCAGCAGCTCACCCAGCTGCTCGACATCGACCGCATCATCGTCCAGGAAGAGATCGGTGGCGGCGGCATGGGCATGCCCGGCATGATGGGCGGCATGGGCGGTGCCGGCGGCGCTGACATCGAGGACGCGCTGGAAGACGCGGACGTCGACGCCGAGGAAATCGTCGAAGAAATCGAAGGCGCCGAGGAGTAACTGCACCGAGCGGCTCTGCAGTGCTGTGGGCCAGCGAGCGGTTTCATCGCTCCGAGCGACTGCTATCTTCTGACGGCCACTACGGGCGAACCGTTATACGCGCGAGGCGACATCACCAGCCATGCGAGTGTCGCTGGTGTACCCGTCGCTCCTCGCGCTCCCGCCCGGAATCGCGTTCGGCGTCGGCACGCTCGTGCTGACCGGTCGCGCCGGACTGGGGCTGGTCGCCGGCGTCGGCGTCGCGCTCGGACTGTTCCTGTTGATACTCGTGGGAACCGAGTTCGGCTCGACGGACAGGGAGCGACGGCCCGGCCGCGAGTAGAATCAGGCGATGTCGCGGCTGGTGTCGATGCTGACCTCTTCGACGAGGTTGAGCTTGATGATGTCGGTGGGGGCGCGTCCGCCGCGGAACTTCGGAATCGCGAGGCGGTTCTCCACCTCGTCTCCGGTCGTCGTGGTATCGAGCTGGAACACCACGTCCGCGAAGTGCTCGGTCGTGTCCCGGAGCGGCGGCACCTCCCGGCCGTCGAGACAGTGGACGATGGCGAGGCTGCCGGTGTTGACGATGTGGTTCTGCAGGTCGTTCATGAAGGCGCGAAAGCGCGAGTGTGGCTCCTGTGCTTCCAGCACGTCCAGCGGGTCGACGATGAGGTTCGACGTCTCCGGGAGCGCCGAGACGAGCTTGCCGGCGTTGTCCAGCGGCGCTTCGCCGGAGATGTGTCGCACCGTCGGGTCGCCGGTGTTGGCCGGCGTCTGCTCGATGCTGGCGATGACCGACTCGGCGGTCCGGTCGAGCGAGAGCCACAGTGTCCCGCGCGTGGCGGTGAGTTCGTAGAGGAACAGCTCCGCCTGGCTGGCCGGCTGTGCAGAGAGCACGACGATGCTCCCGGCGGGGATGCCACCGTCGAGCTTTCTGTCGAGGACGTCGATGCCCGTTCGCAACCGGTTGGCCATACCACTGAGGAGTTATTTAGCCACGAGATTAAGTATTCCGCTTGGTCAGAACGGCCGCTATCTCGGCGTATTTCGCCGTCGCGCGGTCGGCTTCGAGTGGCCCCGACACCGACGGAACGTGGACCGTGCGCGGACACGACAGCAGGCCCGACGGGTCGACGGACCCGTCGCTGCCGACGAGGACGGTCAGCCTGGGTGGCGCGTCGAGCGTCCGGGCCATCGCCGCCGTCTTGGCCGCGTCGGTGAGGCTCCGCCGGGTCGGCTCGCTCACGAGCACCGTCCCGTTGGCCGCCCGCAACGGGCAGGCGGCGTCCGGGCCAGCGCCGGCCGGGCAGTCCAGTACCACGGGGCGACCGCACCGGGATAGCCTGTCGACAGCGCTGCTGACAGCGGCCGCAGACGCGGTCCGGCAGGGGACGACGTCGACGTTCTCGACGGTCGCGGCCCGCCGTGCGACTGCGGTCGGCTCGGCTCCGGCCGCGATGTCACTGACGCCCGACGCCGGCCCGACGCCGGCGCGGCGATGGAGGTTCGGCATGTCCCGGTCGGTGTCGACGACCAGCGCCCGTCCGGTGACCCTTCCCAGTGCCTGCCCGACCCCGAGAGCCATCGTCGTCTTCCCGCAGCCACCTTTCCCGCCAGCGATTGCGAGCATACCGTTGGTCGCCCCGCTATCCCTCTTCAACCCTCGCACCGGTCACCGTGGGCCCGCACACAGATGCCCGACTCCGCGGGACCAACGTGGTTCAGGTGGCCGTTCGCGCCGCCGCCCTCCAGGGGTCCACGTCTAGCGGCCATCGTCGGGCTCGGTTATCCACCGGCTATGCCACGATAGCCCATGTGTAACGATAACAGTCACAGCATTACAGAACCGTATGGGTAGTGGACCCAGCAAGGCGCTCCAGTTGTACAGCGTCCGTACCCTGCCCGAATCGCTCCCCGAAATCGTCCGGCGCGTCGGCGCTGCCGGCTACGACGGTGTCGAGTTCGCCCACCGGTTCCACGAGGCACCGCCCGAGGACGTCGCTACGGCACTCGACGACGCCGACCTCGACCCGGTCGCCGTACACGCTGCCCTCCCCGAAATCGAAGCCGCTCTGGAGGGTGATTCGGACCTGCTGGTTCGGTGTCGAACGGTGGGGTGTGACACCGTCGTCGTGCCACACTTCCCGGCGACGGCGCTTCGAACCCGGAGCGACGTCCGCTCGCTCTCCCGTCGGCTCCGCGACGCGGCGGCCGGCCTCGCGGAGTCCGACATGCGGCTGGGCCACCACATCGGCCGCCGGACGTTCCGTCCGTTCCTCCCGGACGCGGCGGGCACCGTCATCGACGAGACGCCGATACCGGCGGCCGCCGGGGAGTGCGCACACCGGCTGGCGACCCGGATTCGGCAGAACGACCCGGCGACGATACCGAGCGAGACCCCGATGTGGAACCTCCTGGCCCGGACCGCTCCGGACGAGGTCACGTTCGAGCCCGAGGTCGCGGACGCACGCGAGGCCGGCTACGACCCGACCGCCGTCTTCTCGCTGTGTGGCGAGCGCATCGATATGGTACACCTCCGGGACGTGGCTCCGGCCGGGCCGTTCCGGGGCTACGAGAACGTATCACACGGTGAGGGAGTCGTCGACATGGACGCGGTGCTGGACGCCGCGGCCGACGCCGGGGTCGACTGGGTGATATACGAGAACGAACTCGACGGCGACCCGACGGCGAAAATCGACGACGGGGTGGCCACGCTGGAGCGACTCCTCGGCGGGAGCGACCCGTCCCGGAGTCCGGCGCGCGCCACCACCCGCTCCTGACCGGTGTTAGCCCGGCCATAACAATACTGATTCACCCGAAGGGCTGGGACATGAACCTCCACCACGAGCGCATCGAGGCGTCGCCGCCGGCGAACACGATGAGTTTCTGCCTCACGACCGACCTCACGGGCAACGGTCGGCCCGACGTCATCGTCGGGGCGCTCGGCGACAAGCACGAGGTTGAGTTCCCACTCGTCGACAAGTCAGTCGACTTGCTGTCCGTATTCGGCATGGGGCCGCTGGCCCGCTGGCTCCAGACGAACGTGTTCTGGTATGAAAACCCCGGCTGGGAGCGCCACGACGTTGCCAGCGCACCGGAACTCTCTGTCGGCGGTTCGCTCGGCGACATCACGGGGAACGGTCGCCCGGACATGGTAGCCGGTCAGAACATCTACCGGCACAAACTGTGGTGGTTCGAGATACCGGACGACCCGCGAGAGCAGTGGACGCGTCGGCTCATCACTGACGACTTCGAGAAGTATCACGACACCGCCGTGGCCGACGTGGACGGGGACGGGGAAAACGAGGTCGTCGGGCTGTCACAGGAGTCCCAGACCGTGTTCTACTACGACATCCCCGAGGACCCGACGCGGGAGCCGTGGCCGGTAGCGAACCGCCACATCGTCGCCGAGGACCTCGACGTCGAGGGCGTCGCCGTCGAGGACGTGGACGGCGACGGCGCGGTCGAAATCGTCGCCGGCCCCAACGTCTTCCACCGGACCGCCGACGGGTGGGACCGGGAGCCGATTGCCGACGACTGGCAGTGTACCCGCGTCGCCATCGAGGACGTCGACGGCGACGGCGACCTTGAGATAATCCTCGTCGAGGGCGACGAGCCGTACCTCGACGACCGCCCGGCCCGGCTGGGCGTGTTTGACCCGCCCGAGTGGGACCTGACCCTGCTGCACGACGACCTCTCGAATCCCCATAGCCTCGACGTGGCGGATTTCGACGGCGACGGCAGTCCCGACATCTTCGTCGCGGAGATGGGGCTGGAGACCGGCCACGAGCCCCGACAGTTCGTCTTCCACAACGACGGGGCCGGGAACTTCGAGCGGAAAGAACTGGGCATCGGCGTCCCGACCCACGAGGCGAAGGCCGTCGACCTCGACGGCGACGGCGTCCCCGACATCGTCGGCAAGGCCTACACCGAACCGCGCGTCGACGTCTGGCGGAGCAATCCCTGACAGGGCGCTGGCCGGCCGTCGGGTCGGTTTCGCCCCGCTCGTTTTCCGCCGTATCCCGGCCCCGCCGGCCGACGTTCGGGCACGCCCGAGAGCCCTGTTCCCGTGTCGGGGGATTCAAGACCGTCCGGAGCGCGGTATCGAGTGAAATGCGGCACGACCACATCATCAGCGCGAAACAACTCTCGCGGGGCGACATCGAGACGGTGCTCGACCACGCGGCCGACATCGCGGCTGACCCGGGGGCCTTCGCGGACCGGCACAGCGACACGCTGCTCGGCATGCTCTTTTTCGAGCCGAGCACCCGGACGAAGATGAGCTTCACCACGGCGATGAAGCGCCTGGGCGGCGACATCGTCGACATGGGCTCGGTCGAATCCTCGAGCGTCAAGAAGGGCGAGTCGCTGGCCGACACCGTCCGCGTCGTCGAGGGGTACACCGACGCGCTCGTGCTCCGCCACCCCATGGAGGGGTCGGCGAAGATGGCGAGCGAGTTCGTCGACGTGCCGCTCGTCAACGCCGGCGACGGGGCCGGCCAGCACCCGACACAGACGCTGCTCGACCTCTACACCATCCGGGAGAACGCCGGCTTCGACGACCTGACTATCGGTATCATGGGCGACCTGAAGTACGGCCGGACGGTCCACTCGCTGGCGCACGCGCTCACGACCGTCGACGCCAGCCAGCACTTCATCAGCCCCGAGTCGCTCCAGCTCCCGCGGTCGGTCCGCTACGACCTCCACGAGGCCGGCGCGGGTATCCGCGAGCACACCGAACTCGACGAGATTCTCCCGGAACTGGACGTGCTCTACGTGACGCGCATCCAGGCCGAGCGGTTCCCCGACGAGAGCGAGTACCGCGAGGTCGCCGGCCAGTACCAGATCGACGCCGACACGCTTGCGGCGGCCAAGGACGACCTGACCGTGATGCACCCGCTCCCGCGCGTCGACGAGATTGCCCACGACGTCGACGAGACCACCCACGCGCAGTACTTCCAGCAGGCCCACAACGGCGTCCCGGTGCGGATGGCCCTGCTCGACCTGATACTCGGAGGCGACCAATGAGCGACGACCAGCAACTCCGCGTCTCGAAGATTCGCAACGGCACCGTCATCGACCACATCGCCGGCGGTCAGGCGCTGAACGTCCTCGCTATCCTCGGCATCGACGGCACCAGCGGCGACTCCGTCTCGGTCGCCATGAACATGCCCTCGGACCGCCTGGGCCACAAGGACGTGGTCAAGGTCGAGGGTCGCGAACTCTCACAGAACGAGGTGGACGTGCTCTCGCTCATCGCGCCCGCCGCGACCATCAACATCATCCGCGACTACGCGGTCGTCGAGAAGCGCCGCGTCGAGCGCCCCTCTGTCGTCGAGGGCGTCCTCGAGTGTCCGAACCACAACTGCATCACGACCGAGGACGAACCCGTCGACTCGCGCTTCGCCGTCGGCGACGACGGCGTCCGGTGTGAGTACTGCGACACGATTATCCGCGACGACCTGCCGGCACACATCCTCGCGGAGTAGGCCGCCTACTGCAGCCAGACGCTCGCAAACGAGTCGAAGTAGTCCTCGCCGGTATCGACCAGCACGTGGTCCGCCCCCAGCGCAGTCACGCGGTTGGACACCGAGTCGATGTGGGCGTCGAGCCGCGACTGGTAGGTCTCTGCCAGCGAGCCGCTGAAATACGACCGCCGTTTCTCGTCGCTCTCGGGGTCGGCAAACAGTACGTCGCCGACGACGCCGGGGTCGCGTTCGCCCGGTGCGACCACGCGGACCAGCAACACGTCGGCGTCGTTGCGCGCGAGCGCGGCCACCCCGGATTCGAGGGCTTCCGGGTCGGTCAGGCAGTCACTGAACACGACGACGAGCGAGCGCGAGCGGATGCGTTCGGCGTACGCTTCCAGCGCCGACTCGAAGTCGGCCGTCCCCGCCGGCGACATCTCGTTCAGCTGGTCGATGAGCGAGAGTATCTCGCCGCGGTTCGATTGCCCGGTGTCGATTCGCTCGACCCGGTCGCGGAACGTACAGAACCGGAAGTCGTTGTTCTCCTCCGCGGTGAGGTAGGCGAACCCGAGCCCGAGCTTTGCTGCGTACTCGAACTTGTGGCTCGCCGCCTCGCCGTAGTCCATCGACGCGCTCGTGTCGACGAGCAGGTGGACCGTCAGGCTCCGCTCCTCCTCGTACTGCTTGATGAAGTACTCCTCCGTCCGGGCGAACAGTTTCCAGTCGATGCGCCGCGTGTCGTCGCCCGGCGAGTACCGCCGGTAGTCGCTGAACGTGAGCCCCTCGCCGACCCGCGGGGATTCCTGGTCGCCCTGTCGTATCGAGGTCGTCTGGCGGTTCAGGGCGGCGGTGAACCGGCCGAGTTCGTCCAAGAAGTCCGGCTCGATAGTCACGGCTGGCCCTCCCGCCCGTCCGCCGGCCGACCCGCAGTCCGTGAGCGGGTCATTCCAGCAGCGACGCGACGAGGTCGTCAGCCGTCCGGCCCTCCCGCTCGGCCCGGAAGTCCACGATAATCCGGTGGCGGAGGACGGGCGCGGCCAGCGCTTCGATGTCCTCGCCCGTGACGTGGGAGCGGCCCCGGAGGAACGCCCGCGCCTTCGCCGTCTGGACGAGCGCCATGCTCGCTCGCGGGCTGGCTCCGAACTCGATGTCCTCGGCCTCCCGGGTCCGGCGAACGAGCTGGACCGCCCGGTCGCGCAGGTCGTCGGCGATGGGCATCTCGCGGACCAGTTGCTGTATCTCCTGAATCTCCGAGCGGGTCAGCGACCGCTCGACCGGCACCTGTTCGGCCCCGGCGGTGTACATGTCGACGATTGTCCGCTCCTCCTCGTAGTCGGGGTAGTCGACCAGCAGTTTCAGCATGAAGCGGTCGGTCTGGGCCTCCGGCAGCGCGTAGGTCCCCGACTGGTCGATGGGGTTCTGGGTCGCCAGGATGAAGAAGGGACGGGGCAGTTCGTAGGTCTCGCCCGCGGCGGTCACCTGCTTCTCCTGCATCGCTTCCAGCAGCGCGGCCTGTGTCTTCGGTGTCGCCCGGTTGATTTCGTCGGCCAGGACGACGTTTGCGAACACCGGCCCCTTCTCGAAGACGAACTCGCGACCGCTGTCTGTCTCCCGGATGATTTCGGTCCCCGTGATGTCCGAGGGCATCAGGTCGGGGGTGTTCTGGATGCGGGAGAACTGGAGGTCCGTCACCTCTGCGACGGTCCGGACCATCGTCGTCTTCCCCAGCCCCGGGTTCGATTCGAGCAGGGCGTTGCCGTCGGCCAGGATACAGACGAGCAGTTGCTCCAGTACCTCCTCCTGGCCGACGATGCGCGTCCCTATCTGTTCACGTGCGTTCGCTATCTTCCGCTGTAGTTCGTCGATGTCTTGCTCTGGGCTCATGGGTCGGTGTCCTCGTCCTCCGGGTCTTGCTCTCGAATCCTGAGGTTGTACTCGCGGATGAGGTCCGCGTCCTCGACGTCTTCCTGACCGGCGAAGCCGGCCTGCTGGCTGTCGACCGCGCCGCTGCCACTCCCCGGCCCCCCGGTGTCCGGCGACGGCGGGAACGACTGGCTCCGGTCGAGTTCCTCCTCGCCGCCGGTCGAATCTATCTGGGCGGTGAGGTTCTCGTCGCCGGCCTGGACGTCCTCGCTGTCACCGAGTATCGCGTCGCCGTCCTCCAGTCCCTCGTACCTGCTGGGCCGGTCGGTCGGCGACTCCGTCTCGGCCGGGTCGCGGTCCAGCAGGCCGACGTCGACGACCGCCACCTGCACCGTCGCCAGACTCAACAGGACGACGACAACGAGCGTCCCGACGAGCCGCCGGCTGTCGACGAGGGCGACGCTCGAACTCTGCTTCAGGCCGTCGAGGACGTCCTCGTAGAGTCTGGCGGCCATCCGCGTCTCGGCCCCGTCCTCGACCGCGTCCCGGGCGGTCCGGAGCGCCTCGGCCACGCCCGGGTTCGCCGCCTCGAACTGCTCGACGAGGGGACGGCGGGCGCGGTACAGGTACTCGCCGACGAGCCAGGCCGCGCCGGCGACGCTCCCGACGACCGCGCCAGTCGGGAGCGACAGCCCCGAGAGCGAGCGGCCGACGGCCGTCCCGACCGGCTCGGTCACCGCCGCGGGCACCGACAGCTGTGTCGGGAGTTCGGCCGGCGAGAGCACCGTCAGGAGGATGTTCACGAGCAGAAAGAGCAACATCGCGTCGACGACGGCGTAGACGAACGCCGCCTTCTTGCCCTCGCGCCTGACCTCAGCGATGGCCGCGGCCATGCGCTCGCGGGCCTGCGTTCGGTCGCTCGCGGCAGCGTCCTCGCCGTCGTTGGTGTCCGGGTCAGTCATCAGTAGTCCTCACAGGTCGGGTCCGGCGTCTCCATCCGGTTGCAGATGGTCTCGATGTCGTCTTCCAGCGCCTCGTTCTGGTCTTCGAGGTCCTGGATGTCGTTTTCGAGGGAGCGTATCCGTGATTCCAGGTTGTCGATGTCGTCCTGCAGGTCGGACACCTGGTCCTCCAGCTCGTCGCGCTCGTCTTCCAGCTCCTCGTTCTCGCTCTCCAGGTCGCCGACCGTCGATTCGAGGTCGTCGACATCGTCCTGCAGGTCGTCCCGCTCGTCCCGAAGGTCAGAAACAGTCCCCTCCAGCTCCTCGACCCTGTTCCGGCTCTCCCGGAGCGACTGCCGGGTCTCGGATAGTTGGCTCTCCGTGGCGTTCAACTGTGACTCCGTCTGGTTCAGGTTGGTCGCGACCTGGTCGACGTCCTCCGACCGCGTCTCCAGTTGCTCTTCGAGTTCGGTGACCTGCGTTCGCGTCGACTCCAGTTCGCTTCTGGTGTCGTCGAGGGTCCCCCGAAGCTCGGCGTTTTGCTGGCGGAGCTGTTGGTTCTGTGAACGGAGTTCGCTCGCCGAGTCCTGGTACAGCACCGTCGTGCCGCCGGTGCCGACCATCGAGAGGACGACGAACACGACGAGTCCGACGTTGATGCGCCGGCCGATTGCGCTCACGGGAGACCACTCTCCAGGGAGGTGCGGCCGCGGTACACTTGAACACGGCGGGCGACCACCTCGCCGGTGAAAAGCAAGAGCGCCCCGAGCAGGGCGACCCAGTCCCAGGTGTCTCGGACGGTGCGGACGCGGGTGGATTTCTGGCGCGCCTCGCTGGCTATCTGCTCGCCCTGGCTCGGACTGAAGGTCTGCCCGCCCGTCGCCTCGACGAGCGCGTCGAGGCTGTCGCTCGGCCCGAACGCGCCGTACTCGACGGGGTAGTTCGCCGCGTACTCGGTGTCAAGCACCGTCCGGTATCCCGCCTCTCGGGGCGTGAACTCGCCGCGATAGCGGCCGTCGCCGACCTGCCGGAAGGACACGTCCGCCGCCTCCGGACGGCTGTCGCCCCGGTATGTCAGCGTCGTCGGACTCCCGACCCTGGCGTCGCCGACCGCCGTGACGCCGGTCTGGGTGCGGGTCGGGTCGCCGACGGCGTAGTTGACCGACTTCGTGACGACCAGCGAGTCGGGCCGGTCGAGCAGACCACCCATCGTGTTGTCCGAGTCGTAGGCGGTGATAGAGACGACCCGTCCCAGCCCGAACCGCCAGGAGGCGATGGCCGGCTTCCCGTCCGCGGTGGCGACCTGATAGTCGGCCCCGGGCTTGACCTGGACGTTGTTGGCCTGGCCGGGGTTCGCCGTCAGCTCGACGCCCGAGGTGATGAACGTGTTCTCCGTGACGATAGTGAGGTTCTCACCCTGGTAGCGCCGCGAGGTGCCGCCAAAGAGGAGCCGCAGCCGCTCGGTCTCGTCGGCGGCGAAGTACGAGCCGCCGGACTCGCTGGCTATCTGGCGCAGGGTCGCGACGCCGACCCGCCTGCCGACGCCGACAGAGATGACGCGCGTCCCCTCCCGGCCCAGTTGGTTGGCGACGGCCGCGGGCGGGCCGAGCCGGTCTTGGCCGTCACTGAGCAGGATTATCGTCCCCTCGCGGTCGCCCAGCAGTTCGTCGGCCCCCTGGAGCCCGACGGCGATGTCCGTCGCGCCGCCGCTTTCCAGCCGGCGTATCCTGTCGGCGGTCTCGGCCCGGTTCTGTCCGAGCGGTTGCAGCTCCGAGACGCGGTAGGCGTTGTAGTTGAACGCGACGACGCCGACCCGGTTCTCGTCGCCGAGCTGGTCGAGCACGTCCAAGGCGACGGCCTTCTGTATCGAGAGGCCGCCCTCGGCGCTGCCGGAGACGTCGACGAGGACGACGATGTTGGACTCGCCGCCGGTCGCGTTCCCGACCCGGACCGGGAGCATCGAGGCCACCGGTGACGTCTCGTAGCCGCCGTTCTCGTAGGCGTTCTCCCCGCCGGCGACGACCAGCCCGCCGCCGTCGATGACGTACTCCTGCAGTGCGGTGGCGTTCCCGACGTTGCCCGCCGGCGTGTCCTGCATGACGACGGCGGCGTAGTCGCCGAGGTCAGCTGGCACTGACGAGGCCGTCGAGACGTTGTACAGCGAATCGAGGTAACCCCGCAGCGGGTACTGGCCCTGCGAGACGTACAGCACGTCGGGCTGTTCGATGACGCGGACGCTCTTGTAGAACACGTCGTTTCGCGCGTACTCGTCCTCGCCGGACAGCGTCGCGGTCACGCGGTGGGCCCCAAGCTCCTCGAACGTGTGGTCGACGGTGAGCGTCCCGTCCGGCCGGAGTTCGCCCTCGGTGACGGTCTCGCCGTCGACGGTCACCGTCACGGGCACGGGTTCGAGGACGCTCACGCCCTGCATCGAGACGGTGTACTGGGACTGGACGCCGCGGCTCACCGTCGACGGCCCCGCTATCGCCACGGCGCGCTCGGTGCGTGGCGACTGGGGAGTGACGCTGTGGACGGTCGCGTTGAGCGCGGCGGCGTCCTCGGCGGCCGCCGCCAGGCTCCGCCCCTCCGTGACCCGGCCGTCGGAGACGACGACGACCGTCCCGTTCTCCCGGAGGTTCGCCGCCACGCCGTCGCCGAGCCGCGAGGTCGACCCGCTGCCGATGGTCGCCCGCGTCACCGGCACCCCCTCGTTTTCGATGTCCCGCACCAGCTCGTCGGTCGTGTTCGGATAGATGCCCATGCTGGCGGAGTCGTCCGAAAGCAGCGTCACGCCCGGCTCGCCCGGCGTCTCGCGGGTCTGGACGGTGTACGGCTCCATCGCACCGAGGACGAGCAGGCAGACGATGAGTACGCGGCTGGCCAGCAGAAGCCGGCGGCTCCGGTCCGAGGCCGACCGCGGCCCGCTCTCGCCACGCCGGACGAGATACACGAGGAGGCCGACGGCGACCGGGAGGACGAGCAGCGGCCAGAGGGACTCGACGCCGACGGTGAGCCCCTCCGCGACGGTGTAGGAGACCGCCATCAGAGGTCACCCCGACGGCGCAGATAGCCGACCTCGGCCAGTGCGAGCACCAGCCCGCCAAGTGCGAAGTACTCGGTCAGCGGCCGCGGCACCGACCGCCGTTCGGTCCGGGTCAGGTTCCCGGCCGTCCCGGAGCGGTCGTCGAGCGCCTCGACGGCGGTGTTGGACTCGCTCTCGTCCAGCAGCGACGCGCTCACCTGCCGGCTCTCGCTCCGGTAGAGGCCGGCCCGCTGGAGCGGGACCGTGGGCCCGGAGACGGAGCCGGCCGGCCCCTGGACGGTGGTGTTGCCGAATCGGACGGTCTCGCCGGTCGCGTAGTTCAGGTCCGGGAGCTGGTCCCTGTCTGCGAGGTAGTACACCGCCCGCTTCCAGAACACGGGGTACTGGTAGTTGAACTTGAAGCTGGACCGCTCCTCGATGTAGCCGTAGTACATGACCCGCCCGCCGTTTCGCTCCTCGGTGGCGATGAGCGGCGTCCCGTCGCCCAGTTGCACCTGGGCGGACCCGGAGCGCAGCGAACCGGAGACGTACTCGTCCGGCGGCTGGAAGTCGATGCCGCGGGTGAGCTGTGTCTGTTCGGTCAGGCCGACCGTCGCGCCCGTCCGTATCTCGCCGGGCTCGACGAGCAGGAGGTCCCCGTAGCGCTGTGGGAGCCCGTCCTGTGCCAGCACCGCGACGCCGCCGCCGTCGGAGACCAGCGTGCGCCCGCTCTCGACGTTGCCGGGGAGCAGCGAACTCCGGTCGACGTTGCTGTACAGGATGACGTCGTAGCCCTCCTGAATCGTCGTCGGCGGCTGCCTGACCGTCACGTTCACCCGGTCGACGACAGACAGCGCGGTAATCAGGTAGCGGTTCCGGTCGTTCGTCAGGACCAGCACGTCGACGGCCGCGTCCGCCGGCGCGGCGACGTAGACGCTGTCGTCGGTGGCGAAACTGTCGCCCGGGCTGAGCCGGGCCTCGCTCCCGCCGGCCGGGACCGGCAGCGTCACCGAGCCCACGTCGTCGGGGCCGAGTTGCAGTTCTTGCTGCGTGTCGCCGAGCCGGACGGTCCGGGTGACCGTCGAGTCGCCGTAGTTTTTCACCGACAGCGTCACCGCCGCGCCGGAGAACCGCCGGTCGATGAACCCGACGTTCGCGTCACCGCCGCCGCCGAACTGCCGGAGGTCGACCGAGAGGCCCCGGCCCCGCGCCGTCGTCACCGCGCTGGTCCACTCCTCGCCCGCGAAGTCGCTCAGGACGACGATTCTGGCGTTTTCGCCGGCGAGCGAGGCCGCCTGCGAGATAGCGCCGCCGAGTTCCCCCGGCGCGTCCGTCGGACTGAGCCCGTCCAGGGTTCCCTGGGCCGCCGTCGGCGTGCCCCGCTGGAGCACCACCTCGCCGCCGTCGGTCGTGGTGACGACGGAGGTCGTCCCGGTCACCTCCTCGCGGGCGGCCGCGACGGCCCGCTGGAAGCGCGTCTGCCCGTCCGCGTCGGTCCCCATTGACGCGCTCGTGTCCACGACGACGACCGTCTCCTCGACCGTCGCCCGCTCGGAGACGGTGACGTACGGCGTCGCCAGCCCGACGGCGAGTACCAGCACGACCAGCACCTGCAACAGCAGGAGGAGGCTGCGGGAGATGCGTTCGAAAAACGGCGTCGCCGACTGCTGGCGTTCCCCGGCGACGAGAAACTGGAACGTCGGCAGGGTGACCTCCTGTGGGTCAGGGCGGATGAGGTACAGCACCACTATCGGGAGGGCCAGGAGGAGGGCGGCCAGTCCCAGCGGGGCGAGCAAAACGTCCGAGAGGACCATTACCTGTGTTTCAGGCGGAGGCGGCATTTATCTTGTGACTCTGGTGACACGCCCCCGCGGGTGCCCGACGACGCCGTCTATTTGCGTCCCGGCGTCGAACGGTCGGTATGCGTTTCAGCCGCGCCCGCACGGAGGAAGTCCTGCGGGCCCTCGTTCACGAAGTCAGGGCGGAACGGCTCACGTTCATGGCTGGCTCGATAGCCTACCACGCGTTCCTGTCGATTCTCCCGCTGTTGTTGCTGGTGTTGACCTTCGTCCAGCGGACGGAGAACGTCGCGCTCAGCACCTCTATCGTCAATATCATGGAAGCCGTCCTGACGGCCCAGGCAAGCGGCGTCATCCAGCAGGGGCTCAGCGAGGCCGACGCGTCCGTGTCGCTTCTGGGCGTGGGCTTTCTCTTCTGGGGGTCGCTGCGCATCTTCCGCGGGCTGGACACGGCCTTCTCGGACATCTACGAGACGGGCGCGTCGAACACGTTCCTCGACCAGCTCCGCGACGGCCTGCTCCTGCTCGTGACCGTCGCCGTGGCGATACTCAGCGCCAGCGCGCTCGGTAACGCCGTGCCCGACGGCGGGAGCGGGCCGGCGTGGGCGGTCGTCGGCGGGTTTGTCCGTGCCGCCGGCCTCTTCGTCGTCTTCTACCCGATGTACTACGTCTTCCCGGACACCGACGTCGAACCGCTGGAGGTGGTCCCCGGCGTCGCCTTCGCCGCCGTCGGACTCACGGTCGCGCAGGTCCTGTTCACGGCGTTCAAATCCGGCTCGACGGGCGGGAACCTCATCGCCAGCATCCTCGTCTTGCTCTCGTGGCTGTACGTCATCGGCCTGATTGTCCTGCTCGGCGCGGCCGTCAACGCCGTCCTCTCGAACCGCTCCGAGGACGTGGACATCGCGCCGGTCGTCGGCGGCGTGGCCCAGCAGAACACCGAGCGGGAGACGGCGATGGCCCGAGACGACCTGCTCGCTGACCTGGACGCGCTCGGCGACCGTCTGCAGCGCGGGAGCGGGACGATAACCGTCGAGGTCGGGACCGAACGGACCGAACTCGACTGTCCCGAGACCGCGACCGTCGACCGCTCGTCGGACGTGTTCGGACTCGACCGGTCGGTCGCGCTCACGCTCCGGTGGTGGCCGGAGGACGACTAGCGCTACCGCGTGTCGTGTCGCTCCCGCGCCCGGACCGTCGGGAGCGACCACCCGCGGCCGACGCCGAGCCCGCGCGCCGACAGCACCGCGAGCGCGCACCCGCCCGATGCCGCCCCGAGCGCCAGGTCCATCCCCGCTAACGCCCAGAAGGTGAGGCCGCCGATGACGGCACAGGACGCGTAGAAGTCGTCGCGGAGGATAAACGGCGTCCGACCCAGCAGGAGGTCCGATATCGCGCCGCCGCCGGCCGCGTTGACCGTCGCCAGCGCGACGACGGCGAACACCGGGAGACCGGTCCGGTGGGCCAGCAGCGCGCCGGTGGTCGAGAAGGCCGCCAGCCCGATGGCGTCGGCCGTCAGGACGACCGGGTGCTGGTGGCCGTCGTCGAGGGAGTGGACGAACACGACGGCCGCGCCGACGCCAAGCAGCGAGAGGCCGACCTCGCCGGGGGACTGCAGCGAGTTCGGGACCCTGTTCAACAGCAGGTCTCGGGTCGTCCCGCCGCCCAGCGCCGTCATCACGCCGACGACCGTGACGCCGAACACGTCGTAGCGCTCCTCGATGGCCTTTGCCGCGCCCACGAACGCGAAGCCGACAAGTCCGACCGCGTTCATCAGCGCGAACGCGTCAGTCACGCCGGTCACCGCCGGTCCGTCCCCGCCGCCCGCTCAGTCGGTTCGGGCTTCCCCGGTCCGGCACGTCGCTGCCGCCCGTCCCTGCCATTACCGTATCGCTACGGACGGCGGTAATTATCCCTTTCCAACGGCCGCGCCGGGGGCAGTGTGGTAGCGTTCGACACGGCTGGACGGCAGTGGAGGGCGCGACCGGTCAGCCGTGCGCCCGGTCGCGACCAGTGCGCTGTCAGGGTTTCTCCGTCTCCAGCACCCAGTCGCTCGGCGTCGCTCGCCGGACGTCGAACGGGTCGAACGCCTCCCGCGGGGCCTCGGCGAGGCGACCGAGGAAGCTCCCGACGGGCGTCGGGTCGCGGTCGCTGACGAGGACGAACCGCTCGCCGCTGTCGAGGGCGGTAAAGCGCTCGCGGACCCGGTCCTTCCGTTCCTGGGGCGGCAGGTCGCGGATGTCGACCGCGTCGGGGTCGTCGGCGACCGCCACCTCGCCCGCAGTATCGAGCGCGTCCTCGACCGCCGCGCCGAGGTCGTCGACCGCGTCGGGCACGTCGCCGGGCGCGGGCGTCCCCTGGAGGTCGTGGCTGAACGGGAGTTCGGCGAGCACGTCGGCGTCGAGGTCGGCGAGCGCGTCGCCGGCGAACAGGTCGTTCGGCTCCCCACAGCAGTCACAGACGTACTCGGCCATGTTGACGACGGTCCCGAGCACCGGGACGTCGTTGTCGCGGAACAGCTCGACGGTGCGGCTGGTGTCGCTGACGCTGGCGTGGAACGGCGTCGTCACGACGACCACGCCGTCGACCGGCACCTCCTGGAGCGTCGTCAGGACCACGTCGCCGGTCCCCGGCGGGAGGTCGAGCACCAGCGTCCCGTCGGTGCGCCAGGCGGTGTTCTCGAAGAGGTCCGAGAGCGCGTCGTGGGCCATCGCCCCGCGCCAGGCCAGCGGCGCGCCGGACTCCATCAGGCCGACGCTCATCACGTCCATCGAACCCGCTCGCACCGGGAGCGGGTCCCCCTCCTCGCTTGAGTGGACCGGCCCGCTCACGTCCAGCAGTTCGGGCACGTTCGGGCCGTGGATGTCGGCGTCGAACAGCGCCACGTCGCCGTCGGCGGCCAGCGCGCAGGCGAGGTGGGTCGCCACTGTCGACTTGCCGACGCCGCCCTTCGCGCTGGCGACGGCGACGACGCGGTCGAACGACTCGACGCCGCCCTGGCCCTCGCTCGACGGCGTGGTCCGCTCGACGTGGACGCTCTCGACGCCGTCCACGTCGTCGACAGTGCGGAGCATCGCTTGGACGACCTGCGTGCTCGTCCCCCCGTCCAGCGCCGTCAGGTCGGCCTCTATCGTCACCTCGCCGCCGTCGACGGCGATGTCGTCGACGAATCCCGCGTCGAACACGGAGAGGTCTGCGTTCGGGTCGCGCACGTCTCGCAGTGCGGCCTCGATGCGGTCGGTCAGCGTCGTGGGCGTTCCATCAGTCATCGTCAGAGGTCGGGCATCCGGTTGAGTCGGTCTTCGCCGGGCAGGAGCCGGGCGTCGTTCTCGAGCGCACCGCCGAACTGCCGCCGGAAGGTCCCAGGGTCGACCTCCAGCGAGCGCTCTGCGGTCTGTCTGACCACGGTGGCGGGGTCGTCGGTGAGTTCGCGCAGCCGCTCGCGGGCGCGGTCCTCGTCGACGCCGCCGAGCATGTGGGCGGCCCACTCGCGGACCCGCTCGCTGTCGTCGCGGCTCTGTTCCAGTAGCGTGTCGGCCATCTCCTCGCCCCGGAGCTTGAACAGCGAGATGGCGGCGTTACGCCGCACGGCGTGGTGGTCGTCGTCCAGCGCGGCCGCGATGTCGACCTCGTGGGCCTCGCGGTCGACATTGTCCAGCGCGACGACGGCCTCCGCGCGGACCCACGGGTCGGGGTCGTCGAGGAGTTCGACGGCGACGGCGGCCGCCCGCTCGCCGCCGTGGGCGGTCAGCGCCTCGACGGCGAACTGGCGCACGTCGGCGTCCTCGTCGGTCGTCGCGGCCTGCGCGAGCCCGCTCACGACCGCGTCTGAGGTGCCCCGGTCCTTCAGCGCGAGGACGGCGCGCCGACGGTCGGTCTTCGACCCGTCCGCCGCGTCCGCCAGCAGCGACGCTACCTCGTCGTCTTCGACCGGTTCGGTGTCGCTCGCGGCCAGTTCCTCCGGCGTCGCCTCCCCGATGGTCACGTCCTCGCGGCTCACCTCGATGTCTTCCAGCGCCTCGATGTCGGCGTGCAGGCCCGGACTGCGCTCCGGGTCCAGCTGCGGGTCCGGGTCCGCTTCGAGGTGCTTCTCGAACTCGTCGTCATCGTGACACCCGGTCATGGTTGGCCCTCCCGTACGGTGAGCGCGGCGACCCCAAGCGCGAACGGGAGCGCGCGCGGGAGCGAGGCCGGGACGCCGGCGAACGTGACCAGCGCGACGCCGGCCAGCAGCGTCCAGCGGCCGGTCCGCACGGCGGCGCTGGCCGTCGTCACCGCGCCAGCGACGGCCAGTGCCACGACCGGGAGGCTCGTCCCGACGACGCCGCTGCCGGTGAGCGTGACCGCGCCGGCGACGAACGGGACGGTCCGACCGACCGCGAGGACGACGGCGAAGGCCGCGACGCCGCCGATTACCGCGCCCCAGTCTGCCGTCGACAGCGACGGCCAGCCCGTCGCCGCGAACGCGGGGGTCGCCGCGACCCCGAGCAGCGCGACGGTCGAGGCAACCGACCGGAGCCCCGTCCAGCCGCCGACGCCGCTCGCCAGCCCGATGCTCAGTGCCGCGACGAGCAGGGCGGTTGCGGCCGCCGAGACGGGGTTCAGCCGTCGGCCCGAGGCGGCCACGACCGTCGCTGTCCCGAGGACGACCGCGGCGGCCGCCGGCAGCGCCGCCGCGCGACTGACCAGCGACAGCAGGCCGAACACGCCGACGAACAGGAGGCCAACGCCGGTCAGCGGGTCGGCGTCGGTGACGGCGACGGCGATTGCCGCAGCGGCGACGACGGCCGTGGACGCGACCGTTACCGGGCCAGGCGCGACTGGGGCCCCGTACCCCGGCGCGTTGACGAACACGACGGCGAGGTAGCGGGCGGCCACCGCGACGGCCGCCGCACCGACCGCGAGGTCCGCGAGCGAGCGACGCCCGCCGAGTAGCAGCGGCCGGACTCGCTGCTGGAACGTGGCTGTCATCGCTGGCCCTCCAGCCGGTCCGCGAGGTCGTTTCGGTCGGCCCGGACGAACGCTTCGAGCAGGTCGCCGAAGCCACCGTAGACGTCGGTCCCCGGCTCTTCGGCCAGCCGGTCCGCGACGCCGGCCGCCGCGTGGCCGAGGTGGCGGTCGTGGAAGTCCAGCCGGGCAGTGGCGGCGTCGTTCCCGACCGCGGCTTCTCGACGGGCCAGGTAGCCCGCGAACTCCAGTTCGTAGGTCAGGGCGTCGTGGTTGTCCCGCTCGTCCTGGTCGATTTCCAGGCCGTAGTGGTTGTAGGCCCGCGCGAGGTCGAGGTTCACGTCGTTCCAGGAGTGGTCCGGCCGGTACTTCGACTCGTACAGCGGGACCGGCGGTCCCTCCGCCTCCAGCGAGCCGTCGGTCCGGTCGGTGTACTCGCTGTAACCGAGTTCGAAGATGTCGTTGTAGCGGGCCGCGAGCGTCTCGTAGTCGTCGTCCGTCGAGAGCGGCGGGACGGCCACGTCCAGTGCGGTGCGGTCGAGGCAGGCCCGGAGGTCCGCTTCGAGCGAGCCGCTCGCGGCGGCCTCGTGGAACGACTCCCCGGGGTACTCGAACGCCTTCGAGAGCGTCGCGTACACCGCGCCGCGGGCGGCCGCGTCCTCGTCTACGTCGTCCATCGGGTCAGTCGGCGTGGTCGCCATCACTCGACCCCCCGCGTGCGGTAGATGCCGAAGCTCGTGACGCCGACCACGGCGACGATGGCGACCCCGGCGACGGTCCACAGGAGCGTCTCGTAGGGCGGCCCCTGCGGTCCGCCGCCGAACGGGTAGTAGTGCCACTCGCTGACCGCCTTCTGGCCGGACCGCTCGGCGTTGGAGCCGTTCCAGACGGCGAAGGCCACGTCGAGGTCGCCGTCGGTCCGCAGGTCGGTCCGGTTCTGGCCGGACGCGTCCAGCGGGCGCGAGTAGACAACCGTCCAGGTGGCGTTGCCGCCGGTGCCGGCGTGGCTCGCGTTCGCCGCCACGGTGGGGCTCTCGAACGCCGTGGTCGAGCCGGCCCCGCCGGCCAGCAGTTCCTGGGTCCCGGTCGCCCCGCTCCAGTACCAGACGTTGACGCGGTTGTCCGGACCGCCCATCGCTATCGGCGGCCGGGAACTCGTGTTGGCCGGGAACTGGACCGCGACCGCGTCGGCGAACGCCCGCGTCCCGTTCGCGTTCACGTCCCGAGTCGCGTCCTGCCACTGCAGGCGGACGTACAGCCGCTGGTCGGTGCGAGCCGCCTGCACGTCGACCGTCTCGACGGACGTGTCGTCGGCGTTGGGGACGCTGCTCGGCGCGCTCGAAAGCGGCACGTCGGAGGCCGGGACCGCCGTCCAGCCCTCGGCGTTCGGCTGTGCGAGGTCGGCCGCCGCTACCTCTGCGACCGGAATCTCGTGTGCCGGCCGGGCGCTGGCCATCGGTGCGGCCACCGTCGAAACGACCAGCAGCGCCGACAGCACCGCCGTGAGTGCGAGCGTGCGTCGGTGGTCAGTCATCGTCGAACACCTCCAGTCGGTACTGTTTGGCCGGGTTCTTATCCTGGAGCAGGTCCATCAGTTCGCTGTCCTCGCCCTGGCGGGCCCGCTGGCGCTCGCGCTCGATGGTGTCCAGCGCCTCGTCGACGCCGTCGCCGAACAGCTCCCGGAGGTACTGCCGCGGGATGCGGTCGATGTCGACCGTCTCGCCGTCCTCCGTGTGCTGGCCGGGCGCAAAGGGCGGGATGTAGTAGACGTTGGGCTGGGTCCGGAACTCCGGGTGCAGCGGCAGCGCCACTTCGTACTCGTTGACGAGCTTGTGAATCGGACCTTCTTCGTCGTCGAGGAAGCCGACCAGCCGGAGCTGTGGCGGACACTCCTCCGCGCAGGCCGGCGCGAACGTCTCCCCGTCGGGGCCCTCGCCCTCGATGCGCGGGTAACAGAAGATGCACTTCTCCGACTTCTTCGAGACGGTGTTGTAGTACACCTTCTTGTACGGACAGCCCTCGACGCAGTAGCGGTAGCCCCGACAGCGCTCCTGGTCGACCAGGACGATGCCGTCCTCCTCGCGCTTGTACAGCGCCGAGCGCGGGCAGGCCTCAACACACGAGGGGTGGGTGCAGTGGTTGCAGATGCGCGGGAGGTAGAAGTAGTAGCTGTTGGGGTACTCGCCGGCCCCCTGGTCCTCGTCCCAGTTGGGGCCCCACTCCGCGCCCTCGCGGGGCCGGAGCGGCTCGTCGCTGCCCTCGTACATGATTTCGTTGTGGTTGAACTCCCAGGCGCGCCCGTAGTCTTCCTCGGCGGGAATCTCGCCCGGCGAGCGGTCGGAGTGCTCGCCGGACTCCCAGCCGCCGCCGGAGTCCTCCCAGCCGCGCGGGTAGCCCTCGCCGGGCTTGGTCTCGACGTTGTTCCAGTACATGTACTCCGACCCGCCGTCCTCCGTCCAGAGGCTCTTGCAGGCGATGGTACACGTCTGGCAGCCGATGCACTTGTTCAGGTCCATCACCATGGCGACCTGGTGGTCGACGCCGTCGGCGACGTCGACCAGCGTGTCGTCCTCGCGCTGGTCGTCCTGTTGGTCGGTGCTCATTCGCTGTCACCTCCGGTCGGTCTGACGTCGACGCGCACGTCGCTGTTGACCCCCGTCGGCCCCCAGTAGTTCGGGAAGAAGTGCAGGTGCTCGCCGGTGTCCTCGGGGTACTGCACCAGCTGCGTGGGCTTCATGTACATCGGGACCAGCGTGTTGAAGTTGTCCCGGTCGGGGTACTGGAACTTCTCCCAGGAGAAGAAGTGCCGGACGGTCCCCGGCTCGCTGGACGGGTAGATTTTGGCCTGCACTTCGACGGCCCCGAGGTCGTTGTACACCTCGACGGTGTCGCCGTCCTCGATGCCCCGTTCTTCGGCGTCCTCGGGGTTGATGTACACCACGGGTTCGCCCCGCTGGAGGCGGAGCATCTTTGGGTCGTCCCGCCACGTCGAGTGGATGGACCACCGGCCGTGGGGCGTGTTGTACGACAGCGGGTAGTCCCCGCCGGTGTTCTCCGGGCCTTCCTTGTGGGTCGGTAGTTCCTCGCCGAGTTCGAGGTACCAGTCGTGGTCGATGTAGTACTGCTGGCGTCCGGTGAACGTCGGCCAGGGGTTCTTGTCGTGGACGTAGTCCTGCCACGGGACGTACGCCTCCCCGTCCTTGATGTCGGAGCTCCAGTGGTCGCCGGCGGTGAGGAACCGCTGTGGTTGCTCGTCGATGTCGTCGAAGGTTATCTGTTCGTCGCTGTCCTCGGGGTTGGTCTCCTCGGAGTGTTCGAGGATGAACTCCGCGGCGGCGCGGTCTTCCGCCAGCGCACCGTCCTCGCCGGTCTCCCAGTCACGGACGTAGTCGTCGTGGATGGTCGTCAGGTCGATGGTCCGGTCGAACGACCGGTCCTCGACCGGCTCGACGCCCCGTTCCCGGGCCCGCTCCTGTATCTTCTCGGCGAGCAGGCGGAATATCTCCCAGTCGGTCTTGGCCTCGCCCAGCGGCTCGACGGCCGGCGTGAACGGGTGCACGTAGGTGTGCATGTCCGTCTCGGAGAGGTCGTGTTTCTCGTAGTGGCTGGCCGCCGGCAGGACGATGTCGGAGTACAGCGCCGTCGAGTCCATCCGGAAGTTGATGTCGACAACGAGGTCGAGTTTGGGCCACAGTTGCTCCTCGACGGCGACGTTGCCCTTGGCCTGGTTGAAGTAGTTCCCCCGCCAGACGAACATCGTCGACGGGTCCGGCCGGCTGCCGTCCGCGCGCTCCTCGGGGTAGACCGGCATCCAGCCCTCGTCGATGGACTCGCGTATCTTCTCGGCGGTGTCCGGGTCGGTGTTGTCCAGGATGCCGGCGTGGAAGTACGTCCACAGCGTCGTCGGGACGCCGCGGACGCTGCCGGTCGGGAACGAGAGCACCTGCCAGCCGTGGAACGACCATATCTTCTCCTGGCCGACGTAGTGGTCCAGGCCGGTGCCGGGGTCCCCCAGATTGCCAGTCAGCGTCACGAGCAACTGGATGGCGCGGTTGCCCAGGTCGTTGTGGTACCAGTCGTTGACGCCCTTGCCGTGGATGATTTTGGCCGCGTCGGCCTCGGCGAACTCGCGGGCGACCCGCTGGTAGGTGTTCTCGCCGACGCCGGTCTCCTCGTGGACGACCTCGGGCGTGTACTGGCTCAGTTCGTCAGTGAGGTTCTCCCAGACCGACCGGACTGCGACGCTGCCCGCGTCGGTCTCGACGCTCCGCTCGACCGACAGCTGCGGGTCGAAGTCGAGTTCGATGCTCGCCGAGTGGTCGTTCTGGCCGTCCCGTTCGCCCAGCGAGCCAGGCGCGCGACGGAGGGTCCCGTCGGCGTCGACCATGACGAACACCTTCTCGGGGTCGTCAGCGTCTTCGGCGAGGCCGACCTCGTTGGCCCGGAGGAATTTGCCGGTGTCCTCCCGGACGAGCAGCGGCATGTCGGTCTGCTCTTTGAGGTGGGCCTCGTCGTACAGCCCCTCGTCGACGATGGTCTGGGCCATGCCCAGGGCGAGGGCGGTGTCGCTGCCGCCGTGGGGCGAGAGCCACTCGTCGGTGTGGATAGCCGTCTGGGAGTAGTCGGTGAAGATGCCGACCCGTTTGGCCCCCTCGTAGCCCGCGTCGAGGAAGTACTTCGCGTCGGGGATGCGCGTGACGTTGATGTTCGACCCCCAGGCGATGATGTAGTCGGCGTTGTGCCAGTCGGCGGATTCGGCGTTGTCCGTCTGGGTGCCCCAGGTGATGGGCTGGCCCGGCGGCAGGTCCGAGTACCAGTCGTAGAAGCTGTGGGAGACGCCGCCGAGCAGGTTCACGAGCCGGCTCCCGCTTGCGAAGCTCACCGGGGACATCGCCGGAATCGGCGTGAACCCGGAGATGGCGTCGTACCGGCCCGCCTGCACCTCGTCGATGACGTGGTCGGCGATTTCGGTCAGCGCATCGTCCCAGCTAATCCGCTCCCACTGGCCCTCGCCGCGCTCGCCGGTGCGACGGAGCGGATGCAGAACGCGCTGGTCGGCGTTGACGTAGTCGGTGTAGCAGGCCCCCTTCTGGCAACCCCGCGGATTGGGGTCCGGGAGGCTCTCGTCGAAGGTCGGATAGTCGCCGGCCTGTTCCTCGCGCCAGACTTGGCCGTCCTTGACGTAGACGTTCCAGGAACAGGAGCCGGTGCAGTTGACGCTGTGTGTCGAGCGGGCGACAGAGTCCCAGTCCCACTCGTCGCGGTAGAGGTCCTCCCAGTCCCGATACGGGTAGTTGCCGATGGGGTCATCGACCGCTTGCAGGCCGTCCATGCCGTCGTCGGCGAAGGACAGCCCCGTCGCGCCCAGCAGCGACGCGGCTCCGAGGCCGCGGACGAAGTCGCGGCGACTGATTCCAGCACTGTCCGCCTCGTCGTCGGTCGGGTCGTGTCTATTCATTGGTGATGAACACAGTCGCAGTCGCGCAGGCGGTGCCGGCCACGGCCAGCGCGATGCCGGCGAGCGTGCCGCTGCCGACTTCGAGGCCGGCGGCGACCAGGGCGAGGCCGACCAGCTTGCTCGTCGTATCCAGCAGGCGATACTGTCGCTCGCTCAGTTCGACGCTCGTGGTCATCCGTCTCCCTCCTGTTCGGTGTCGCCCGCGTCGGCCGTGCCGCCGTCGGCGGCCACGTCCCCCTCCCGGGACGGCGAGGGCTCCCCGTCGCGCAACAGGATGTACGTAAGCCCGCCGAAGATGGGCGGGACGACCAGCAGCGCGGCCGTCAGGACGGGGTTGACGACGCCGGTCGTCGTCCCCAGCACCTGGTCCGCGAGGATGTTGTTCATCCCCGCGATGGAGGCTATCATGATGAACGCGACGGCGGCGACGCCGACGCCGGTCTGCCAGGCCCGGTCCAGCGGGTCCGCGGTGAAGTGGGTCGGCTCCGTCCGGTCGATGAACGGCCAGGCGGCGACCGCGGCGAACACCAGCCCCGGGAGGACGATGCCGCCGACGAACTCCCCGTTGATGTGGGCGGGGCCGACGTTGAAGCTAATCTGTGGCAGGAGCTTCAGGAAGCCGTACACCCACATCAGAAACCAGTCCGGCATGATGAGCTCCGGCGTGGCCGCGGGGTCGTTCGGCCCGTACTCGGCGACGTTGTGGACCGGCAGCAGGCCCGCGAGCGCCGACAGCGTCGCCGCCGTGGCGAAGAACACGACGGCGGAGACGGCGGCCTGGTTCGGGAAGGCAGGCAGGCCGACGATGACGCTGTCGTCGTCCTCGTCGACGGGCTGGCGGCCGGCGGTCACGTCGTCCTCGCGCGGGGCCTCGGTGTGTTTCTGCCGGATGAGGATGGCCATGTGGACGGCTAGCCCCACGGCGATGGCCGCCGGTATCACGAGGACGTGCAGGAAGTACAGCCGCGGGATGGTGGCGCTGGAGGGGAACTCCCCGCCGAACACCACCTGGCCGAGGAAATCACCCAGCAGGGGTATCGAGATGGTGAGGTTGTAGCCGATGCTCGTGGCCGTGGCGGCGAACTCGTCGAACGGCAGGGCGTAACCGGTGTAGGCCGCGCCCATCGACAGGGCCGCCAGCCCGGTGCCGACGACCCAGTTCGGCTCCCGCGGATTCCGATACGCGCCCGTGAAGAACACCCGTAACATGTGCAGCCCGATGGAGGCGACGAAGAGGTGGGCCGCCCAGTGGTGGAGCCGGCGGATGAACATCCCGAAGGGCACGTCGTAGGTGATGTGCAGCACCGAGACGAACGCTTCCGGCATCTCCTGGCCCTGGAACTTCTGGACGCTGCCCTCGTACGCCACGTCGGAGGTCGAGGGCTCGAAGAAGAATCCGAGGAAGACCCCCGACAGGATCAGGAGGAGGAAACAGAACAGCGCCACCTCCCCCAGCAGGAACGAGTCCTCGGCCGGGAACGCTTTCCCGAGGAACTTCCGGCCGTTCTCCAGGTCCAGCCGGGTGTCGAACCAGTCGTAGACGGCGTCGGCGCGGGACATCAGCCACCCCCCGGGCCGACCGGCCCTTCAAAGTCGCCCGTAGCGACGAGCTGGCCGTCGCTGGTCACCGTAATCGGGAGCTGCGGGAGCGCCCGTCCGGGCGGGCCGCCGCTGACCGCCGCCCCGTCGAGGACGTTGAACTTCCCGAAGTGACAGGGACAGACGACGAGGTCCTCCTCCCTGTCCGAGACCATACAGCCGGCGTGGGTACACACTTTCGAGAAGGCGGCGTATCCGTTGACTGTGAACCCGGTCTTGATGCCCCCGCCGTACTCCGACTCGGGGTAGCGCACCAGCAGCGTCGGGGCGTCCTCGATGCCGGGCCGGGGCTCCGGGAACACGGTCATGTGTTCGCCCTCGGCGAGCCGCCCCTCCGTGACGCGCTCGCCCTCGCCGTCGACGAGGTGGATGCCGTCGGAGTACACCGGCCCCTCGTAGCCGCGCTCGAACACCTGCGTGGTGCTGGCAAGCGGCGCGGTCAGGCTGGCGACGGCGGTCAGGCCGCCGACGGTGGCGAGGAACTTCGCGAAGTCCCTGCGGCGAAGCTCCGCGCGGGCGTCCCCGTACAGCGTGGGACCGGCCTCGTCACACGAGCAGTCGTCGCCCTGTTCCTCGTCGTCGTCCGGTTTCGGATACTCTCTCATTCGTGCCCCCTGTGTTCGGCGACTTCGACGTGTGGCATGAACCAGGCGTAGTACGCGACCGTCGAGAGCGCGAGCGAGAGGAACATCCCGGTCGCGTACAGCCCGAAGTACTGGGTCCGGGCGAGCGTGAGGTACTCGCCGGTGAACAGCGCCGCGAAGACGATGGAGAGGACCGTCAGCCCGCTCATGGCGACGAGTCCCTCCATGGCGTCCGAGGCGTCGTGGTACTCGACGACCCAGCGGTGCTCCGTGTCGAGCCACGGCAGCGAGACGGTCCCGCCGTCGGGAACCTGCTCGGTCCCGTCGGGCGGTCGGACCGCCCTGTTCATGAACTGGTGGGCGGCCGTCAGTACGCCCACGAGGCCGAACAGGGCGACCCAGACGACGACGCCGACCTGGCTCGGCGACAGTTTGTTCGGCGTCTCGACCGGGCCATCGAGCGGCCGGATGTCGCTGACGCTCTCGTCGATAGCGATTTCCTCCGACGGTGGCTCGCCGTGTAGCGCGACGTACCACATCGGCAGCAACACCGCTGTTATCAACAGACCGATGAGTATCGTGTTACGTCTCATATTCCTGTGGTATCTCGGTTCGCCAGCGATTCGAACGGCTACCTGAGTCGCTGTGTTCGGGGTTTGTCCCAGGACCCCGATGAACTGCCAGCCCGACATCTTAGGCCCATTATATGGCGGCTTTTTATACGAACATGTTCGCGTGGACTTTCTTATGCCAGCCGGGGCATCCCCAGACTATGTCGGGCCGAATGCTCGCCGAGGTCGAAGTGTTCGGTCCTCGGTCCTGCCAGGTACAGCCACACGCCGACGACGAGTGGTCGGTGTCGGGGGTCGCCAAGAGCGCGACGACCGGCGGTGCCGACCGCGTCACCGAGGAGTTCACGCTCAAGGGCGGCGACGAACCGCCGGCCGCGCTCCAGGGCGAGGGCGCGACCGTCGAACACGTGTTCGCCTACGACCAGCGACACGTCTTCCAGCTGACTCGGGCTGCCGGGCAGGGCTGTGTCTGTGAGCGCATCGAGGCGGCCGGCTGTGTCGTCCAGGGGTTCACGGCGGACACCGAGTCCGTCGTCGCCACGTTCCTCGTCGACGACGTGCCGACCCTGCGGGACATCGTCGACGACCTGCAGTCGGAGGGCGAGACCGTCAAGCTCCGCCGCCTGCTGGAGGACACGACCGCGGAGACGGACCGCCCGGTCGTCCTCGACCGCGCGAAGCTGACCACCCGGCAGCGGGAGGTCCTCGGTCGCGCCCACGAGCTGGGCTACTTCGAGCACCCGCGCGAGGCGACCGCCGGCGACGTGGCCGACGCGCTCGACATCTCCACCTCGACGTTCACCGAACACCTCGCCGCCGCCCAGCGGAAACTCCTCGACGACCTGCTCGACGCCTGTTGACGCCTCCCGCACCATCCGGCGAGTCCAGTCCCGGGCACACCACGGCCCGGCCGGCGGTCACAGGACCCTTTACGCCCCACGGCGACACTCCGACCATGACCGAGTTCGACGCCGAGAAGTTCGAGGAGAAGTACGTCCACTACTTCGAAGAGCTCGAAACGGCGTACTCGAACGCGTACCAGGAACTGCACGGGCAGTACGACTCCGAGGTGCTCCGTGGCATCGACCGGCAGGTGCTCAGCGAGAGCGAGCCGGTGTACGAGGGCGACGGCACGTTCCGCGTCCGGTTGCCCGACGACACCGCGGCGCGGGCGGAGTCGCTGCCGGGGGACGAGGAGACGTTCGACACCGTGCTGTCGGCGTTTACCGACGCCATCGAGTGCGAACTCCGCCGGCTGTTCGAGTTCGAGTGAACCCCTGGTCTGCGAACCGCTGTCATCTCCGACAGAAAACACCAGAATCAATGCAGCCCCGGTCCTAATTTCTCCAGTTGTAGTAATGGCGACCGATTCAGATATCCGCTGTCTCTTTACCGCACGCGTCGAGGAGCAATCCGACTCGTATGTCATCGAGGTCCCGAAACGGGAACTCGAACTGGGAACGCTAGCTCCCGAGACGCTGTACCGAATCGCGCTGTTTCAGTCGGCGGCCGAGCCGACCGAACCCGAGGCTCGACCACAGCCGTCCGACGAACCGGGGGAGGACTCGGCGTACGCTCCGTCGAGCGCACCCGTCGTCGAGGGCGAGACCCGCGTGGTCGAAATCGACAACATCGGCGACAAGGGCGACGGCGTCGCGCGCATCGACGGCGGGTACGTCGTCATCGTCGCCGACGCGGAGGTCGGCGAGCGCCTGCGCGTGGAGATGAACCAGGTCCGGGAGAACGTGGCCTTCGCGGAGGTCGTCGAGCGACTGCCGTACTACGAGTAGGGCGCTACGCGGCCCGCTGCCGCGAGCCAGGCGGCCACGGCCGAGGGTATATCTCTCCTCGGCTGCCATCCCCTGTATGGGACACGACCACGACGAGGCGGGGCACGCGGACCACGGGGAGCACAGCCACGACGACCACCACGCCCACGACGCCGACGGGGTCGCCGTCGGGGTGCTCACGGTCTCGTCCTCGCGGACGTTGGACGACGACCCGGCCGGCGACGTCATCGCCACGGCCTGTGAGAACGCGGGCCACGAGGTCGTCGAGCGCCGTCTCGTCGCCGACGAGGCCGACGCCATCGCGGCTGCCGTCGCCGCCCTGCTAGACGACGGGGTCGACGTGGTGCTGACGACCGGCGGGACCGGACTCACGCCCGACGACGTGACCGTCGACGCCATCGAACCGCTGTTCGACCGGCCGATTCCCGGCTTCGGGGAGCTGTTCCGCTGGCTCTCCTACGAGGAGGTCGGGGCGATGGCGATGGCCTCGCGGGCGACCGCCGGCGTCGTCGACGACCGCCTGGTGTTCTGTCTCCCCGGCAGCGAGAACGCCGCCCGGACGGGCGCGGAGCGACTCGTCGCGCCGGCCGTGGGCCACCTGCTGGGTCTGGTCCGCCGGTAGCGCGGACCCGCACGGTTTTGGGCCGTCGCCGGCTACGGGAAGCCATGCCCGAGGAGTTCACCCACGTCGATGACGAGGGGGACGCACAGATGGTCGATGTCGGCGACAAGGCCGAAAGCCAGCGGCGCGCGGTCGCGCGCGGACGGATTCGGCTCACCGAGTCCACGCTGGCGGCCATCGACGCCGACGAGGTAGAGAAAGGGGACGTGCTGACGACGGCCCGCATCGGCGCGATTCAGGCGGTGAAACACACCTGGGAGACCGTGCCGATGTGCCACCAGATACCTATCACGAACGTCGAAGTCGAGTTCACCGTCGGCGACGAGGCCGTTGCGACGACCGTCGCCGTCGAGACGGTCGGCAAGACCGGCTGCGAGATGGAGGCCCTGGAGGGCGTGACGACCGGCCTCAACGTCGTCTGGGACATGGTGAAAGCAAACGAGAAAGACAGTGACGGCGAGTACCCGATGACGGCCATCGAGGACGTCCGCGTGGTCGAGAAGACCGTCGAGCGGTAGGACCCGCTTACTTGGCCCGGTACGACGGCTGTACGTACACCGTCGCCGGGCTCTGGACGACGACGTCTTTCCCGGCGAACTCGAACGACACCGTCAGGTCGTTGTCCGGAGCGGGGAACAGCGCCTCCAGCACGTCTCCGTCCACAGTTTCCGCCAGCGGCGGCAGGTCGAGAGGGTCGCAGTCGTTCGCCGTCGAAACGGCTCGAACGAGGACATCGGTGATGGATTCGTACGGCTCGGTCACCGTATCCACGATTCCGCCGTCTTCTGTGCTATCGGTCATCTCTCCTGTCAGTCCCCGGTCTGTTGGGGTTCATTGCTCCGGGCTGCGGTCACCGGTGCAGTGGTGATAGCTCCGACCGGGAGCTGGTACGCGAGCGTCGTCTCCCGTACTGTGCCTTGGTCGCGGCTCCAGACGATGAGCCCCGCGGCGTTGAGCTTCGGGAGGTGGATGTGGTGCAGTTGGACGCGCGCCCGGTGGACCGCGTCGTCGTCGCTGTCGACCGCGAGGTGTCCAGCCACGTCGTCTACCGTTACTTGGCCGTCCTCATCGACCAGGAAGTCCAGGACGGCCCGCCGCTCGTCGTTCGACAGGCAGTCGAAGACCGAACTCCAGTTCACCGTTTCTCTCTTAGACATCTGTTAGGGAAGACGAACCGGACGGGTAAGGAGGCAGTACCTGTTATATCACCCATTTATATGCGGCTGCCTGTTATCGCTCCCACTTCGGCGAGTCGAACATCACCGAACGAAGCACTTTGTTGGTCGCCCGGCGGATGCTCTCCGAGACCGACTGTTCCGAGATGCCGAGTTCCGCCCCGAGTTCGACGAGTGTCGTGCCACGTGGCACCTCGAAGTAGCCCGACTCGACGGCCAGAACGAGTGCCCGTCGCTGTGATTCGGTCAGGTCGAACATGTACCCGCCGTCGTGTTCCTCCGCGAGCGTGTACACCCGCTCCAACTGGAACACGATGCCGTGCTCCGTACAGAAGTTGTGGAACGCGGTGAGCCCGCTGTGGTCGTCAAACCGGATACGGAAGAACCACCGGGCGTTGCCTCTGGCCTCCAGGATAGTGGCATTCGTCTCCGCCATGCCGTAGATGAGGCTCTCGACGTCTTCGGCCCAATCGACGCGGTAGAGGCTGCTTTCGCCGACTTTGTCGAGCGAGCGGAGCGCGTGGACGTACGGACTCGACTCGACGGCGGCTTCGAACTCGTCGAACCCCCCGCCGTGGACCCAGATGTACGGCATCACCCGTCCAGAGGCGGGTACCACCCGTTCCATCTCGACGTGCGTGTTGTCCCCTCTCGCCAGCACCTGCCCCAGAATAAACTCGTCTGAGTCGATTGTGAACTCCGCGACGACAGTCATGCCACCCGTACACCCCCGCGGATAATTAATATGGAGTCTGTGAGCGTGTGGCACGGATTGGCGCGTTCCGGTCAGGAACAAGGCCTATCTATGTTCCTGTGTTAGAGCCGCGCATGCACGTGCTGGGAATCGTCGGCCACTCCGAGACGGGGAAGACCACGCTGGTCGAGCGGCTGACCGAGCGCCTCGCCTCGTCCGGCCGCGTCGCGACGGTGAAACACTGTACGCACCCGCCGGACGTGGACACGGCGGGCAAGGACACCGCCAGACACCGCGACGCCGGGGCGGCCGAGACCGTCGCGCTCACCGACGACGGCGAGTGGTACGCGACGGGACAGTCGCGGACGCTGACGGAGACGCTCGACGCCCTCGCGCCGGACTACGACTACGCGCTCGTCGAGGGGTACTCTGACGCGACCATCCCGAAGGTGGTCCTCGGCGACCGCGAGGCCGCCGACCCCGTCCTCCACCGCACGCCCCACGGCGCGGATGCGGCTCTCGACGACATCGTCACCGCGTTAGAGGAACGGGACCCCTACGTCACGCTGGAGACGCTCGTGGCGGACGTCAAGCGGGACCCCGACGAGGTCTACTCCGGCGCGATTGCGACGTTCACCGGGCGCGTCCGCGCACGGGAAGGGCCGGAGGACCCGCCGACGGAACTGCTGGAGTTCGAGCGCTACGACGAGGTCGCCGCCGAGAAGATGGCCGCGCTCCGGCGCGACCTCGAAGCGCGGGACGGCGTCCACGCGGTCCGGTTACACCACAAGACCGGCGTGGTCGAGGCAGGCGAGGACATCGTCTTCGTCGTCATCCTGGCCGGCCACCGCGGCGAGGCGTTCCGCGCCGTCGAGGACGGCATCAACCGCCTCAAGGAGGAGGTCCCGCTGTTCAAGAAAGAGGTCACCGTCGACGAGGAGTTCTGGGCCCACGAGCGGTAAGTCGCCGGAACCGGACGACGCCCTACCGCCACGGCGTCGCGCGGAGCGCGTGTACCACCAGCAGGGTCCCGAGCGCGACGCCCAGCAGGACGACCGCCACGGGCAGCGCCGCGTCCAGTCCGTCCGAGATGAACGAGGCCCATATCTGGACGGGGAGCGTCCGCGGGTAGTACGCGAGCATCATCGTCGCGCCGAATTCGCCCATCGCGCGGGCGAACGTCAGCACGAGACCGGCGAGCAGGCCGGGCTTTGCCAGCGGTATCGTCACCGAGCGCATCGTTCCCACCCAGTCGCGGCCCAGCGACCGCGAGGCCTCTTCGAGGTGGTCGTCGATGCCGTCGAAGGCGGCCTTGGCGGTGACGACGAAGAACGGCGACGCGACGAACGTCTGGGCGGCGACGACGCCCAGCAGCGACCGCGTCAGCGCCAGGTCGGTGAGGCCGCCGAGCCCGTTCGGGCCGACGACGGTCAACAGCAACATCCCGCTGACGACCGGCGGGAGGACGAGCGGCAGAACGACGGCCCCCATGGCGACGGTCGCCAGTGCGCCGGTGTTCTTCGAGAGCCAGTAGGCCAGCGGCAGGCCGAACACGACGGCGAGGGCCGTGCTGCCGACGGCGGCGACGAGGGAGGTGACCGCGGCGTTGATGACGTAGGTCTCGGTCAGGCTCGTCACCAGCGCCGCCGGGGAGTACGTGACCACGAGCACCAGCACCGGCACGACGAAGTACAGCAGCAGCACCGCTCCCAGGACGGGCACGAGTTCGCGCACGCCGACCGTGTGGCCGGCGCTCGTCTCACCGCGTGACAGTGTCCGGGACATCTCCCACTAGTCGAGGATACGCTTGACGGACGGTAAATCCGTGTGGTGCGAGCCAGTCCCCCGCGAGGACCGCCTCGAAGGCTGTGCGCGTCGCGTCCCGCTCGTCGCGACGGAGCGCCCCGTACTCGATTGGGCTGCCGGTGACCGCCGTGCCGTCCGACAGTTCGTAGCTCGCGGCCCGGTACCGCTCGGCGTGGCCGGGGTCGCCCAGGTGTATCTCCGGTGGGAACTCCCGGTAGGGGTAGTCCCGCTCGATTGCCATGCTCCGGTAGACGAAGGCGGCGTCGACGGCCCCCGTCTCGAACTGGGCGAGCAGCTGGGTCTCCGGATAGGTCTGGTCCGGCGTGAGGACTGCGTCGGCCAGTCCCGGCTCGTCGTAGTAGTCGGCCGCCAGCGTCAGGACGAACAGCGTCCGGTAACCAAGCGGGTCCAGCGCCGGGTCGGTGCGGCCCAGCGAGACGCTGTCGCCACGGAGCGGGTCGTACCACGTCGCCGCGTCGGCGACCCGCTCGCCGCCGTCCGTCTGTGGGTTGTAGGCGAGTACCATCTCGTTGCTGGCCACGACGGCGTGCCAGGCGGCGTCCATGAGCCGGTCGAACAGGGCCGGGTCCGCCAGGGCGACGATTGCCGGGTCGCGCTTCCCGTCGGCGACCAGGCGCGCGGCCTGGACCGACCCGCGGGCCTCGACGGCGAGGTCGACGTCGGTCCGGGCCTGGAGCGTCTCGCTGGCGGCCTTCTGCAGGCTCCCCGCGACGAGCATGTCCACCCGTTCCCGCCCGAACGCCCCGCAGCCGGCCGTCGCGGCGAGACCGCTCCCCAGCGCCGCGAGCACCGCACGACGGGTCTGTCGGGCCATCGTTCGTTCATTTCTCGTTGGCCTACATCCGTGTTGGGGTCGGTCCCAGTATTGACGGGGTCTCTTTCACAGCGACGGCTACCGAGCCGTCCGCTGGCACCCACGATGCGCCCCGAGCGAACCGCCGGTCGACGGGTACGGCGGCTCCCGGTACGGCGGTAGTTCTTTATAACCGGTGTTCGTCTATTGAGACGATGCAAAAGAAAGTCATCGCCCTGGTCGCGGTCATGGCGCTTGCCCTCGCGTACTACGTCAAGCGGTAAGCGAACCCCGAGTGTACCGTTCCCCGAACCGTGCTGTCGGCCGCCTGCCGGTCCCCGGCGTCGCGTGGCCTCCCACCGATGGCCGGCAGTATCTTTCCGGCGTTCCGCCGTCAGCGACAGCGCCGGCGGGTTTCCGAACCCTTACCCGGCGAACACCCATAGGAGCGTCCATGTACGGCGTCGTCACCCGCAACGAGGAGGAGACGGAGTGGTCCGAGTTCGACCGGGCGTTCTACGAGGTCAAGGACGTGACCGGCCGCGCTGTCGAGCCGATAGCGGGCGCGGTCAACATGGTGTCCTGTTTCGGCGACAACGCGGTCGAGAGCGAGGAGGACCTGCTCGCGTTCGACGACGAGGGCACGCCGGCGACCCGGAACCAGCCGTACTTCGACTGGACCTACGTCTGCCCGACCCACGACCGCTACCGCGAGGGCCTGCTCGACATCATCGAGGAGGCGGCCGCGGTCAACGAGGACGTTCGCCTCGACGACGTGGGCTTTCCGCGCGACGAGTACTGCCACTGCGACCGCTGTGAGCGGCGCTTCGCCGAGAGCGACTTCGAGGACTGGTCGGCCTGGCGCACGAACGTCATCACGGAGTTCGTCGCCGCGGCCCGCGAGCGTATCCCCGGCGACCTGTACCTCACGCTGTATCCCGACCCCTACCCCGGCCACCTCGAAGCCCGCTCGGGCGTCGCGGTCGACGACATCGCCGCGTACGTCGACGAGTTCGTCGTCCCCATCTACGACATGGCCTACTCGACGACCTACTGGCTGGAGATACTGGCGAAGGGGTGGCAGGACCGCCTCTCGACGCCCTTCAGCATCGAACTGTACGCCGTCGACGTGGATGTCGACGACCTCTCGAAGGCCGTCGAGGTGGCCGAAGAGTACGCCGAGAGCGTGCTGTTCGGCTACGACGCCAGCAACGCCCGCGCGACCGTCCGGCGGATGAACGCCGACGCCCGCGAGGGCCAGTCGTTCGGGCCGGAGTGACGACGGTCTACGTCCCGAACCGCTTCTCGCGCCACGCTGCGATTTCCTCGCGGTCGCGCGTGTCGTCCGGCAGTTCGTCGAACCAGCGGGCCTCGCTTATCTCCTGGTCGGGGTCGTCGACGGCGACGGCGGTCGTCTCCGCACGCGCCTCGTACACCGGCAGGACGCCCCAGGCCATGTTGCCGTCGCAGTAGAACTCGACTCGGCCGAGCATCCCCAGGCCCTCGATGGTCGCTTCGATGCCGCCCTCTTCGCCGAGTTCCCGGAGCGCGGCCTCCCGGAGCGATTCGCTCCCGTCGAGTTCCCCGCCGGGCAGGACCCACATGTCGACGCCCTCGTGGCGGACGAGCAGGAGGTCGCCGCCGGGGCGGTACGCGAGGGTGTGTGCGCCGTAGGGCGCGCCGTGGTTCCGTGCGGCGGCGGCCACGTCACGGAACCGACCGCGGGGGACGTGGCGGTGCCGCGTGAACTCGACGTAGCCGCCGTACCGCTCCCGGAGCTGGTGATACGTCTGCTCGGCGGTCTGACACGCGCCGTCGGCGAGAAACCACAGGTCGTCGACGCTCGTCATCTGTCCGAACGCTGGCGGCGCGCTCGCCGCCGCGGCGAGTACCCGGGGACCCCTGCCGTGCTGCTCATGGCAAGCAGTTGGTGCGAGGTGCCTATAAGCCTTCGACACTGAATCAGTCCCTTTTTGACGAGCCACCGAGTACCGCCGGGTATGGCATTCGAAGAGGACGACAGCGTCATTCTCCACGACGAGCACAGCGACTACGACGGCGAGGAAGGGACGGTCACGCAGGTCGTCGAGACGATGTTCGGCGACGCCAACTACACGGTTTCCTTCGAGGACGGGCAGGAGCAGGGCGTCCCCGAGGACAACCTCGAAGCCGTCGAGGACGAGTAGGGCCCCGATGTCGTCGGTTCCGTTCCACTACGTCGACCTCCGGACCTTCTGTTACGCGACCGAGGACGACAAGCGCGTCGAGGCGGCGCTCCGGACGTTTCTCCCGGAGGACTACCCAATCGAGCGCGCCGAGAGCGAGGGCCACTACGGCGACCGCATCGTCGTCCTCTCGGCGCGCGTCGAGAACGCCGACGACGTCCGCCACGTCCTCTCACAGGTCGCTACGGCACCGGACATCGACGCGGTGCGGGCGGAACTGGACGACCGGGTCGACGACAACTGCTCGTTTTTCCTCACCTTCGACAAGCAGGCCGCCTTCGGCGGCGACGTGGCACGCGGCGACGGCATCACGCTCCGGGCGAAAGTCGAGGCCTACCCCGCAAAGCGGGAGAAAGCCGTCGAGAACGCCCGCACGCTCCTAGAGGAGTTGTGATGTACGAGGCCGTCTACGCCCACCCCGACGGCGACAGCACCGTCGCTCGGCACGCGCTGACGGCCGCTGACTCGGGCTACGACGGCATCGTCGTCCGGAACCACGGCGACGAGTCCGCCGAGTACGACGCCGAGGCCATCGCCGACGAGTACGGGATAGACGTGGTCGAGGGCGTCGAGGTCCGGGCCGCGGACCCCTCGCGGGCCAGCGGCTTCGTCGGGAACTACCGGGACGACCGGTCCGTGGTCGTCGTCCACGGCGGGGACCGGCGCATCAACCGGTTCGCCGTCGAGCAGGCGACCGTCGACGTGCTCGCCCACCCGATGCGCGAGGACGGCGATTTCAACCACGTGCTGGCGAACGCGGCGGCCGACAACGGCGTCCGCGTCGAGTTCGACTTCGGGCCGGTGCTCCGGGCCTCCGGCGGCACTCGCGTCCGCGCTATCAAGGCCCTCCGGAAGCTCAGGGAACTGGTCGCAGACGCTGGCGCGCCCTTCGTCGTCTCGGCGTCGCCGAGCAATCACCTCCAGCTTCGCGCCCCGCGGGACGTCGTCGCCGTCGGCGAGACCGTCGGCTTCGACGCCGATGCGGTCCGCGACGGCCTGGCCGAGTGGGGCCGCGTCGCCGAGCGCAACCGCGACCGCCGGAGCGACGCCGTCGTCGAACCCGGTGTCCGCCTGGAAGACGCCGACTCGGACGGCGACACGGAGTAACGACCGACGGGCGCTCGCTCCGGCGAGGCTCCGGAGTTGCGACGGTCGCAACGCCTGCGGCGGTCGACCGCCGGACTGTTCGACGGAGGGGGTAGTGCCGACCACGGACGGCTGGCTCGCCCCCATCGACGTGCAAGCTGTACTGAGCGGGGCCGGTCAGTGAGCAGGCTGGGCCCTGCGCTGGCCCAACCACACCGCTCATTGCGTTCCGTCCCAACGTTGGGATATGAAACACCTCCCGAAACACCTCCGGCCCCGGTGGCGCTATCTCGCCGTCGGCATCGAGACGTGGCCGGACGCCGCCGTCGACCGCCGGGCGTTCCAGCGCGAGGTGTGGTACGCCGCCCAGAACCTGCTGGGCGACACCGGCAGCGCCGAGACGGACATGACCGTCCTCCAGTTCCGCGACTACGACGGCACGGCCGAGGCCATCGTCCGGACCAGACGCGGCCAGACCGACTCGGCACGGGCCGCGCTGACCTGCCTGAACAGCGTCGGCGACGACGAGGTTCGGGTCCGCGTCCGGGGGATTAGCGGCACCGTCCGCGCCTGTGAAGAAAAGTATATACGCGGGCCGCCGGAAGCCACTGAACAGAGACACGTCGTGTTCGAGAACGCAGACCGGAGCGCTACTGTTCGGCCGCCACGCTACGACGTCGAAACGGCCTCCGACGGCGCGTTCGTTGGCGCGACAGCACTCGATTTCCGATAACTATGCAGGGACAAAACCAACAGCAGGCCTACGACCGTGGGATTACTATCTTCTCCCCGGACGGACGCCTCTACCAGGTCGAGTACGCCCGCGAAGCGGTCAAACGCGGCACAGCAAGTATCGGCGTCAGGACGAGCGACGGCGTCGTCCTCGCCGTGGACAAGCGCATCCGGTCGCCCCTGATGGAGCGCTCCTCCGTCGAGAAGATTCACAAGGCCGACGACCACATCGGCATCGCCTCCGCCGGCCACGTCGCCGACGCGCGACAACTCATCGACTTCGCCCGCCGGCAGGCGCAGGTGAACCAGCTGCGCTACGGCGAACCGGTCGGCGTCGAGACGCTGACGAAGGAAATCACCGACTTCATCCAGCAGTACACGCAGGTCGGCGGCGCGCGCCCGTTCGGCGTCGCACTCATCATCGGCGGCATCGTCGACGGTGAGCCCCGCCTGTTCGAGACCGACCCCTCCGGGACGCCCTACGAGTGGAAGGCGCTGGCCGTCGGGGCCGACCGCGGTGACATCCGCGACTACCTCGAGGAGCACTACGACGAGGGAATGGACCTCGATGCGGGCGTCGACCTCGCGCTGGCGGCCCTCGCCTCTGTCACCGACGACGGACTCACGCCGGAAGGCATCGGCGTCGCCACGGTCGACGCCGAGACGGAGACGTTCGGGCAGTTGACCGACGAGGAGAAGCGAGCCCACCTCACGGAAGCCGACCTGCTTGCGGCTGCCGAGGACGCGGACGCGGACGAAGACGACACCGAGGAGTAACCGCCCCGGCCGCGGACCCTTTTCAGTCCCCACGCAGTAAGGCCTTTAACTGGCCCACTGCTACCGATGGGTATGATATCGCTTGACGAGGCGGTGACGGCGCGCCTCGAATCCCACGGCCAGCGGTTCGAGGTACTGGTCGATCCGGACGCTGCGCTGGCGATAAAGCGCGACGACTTCGACGGCGAACTCGAAGACGTCATCGCGGCAGAGGACGTGTTCGAGGACGCTTCGCGCGGGGACCGGCCGCCCGAGAACATGCTCGAAGAGGTGTTCGACACCACGGACCCGATGGCTATCATCCCCGAGGTCATCAAGCGCGGGGAGATTCAGATTACGGCCGACCAGCGCCGCGAGATGCAGGAGCAAAAGCACAAACAACTCATCCAGCGCATCACGCGCAACGCGGTCAATCCCCAGATGGACGACGCGCCGCACCCGCCCGAACGCATCGAGTCGGCACTCGAGGAGACCGACTTCAGGGTCGACCCGATGGAGCCCGTCGAGGCGCAGGTCGACGACGCCCTCGACGCGCTCCGGCCGGTCATCCCCATCCGGTTCGACGAGGTCACCGTCGCGGTGCAGGTCCCCGCCGACTACGCCGGGAGCGCACAGGCACAGATACGGCAGTTCGGCGACCTCGAACGCGAGGAGTGGCAGTCCGACGGCTCCTGGGTCGGCGTGCTGACGTTCCCGGCTGGCCTGCAAAACGACTTCTACGACGTGGTGAACGAACACACCAGCGGCGAGGCGGAGACGCGCATCATCAAAGACGAGGACGACATCAGTACGCGGGGCTGACGCCGCTTACCCCTTCTTGAACCCGACCAGGAACCCGGCCGTGAACCCGGCGCTGACCGGCAGCGCCGAGAGCAGCGACATGACCCAAGACGGCGGCTGCGCGGCCGCCGCGTCCCCGGCGGTGCCGGTCGCGTTCTGTGCGGCCCCGCCGATTGCGTTCCAGTTCACTTCGAGGATGCCCCGCGTCTCCAGGAATTTGAACAGCGCCAACTCGATACCGACGATGACGGCGATGAGCTTGGCGACCTTCTTGGCGGCGAACCCGATGATGCCACCGATGAGACCGCCGCCGCCGAACTCCAGCCCCATCTGCTGGAGGCCCAGCCCGTCCAGTTGCAGTACGAACTCGTCCATACCGCGTACCTGACTGTCTGCTTTTAAATCCTTTGTGCTCCATTCGGGAGCGAGCGGCGGCGGCAACGCGCCTCCGCTGGTCGGTGCCCGCAGAATTCAGGGATATCTTTTTGAGACGGTGCTATTTCTTTACTCATATCCAAAGATTTGTATCCGACGGACGAATCTTACTTACTGTTAAGATGGCGGAAACACCGAATACCGATACGGGAGCTACCGAAGACGGATACCCGAAGCGACCGAAGTCCAACCAAGAATGGTGGCCGAACCGGCTGAACCTGGAGATTCTCGACCAGAACGCCCGGGACGTCGGGCCGATGGAGGACGACTTCGACTACGCGGAGGAGTTCCAGTCGCTCGACCTCGACGCGGTGAAGTCGGACCTCGAAGAGCTGATGACGTCCTCCCAGGACTGGTGGCCGGCCGACTACGGTCACTACGGCCCGCTGTTCATCCGGATGGCCTGGCACAGCGCCGGGACGTACCGGACCGCCGACGGCCGCGGCGGCGCGGCCGGCGGTCGACAGCGCTTTGCCCCCATCAACAGCTGGCCCGACAACGCGAACCTCGACAAGGCCAGGCGGCTGCTCCTGCCCATCAAGCAGAAGTACGGCCGGAAGATATCCTGGGCCGACCTGATGATTCTCGCCGGGAACGTCGCCATCGAGTCGATGGGGTTCAAGACGTTCGGCTACGCCGGCGGTCGCGAGGACGCCTTCGAGGAGGACAAGGCCGTCAACTGGGGCCCCGAAGACGAGATGGACACCCAGGAGCGGTTCGACGAGCCCGGAGAGATACAGGAGGGGCTCGGTGCCTCCGTGATGGGTCTCATCTACGTGAACCCGGAAGGGCCGGACGGTAACCCGGACCCGGAGGCCTCCGCGAAGAACATCCGACAGACGTTCGACCGCATGGCGATGAACGACAAGGAGACGGCCGCGCTCATCGCCGGCGGCCACACCTTCGGGAAGGTCCACGGTGCCGACGACCCCGACGAGAACCTCGGCCCCGAGCCCGAAGCAGCCCCCATCGAGCAGCAGGGCCTCGGGTGGCAGAACAAGAACGGGAACAGCAAAGGCGGCGAGATGATAACGAGCGGTATCGAAGGGCCGTGGACCCAGTCCCCGACCGAGTGGGACATGGGCTACATCAACAACCTGCTCGAATACGAGTGGGAGCCCGAGAAAGGCCCCGGCGGCGCGTGGCAGTGGGCCCCCAAGAGCGAGGAGCTGAAAAACAGCGTCCCGGACGCCCACGACCCGGACGAGACGCAGACGCCGATGATGCTGACGACGGACATCGCGCTCAAGCGGGACCCCGACTACCGGGAGATAATGGAGACCTTCCAGGACAACCCCATGGAGTTCGGGATGAACTTCGCGAAGGCCTGGTACAAGCTGACCCACCGCGACATGGGGCCGCCCGAGCGGTTCCTCGGGCCGGAGGTCCCCGACGAGGAGATGCTCTGGCAGGACCCGCTCCCGGACGCCGACTACGACTTGGTCGGTGACGAGGCGGTCGCCGAGCTCAAAGCCGACATCCTCGACTCGGACCTCTCGGTCACCCAACTCGTCAAGACCGCGTGGGCGTCGGCGTCGACCTACCGCGACAGCGACAAGCGCGGCGGGGCCAACGGCGCTCGCGTCCGGCTCGAACCCCAGAAGAGCTGGGAAGTCAACGAGCCCGAAGAGTTGGAGACGGTCCTGGAGACGCTCGAAGACATCCAAGAGGCGTTCAACAGTGCGCAGACCGACGACACGCGCGTCTCGCTCGCGGACCTGATTGTCCTGGGCGGGAACGCGGCCGTCGAGCAGGCGGCGGCCGACGCCGGCTACGACATCGAGATACCGTTCGAGCCGGGCCGAGTGGACGCGACGCCGGACCAGACCGACGTGGAGTCGTTCGAAGCGCTCAAGCCGAAGGTCGACGGGTTCCGGAACTACATCGGAGACGACGTCGCGCGACCGGCCGAGGAAGTGCTGGTCGACAACGCGGACCTGCTGAACCTGACGGCCTCGGAGATGACGGCCCTGGTCGGCGGGATGCGCTCGCTGGGCGCGACCTATCAGGACACCGACCTCGGCGTGTTCACCGACGAGCCGGGGACGCTGACCAACGACTTCTTCGTGAACCTGCTCGACATGGGCACGGAGTGGGAGCCGGCGTCGGACGGCGGCCGCGTCTACGAGGGGTACGACCGCGACACCGGCGACCGCAAGTGGGAGGCCACGCGAATCGACCTCATCTTCGGGTCGAGCGACCGGCTACGGGCCATCTCGGAGGTCTACGGTTCCGCCGACGCCGAAGAGAAGCTCGTGCACGACTTCGCCGACGCCTGGAGCAAGGTCATGCGGCTCGACCGGTTCGACCTCGAATAGACCGAGGTCGTAGCCGTCGTTGGGTTGTCGGGCGGGCGTCGCGTCCTCCCGACCCGCCGTCGCCCGACGTATCCGCCATTCTGCCGTTCAGTCCGTTATCTCTCGACGGCTGTGTGCGCCTCCCGGGGGGTTAAATAATCGGACGCCGTAGTTCTGTAACGAGTGACGGCGACACACACCACGGAACGGGCGGTCATCGCGAAGCGCGTCGACAGCGGCACCGCCGACACCGAAGAGATACGGGACCTCGCCCGGGCGGCCGGCTACGAGGTCGTCGACGAGGTGACACAGACCCGGACGGAGGACCCGGCGTACCACCTCGGCGAGGGGAAGGTGACGCGGTTGAGCAACGCCGTCGCCCGCGAAGGGGCCGCCGTCGTCATCTTCGACAACCAGCTCGGTCCGTACCAGACGTACAACATCGGGAACGAGCTCCCGGAACGGGTGCGTGTCATCGACCGCTTCCGGCTCATCCTCGAAATCTTCGGCCAGCGGGCCCGGACGCGGAAGGCACAGCTCCAGGTCGAACTCGCGGAGCTTCGCTACGAACTCCCGCGGGCCGAGGCCAAGGCGAGTCTGGCAAAGCGCGACGAGCGCCCGGGGTTCATGGGCCTGGGCGAGTACGACGAGTCCCGCGAGGAGGACATCAAAAAGCAGATTTCCAACATCCGGGACGAACTCGACTCCATCGAAGAGACCGAGCGACACCGGCGGGAGCAGCGCCGTGAGTCCGGGTTCGACCTCGTCGCGCTGGCCGGCTACACCAACGCCGGGAAGTCGACGCTCCTGCGCCGCCTCGCCGACGACCTTGACGTCGACGAGAACGACGACTTACACCCTGACCTGGACACGACTGCCGAGAGCGAGGACCGGCTGTTCACGACCCTTGGCACGACCACGCGGCGCGCGGCGGTCGGCAAGCGCGAGGTGCTGGTCACCGACACCGTCGGGTTCATCCAGGACCTCCCTCACTGGCTCGTCGAGTCGTTCAAGTCGACGCTAGGGTCGGTGTACCACGCCGACCTCGTCTTGCTCGTCGTCGACGTCTCCGAGTCCGTCGAGGAGATCCGCGAGAAACTGGTGACGAGTCACGACACGCTGTACGAGCGCAACGAGGCCCCCATCGTCACGGTGCTCAACAAGACTGACACGGTCGACGACGAGGAGGTCCGCCGCAAGAAAGACGCCCTCTCCTCGCTGGCTCCGAACCCCGTCGCCGTCAGCGCCAAGCAGGGGCTCAACATCGACGACCTCGCCGAGCGCATCGACCGCGAACTGCCGGACTACGAGCGCGAGCGGCTCGTCCTCCCGATGACCGACGACACGATGAGCCTCGTCTCGTGGATTCACGACCACGCCAGCGTCGAGACGGTCGACTACGGCGACCAGGTTGTCATCGAGTTCGAGGCGCGGCCGGCCATCATCGAGCAGTCCCGGGCGAAAGCCGGTGACCTCGTCGGCGCGTCGGCCTGACTCAGTCTCGCTGCCACAGCACGCTCGGTATCTCCTCTAAGAGGTCCGTCGCGACCAGTCCGTAGCCGCGGTCTTCGACGACGCGGTCGCCGACGGTACCGACAGTGTAGGCAGCGATGGCGGCCGCGTCGAGCGGGGCCTGCACGCAGGCGAGCGCGCCCGTCACGCCCGCGAGCACGTCGCCGGTCCCGCCGACCGTCATCCCTGGATTGCCCGTGCGGCTGACGCGGGTCCGCTCGCCGTCGGAGACGACGTCGTAGGGGCCTTTGACCAGCAGCGTCTGGCCGACCTCCGACGCGAACGATTCCACGAGGTCCGCCCGCGCCCGCCAGTCCGCATCGGTTTCACCGCCCATGCCGCGGAGTTCGCCCTGGTGGGGCGTACAGACGAGTTCCGCGTCCGTCTCGATGTCCGGCACCACCGACAGGGCGTCGGCGTCGACGACTGCCGTGCCCTCGAACCTCGAGAGTAGCTCCGCGACCGCCTCCAGCGTCGCGTCGGCGTCGCCCAGTCCCGGCCCGACGACCAGCGTGTCGTGGTCCGAGGCCAGGTCGGCCAGGCGGTCGACGTGCGGTGGTGCGAGGTGGTCGCCGTCGAACGGCCGCAGGATGAGGTTCTCGCTGTAGGACTGTATCTCGCGGGCCACGACGGCCGGACAGGCGACCCGGACGAGGTCGGCCCCGCCCCTGAGCGCCGCCTGTGCGCTGAGCGCCGGCGCGCCGGTGTACGGCCCGCCGCCGACGACCAGCACCTCACCGTTGTCCCCCTTGTGGCTCGCGGGGTCCCGTTCGAGGCGGGTGAGGTCGCCCCGCTCGACGAACAACTCCGCCGCGTCGGGAATGCCGATGTCGGCGACGGTGACCGGCACGTCGAGGGCCGGCAGGCCCGGCTTGGTGTCGTGGAACGTGACGACGTGGTCGGGGGCGACGGCGTTGTCGGCCAGCCGTCCCGTCTCGGCGTCGAGACCGGAGGGCACGTCCACGGAGAGAACGGCCGCGGCCATCCCGTTCATCGCCGCGGCGGCCGTCGCTTCGGGCTCCCGGAGGTCGCCGGCGATACCGGTCCCGAGCATCGCGTCGACGACCACGTCGGGGGCGTCGAGGGCGAACGCCGTGGCGTCCCCGACCGTTTCCGTCGGGTACTCGGCGCGTTCGAGGGCGTCCCAGTTCTCCCTGGCAATCGTCGTCGAGATGGCGTCCGGACGGCCCAGCAGGAGGACGCGGAGGTCGTAGTCGTCGAGAAAGCGGGCGGCGACGAGCGCGTCCCCGCCGTTGTTCCCCCGCCCGGCGACGATAGTGACCCGGTCGCCGGGGGCCGCGAGGGAGCGAACCGCCCGGGCGACGGCGTGCCCGGACGACTCCATCAACTGTTTGCGCGGGACGCCGAGCGCGGCGGCGTTCTCGTCGACCACACCCATTTCGGAGCCGGTGAGCATACCCGCGGGTTCGCCCGCCAGCGAAGTAACTCTACGGGACTCACCACTTGACTTCGAAGCCGTCCAGCCCCTCGGGGTCCCCGTACTCGACTTCGACGTCGGTGACGTTCGCGCGTTCGCTCCCCTCGTGGCAGAACTCGACCATCGCTTCCACGTCGGCCTCGGGGCCTTCGAACACCGCCTCGACGCGGCCGTCGTCGAGGTTGCGGACCCATCCGTCGACGCCCTGTCCCTGTGCGCGCTCCCGCGTGGTCGCCCTGTAGTAGACGCCCTGAACACGACCGGAGACGAACACGTGTGCTCGCGTGCGAGCCATATCCGATGGGTCGCCCGCCGAGCCCGTTATACTGTCGGCTTCCGCAATACGTCGTCAGCTCTCGTCGCTGCCCGTCCGGAGGTAGTGGAACAGATACGTCTGCGTGTAGCCGGCGTACTCGCCGCCGAGCGCGGCCCGGATGGCACGCGACGTCTCGGCGTAGTTCCCCCGCTCGCAGTCCGGGTAGTACTCCTCGATGGTCGTCCGAATCCAGGTGTCAAGCGGGACCGCTTCGAGGTAGCCAAGCGAGAACAGCAACACGCAGTCCGCGACCTTGTCGCCGACGCCGACGAAGCGGGTGAGCGACTCCCTGGCGTCCTCGTAGTCGAGGCCGACGGCCTCCTCGGGGTCGGCGTCGCCGGTCGCCACCATCTCGGCGGTGCGCTGGACGTACGGCGCGCGGTAACCCAGCCCGAGCTCCCGGAGCCGTTCTTCCGTCGTTTCGGCCAGTGCCTCGGGCGTCGGATAGGCGCTGTACGTCCGGCCGTCGAACGCGACTTCCTCGCCGAACGCGTCACGTAGCGCCCGCTGCATGCCGTGAATCCGCGCGACGCGCATCTGGGCCGAGCAGATAAAGGAGATGAGCGAGCCAAACGGCGGGTCCTGCACGAGGCGCAGCCCCCAGAACGAGTCGTAGGCCGACCGGACCACGTCGTCGGCCGGTGCCGTCTCACGAATCGCGGGGAGGTCGTCCTCCAGACGGAGCAGCCGTCTGAGCGTCGCCTCGGCGTCGATTGTGGACTCCCATTCCAGGCCCCCGTCCCGCTGACGGACGCGGACGACCGCCGGCGACCCGTCTCGACGGACCGTAGTCCAGTACCACGCGTCGCCACCGGTCGCCCCCTCGCGCCCGTACATCCCCCCGTCCTCCCGGTTCCAGAGGTACGACTGCCCGCTCTCGACAGTTGCCTGCAGGTCGATACCGCCGGCCAGCGACCCAACGTCGATGACGCCCTGTTCCATCGTCCGTGTGGTATGGTCCCGGAAGTAATGGCGTTACGAGTTCCGCTCACGCGGGGCAGGTCCGCCCGGCCCGGTATCCACTGGCAGCTCTCCGTCGTCGCCTTTCGCCGTCGTGATGGGTCGGGTCGCTCGCGTGTGGACCGCCCGATAGCGCGTTCTACCGCCGAGTTACGCGGGGTGTGGCGACCCTCGTTTCGGGGCTAACCTTCATTATATTGGAAAAAGAACATACCAGTATGAATTGCCGAGTTGTCGTCGAGGCCGCAGTCCCAGTGTACGACGTGGCGTCTGCGGACGAGGCAGTTCGCATCGCCATCTCGAAGACGGGGGAGATGCTGAACCCCGACCTCAACTACGTCGAAATCAACATGGGGGACCGTCACTGCCCGCACTGCGGCGAGACACTGGAGCCTGCGTTCCTTGCCGCCGACGAGAGCCTCGTCGCGCTCGAACTGGAGATGACCGTGTTCAACGTCGAACGGGACGAACACGCCGCCCGAATCGCCCGCAAGGAAATCGGGCAACGGCTGGAGAACATCCCGCTGGACGTGCTCGAAATCGAGGAGATCCCGGAGGAGTCCGACGAGGACACCGATACCGAGGCCGACGACGAGTCGAGTCAATCGGCGGAGGACTCCGAGGACGTGTTGCCCGAGTTCGAGGAATTAATCGACGAATAACCCGGATACGCTGGACGACCGCCCGAACCGTACCCCCCTCTGCTGTGATTCTGACCGCCGTTCTCAGGTCGATAGCGGCACGGCTTTTCGGGGGAAACTGCGTAGAAACTACGGATACCGTTAGTCCGCGGCGGCAGAAACAGGCTCTTTGGCTTCGTCGGCCATCTCGGAGGCAATACCGTCAGCAATCGCAAAAACAGCGGCCTTGTGGTCGGTTTTCGACTTGTGAATCGATGTCGGCTTGACGCCCAGTTCCTCGTATTCGTCGTGGTCCACTTCGTTCCCGGATTCGGCTTCGTAGTGGTTCTGTACCTGTGCAAGCAGGCCGTGAAGGTGGATGAGCTCCTGCTTTTTCATAGTCAACCCAAGGTAACAACTCGAAGGTTATAGTACTACTCTGATGAAGGTTAACACACGACCCTGCCAGTACTACGTAATAGTTTATGATTATTTCTCGCGGCGAAATATGTTGGATTCGGATTAGGGGGCATTTTACTCCCTCTCTAAAGCCGTCGTCGCGTGCGACTGAGGCCCGAGCGGATGGGTCCGGTCGGACCGCCGCTGTCTCCCCGGCGCTGCTGTCGCCGACTGACGAACAGGGTTATGCACCGTCTACGCCTACCGCCCGTATGGACCGAGCGACACGTCCGTCGGAGACCGAAATCGGCCGGGTGGCGCTGACCGTCGCCGACCTGCCGCCGGTCGTCGAGTTCTACCGTGACGTCGTGGGACTGCAGGTCCTGGCGGCGGACGACGACCGGACGGTACTGGGCGCGGGCGAGGAGGAACTCCTGGTTCTGAACCATCGGCCGGACGCACCGGCGAGGGACGTGACGGGGACCGGGCTGTACCACGTCGCGTTCCGTGTTCCATCGCGGGCGGCGCTGGGCGATGCCCTCCGGCGTATCGACTCGGAGTGGACGCTGGACGGCGCGTCGGACCACGGCGTCAGCGAGGCGCTGTATCTGTCGGACCCGGCCGGCAACGGCGTCGAAATCTATCGGGACCGGCCCCGGGAGTTGTGGACCGAGACGCCGTCCGGCCACGTCGAGATGGTGACCGAGCCACTCGATACGCAGGGGGTCGCGGCCGCCGGGGTCGGCGACCAGTCGATGCCCGACGGGTCCGACATCGGACACGTCCACCTGGAGGTCTCGTCGGTGGCGGCCGCCCGGTCGTTCTACGCCGACGCGCTCGGACTGCGGGTCAGGGCCACGTACGACGGCGCGGTGTTCCTGGCGGCCGGCGAGTACCACCACCACGTCGGGGCCAACGTTTGGCAGGGCCGGTCCACGCCCAACCGGGGACAGGGACTGGCGTGGTTCGAGATGCGACTCCCCGACGACGCGGCCCTCGACACGGCAGCCGAGCGTCTCCGCCGGTCGGACTACGCCGTCTCCGAAACCGACGCCGGACTCGCGGTCCGAGACGGCGACGACATCGAACTCCGACTGCGGAGCTGAGGCGACGTTTCGGTCTACTGACCGATGTGCCAAGTCAAGTATCTCCGCGCGCTACCTGGGGTATGCACGCGACACGGCGGCTGGCGGCAGGTGCCGGACGAACGGGAACCGACGCGGACACGACCGGACGGGGCCGGGGAGGGCAGCGATGAGCGGCCCGCACCAGGGCCAACAGCTCGTGACTGCGGGGACCGCGCTGTCAGAGGCGAGCGCGGCGGCGGTCCTGGTCCACGGCCGTGGCGCGACCGCCCGAAGCATCGTCCAGATGGGGGCCGAGTTCCAGCAGGACGGGCTGGCGGTGCTCGCGCCCCAGGCCGCGCGCAACACCTGGTATCCGAACTCCTTCCTCTCGCCAGTCGAGCAGAACGAACCCGGCCGGACGTCCGGGTTGCAGGCTATCGAGGACGCCATCACCCAGGCCGAAGAAGCCGGGATTCCGGCTGACCGCGTGCTCGTCCTGGGCTTCTCTCAGGGGGCGTGTCTCGCCAGCGAGTTCGTCGCTCGCAATCCGCGCCGCTACGGCGGTCTCGTTGCCCTCAGCGGCGGTCTCATCGGTGAGACCATCGACGAGAGCGAGTACGAGGGCGACATCGAGGAGACGCCGGTGTTCATCGGCTGTAGCGACGTCGACCCGCACATCCCCGAAGAGCGCGTCCACGTCACGACCGCCGTCTTCGAGCGCCTGAACGGGGACGTGGAGGAACGCATCTACGAGGGAATGGGTCACGGAGTCAACGAGGACGAACTGGCGTACGTCTCCTCGATGGTCGCCGACCTCGTCAGCTGACCGCCCGCTGGCCCGTCCGCCGATATCGCCGGCTCGGCGTCCCATCGGTGGGTTACCGACCCCTCACCGCGAGACTTAGTGAGTGGGAACCGCACACATACTATGGACCGTTCCCGCCGGCAGTTCCTAATGACGCTCGGGGTCGGTGCGACGCTCGGCGGCGCAGGCTGTGTGGGGGGCGACGACGCGGCTACCGGGGGCTCGGCATCCGAAGCCGGAACCGCGGCGACAGACGGCAGTGCCGGCCCGAAACCCCCGACGGCGGACGACCGATTGTATCTGGCCTACGACACCGGAACGCTCGAAGCGAACATTGTGAGCGGCGGTGTTCCGAAGGACGGGATTCCGGCCATCGACGAACCGCAGTTTGCGGACACGCCACCGTCGGGACTCGAACCGGGCGACCCGGTGTTCGGCGTCGTCCGCGACGGGGACGCGAAAGCGTACCCGCAGTACATCCTCGTCCACCACGAAATCGTCAACGACGCCATCGCCGGCCACCCCGTCGCCGTCACGTACTGCCCGCTGACCGGCACCGCACAGGGGTTCGAACGCGGCCCGGTGGAGTTCGGCGTCTCCGGCCGCCTGGTGAACTCGAACCTGACGATGTACGACCGGGGCACCGACAGCTGGTGGCCACAGATACTGGCGACGGCGATTAAAGGCCCGCTGACCGGCGAGTCCCTGCGGGAGTTCCGGGTCGTCTGGACCACGTGGAAGCGCTGGGCACGCGCCTATCCGGAGACGGCGGTACTCACCGAGGAAACCGGCTTCTCGCGGCGCTACGGCGTCGACCCGTACGGCCAGTACAACGAGACGCGGGGCTACTATTCGAGTCCCCGGACGCTGTTCGAGCCGCTGCAGGGGGACAGCCGCGCGCATCCGAAGGCCGTTGTCGTCGGGACCCGGACCGAGACGGGCGCGCTCGCGTTCGACAAGGCGGCGCTGCTGAGCCAGCGCGTGTTGACCGGCCACATCGGCGAGACGCCGCACGTCGCCGTCGCCGACACCGACCTGGCGACGGGCTACGTGTACGCGAACCCGGAGTCGGCGACGGTCGAGGCGTTGGCCGACGGCTACACGCTCGACGGGACGACGTACGACGCCGACGCCCTCCCGCTGGACCGCTCGCTGGCCTTCGACGCGATGTGGTTCGCCTGGGCGGGGTTCTACCCGGAGAGTACGTATGTCGACTGACCGGCAGCCGGGCGAGGCAGGTCTGACTGCTGGATTCGAACGATTGGGTCGGAACACCGGGGTCGCGGTCCGGGGTGCGCTCGCTCGCCGCGACGGCCGGACGCTGTTCGCCGCCGCTGGACTCGCGTACTTCCTGCTGTATCTCGTCGGCCTCGGACACCTCGGGCTCGGCCCGCCGGACTACGCGGTGTCCGTCGTCAGTAACCCGCTCACCCGCGCGTTTCGGCCGGTCGGGCCGTTCCAGTGGGAGCCGATTGCACTGGTCGTCGTCGGCCCAGTCGAACTGCTCGTCGCGCCGTTGAACCTCCTTCTCGGAGGCGTGCTGGCGTCGCTGGTCGGACTCAACCTCGCGGTCTCCGTCGTCGCGTGGCGCGGCCCGTCGGCTTGCCGTCTCGGCCCGGGCGCGGGGGCCGCGTCAGGGCTGCCGGGACTGCTCTCCGGGGTCGCCTGCTGTGGCCCCACCGTGTTGCTCGTCGCCGGCGTCCAGGCGAGCGCCGGCCTCCTCTCGCTGTTCCGCTGGCTCCTCCCCATCAGCGTCGCGGCGCTGCTGGGCACGCTCCTCTGGGTCGGGAGCCGGGTCGAGCCGGCGGCGAAGTAAACAGTACCTACGGCCAGTGCCGGCCGGTAGTTGGGAGCTACCGGAGCCGGACGGCGGTCGGCCTTTTTTCCCAGATTTGAGGGAAACATATAATTACTTCCTACGACCCAACTATCAGTATGACCGCTACTGTCGTGACCGAGGTCAACCGACCGTACGTGCCGACGGGCGGGGCGAAACTGACCGCCGAAATCGAAGTCGAACCCGGGCGGTTGGAGGACCGTCCCACGCGACAGATAGCCCTCTGTATCGACGCCAGCGGGTCGATGGCCGGCGACGACATCGAGCAGGCACGCGCCGGCGCGGAGTGGGTGTTCGGACTGCTCGAAGCGGACGACTACGTCTCGATAATCGCCTTCGACAACGAGGTCACGACGGTGCTGGAGCCGACGCGGTGGGGGGCTGTCGGTCGCGAGGCGGCAGTGGACGCGGTCGCCGACATCTCCGCCGGCGGGGGCACCGACATGTACAGCGGCCTCCTGGAGGCGAAGGCGTCGCTACAGGGCCTCCCGAGCGACGACGCCACGGCCCGGCGAGTCCTGCTGCTCTCCGACGGGAAGGACAACTCCCACGACCCGGGGGCGTTCGGGACGCTGGCCCGCGAAATCGACAGCGAGGGCATCCGAATCAAAGCGGCCGGCATCGGGAGCGACTACCGCGAGGAGACCATCCGGACGCTCGGCACCGTCGCCCGCGGCGAGTGGACCCACTTGGAGGCTGCGGGTGACATCGAGTCGTTCTTCGGCGACGCGGTCGAGGAGGCCGGGACGGTCGTCGCCCCGGACGCCAGGATCGAACTCGACGTGGCCGACGGCGTCGAGGTCAGCGAGGTGTACCGCTCGCTCCCACAGACCCAGTCCGTCGAACCCGACTGGGAGGACAACGCGGCCGTCGTGCCGCTGCCCGACTTGCTCGACCGGGAAACCCAGCGGGTCGTGCTGAAGGTTCACGCACCGTCTCACGACGTCGCGGACTCGGTCTCGCTGGCCGAGGTCACGCTGACCGCCGGGGGCGAGACGACCCGCGGGGCCATCACCGTCGACTACACCGAGGACGAGTCGAAACTGGCCGCGCACAACGAACAGGTCGACCTGGACCACCGGCAGACCGTCATCAAGACGGAACTCGGCAAGGGCAACGTCGCCGAAGCACAGACCCAACTGGAGCGGATGACCCGCGTCCACGGCGAGGACACCGAGGCCGTCCAGACGGCCGAACGGGAGACCCGTATCGTGATGGAGGGCGGGCGCAAGGAACAGAACGACGCGACGAAAATCGTCACAGACGAGGGCATCCAGAAGTGACTCGCGGCGTCGCGGGCCGGAGAGCCGGGTGACGCATGCCCTGGGAACCCGAGAGCGGTGACATCGTCGCCGGCCGGTACGAACTCGGCGAGTTCCTCGGCAAGGGGGGGTTCGCGAAGGCCTTCCGCGCCAGAGACATCGAGACCGGGGCGTCCGTCGCCGTCAAGTACCCCAACTACACCGAATCCCAGAACGACCCCGACATCATCGAGGAGTACTTCGAGAAGGAGGGGCAGTCCCTGGAGCGCATCCGCCGAGCCGGCGGCCACGAGAACGTGATGGACTACTACGACCGGGTCACGGAGCGGGACGTTCCGTTCCTGGTCGTCCAGCTGATAGTCGATGGCATCGAACTCGACGGGGTCATCGACCGGCACGGCCCCATCGAGGACAGCGAGCAGGTCCGCCAGATAGGCATCGATCTCTCGGACGCGATGGGCTTTCTCCACGAGAACGAAATCGTCTACCGCGACCTGAAGCCGGAGAACGTGATGCTCACGCCCGACATCACGCCCACGCTCATCGACTTCAACACGGCGACCGGCTTCGACGCAAGCGGCGACCCCGCATCCGGGAACAGCGGGACGACGATTCTGGGGCCGTTCAAGCCCCGCGAGGTCGCGGAGGCCAGCCGGACGGACGTTCGCCAGGGGCCGTGGTCGGACGTGTACTCCATCGGGAAGATACTCCTGTTCCTGCTCAAGGGGAGCGTCCCGAAGAAAGACGGCGTGAACCCACAGGCGTTCGGGGCCGACTGCGACGACTACCTGGCCGACATCGTCGAGCGGGCCACCCAGACGCACTATCGCGACCGGTACCGGAACGCGACGGTCCTCAAGGAGGTCCTCGAACGGCGGGACCCCACGCCGCCCGCGACGGCGTCGGTGACTTACATCCAGGCCGACAGGCGGTTCACCGTCGAACCGGGCGACACAATCGGCCGACGGGGCGCGAGCGGTCCGCCGGCGTCGATAGCGATAGCGGACCCCCAGGGGGAGTACATCTCGTCGGTCCAGGTGCAGTTCGAAATCGAGGGCGGTGACTGGGCCCTCCGCGACCGGAGCCTCAACGGGACGTTCGTCCAGAAAGGGGCCGGCTGGCAGCGGGTCCTCTCCGCCGCCGGGCGCGAGCGCCTCCGCTCCGAGGGCGAGGACCCGACCGACAGACACGGGGCGGTTCCGCCCGAGTCGGTCACGCTCACGGACGGCGACCTGGTGTCGCTCGTCCATCCGACCTACGGGGTCACCTTCGAGTTCCATCCGGAGGAGTCATGAGATACAGCACGAACTACGACATCGGCGACCGGAAGCGAGGACAGGGCATCAACGAGGACAGCGTCTCACTCACGGTGTTCGAGGAAGGCCACCGCGACGGCTACCGCGGGCAGGACAGGCCGGCGGCACCGGCCACGGCGGAGGGCGGCGACCCGGTCGATACTGGGGCCGACGACCCGGTCGATACTGGGGCCGACGACGAGGCGGACGTGTCCGACGCCGACAGCGACGGGCGGCCGATGAACCGCTCGGCCGGCGTGTTCGTCGTTGCCGACGGTGCCGGCGGTCACGACGCCGGCGACGTCGCGTCCTACATCGCGACCACGACCGTCGCCGAACGGCTCGCGCCCGTGGCGATTCGAGCGGCCCGGAGCTACCCCGGCGGCTTCGACGTGGACGTGGCCCGTGACGTGCTCCCGGACCCGCCCGGCGAGCAGGACCTCGAAGCCGCCGTGGCCGAGGCGATTACCGCCGCCCATCGCGACATCGTCCGGTACGCCGACGAGACCGGCACCCAATCGTACACGACGGTCGTCGCGGGGGTCTACGCCGACGGGAAACTCCACTACGGCTGGGTCGGCGACAGCCGGGCCTACGTTGTCAACGGGGCCCGCGAGACGATTTCGCCGCTGACCAGGGACCACGCCGTCGTCCAGGAGTGGGTCGACAGCGGCGAAATCGACCCCGTCGAGGCCCACGTCCACCCGAACGGGAACGAAATCACGCGCGCGCTGGGCGGGTCCGGCTACGAGGACCCCGACGACGCGACCGTCGAGGTGGACACGCGGACGGTCCGGCTGTACGCCGAGGACACGGTGCTTGCGACCAGCGACGGACTCGTCGACGCCCAGACTGACGCTCCGGAACTGTACGAACAGTACGCCGAGACGGACCGCGCCGACGAGGCGGCCGAGCGCATCCGCGAGGAAGCCGTCACCGACGACGAGCTCCGGGACGCGGTCCTCGATGCGCCGTCGCTCGACGCGGCGAGCCGGACGCTCGTGTCGCTGGCGAACGACCGCGGCGGGAAGGACAACGTCTCAGTGCTCCTGTTCGCCGACAGCGCGCTCCCGGAAACGCCGGATGACGGCGGGCTGCCCGTCCGGAACATCGACCCCGACATCGACATCTCCGAGCGGGACACGGTCATCATGACAGACGAGTAGCGGGAAAGTTTCGCGGGGCAAGTATTTTATTTCTCGACTCTATACTCCCTAACGAAATTCATGCCTGAATCCGACCGCACGGTAAACTGCCCCATCTGCGACGAGGACTTCGACCCGACGGTCGCCGGCGGCTGGTGTACGAACCCGGATTGCGGTGAGTGGCAGCACACCGACCGGGCTGCCACCGACGACGGGGAGTCGGGCGACGCCGACCTGCTGGCAGCGGAGGCCGACGAGACGGCGGGGGCGGCCGGGAACGACGAACCGGCAGCGGACGGGGATTCGGGCATCGGGGCGGTCGAGGCCGACGACGCGGCGGAGACGGGGCAGGCGGCAGAAACCGACGCCGAACCGGCCGACGAGGACGACGACGCCGATGCACCGGCCGACGACGAGCCGGCGACGATTACCTGCCCGGACTGCGACCGGGAACTCGACGCCGACGCGAACTTCTGTATCGACTGCGGCACCGACGTACAGGACGTTACGCCTGGCGAGGAGGGGGCGCTCGACGCGTGCCCGTCCTGTGACACTGCGGTCGACGACGACGCCAGCTTCTGTGTCAACTGCGGGGAGAACCTGGACGCCCACCGCGACGCAGGCGGGGCCGCGGCGGCTGACTCGGGTCCCGAATCGCCGACGGCCGAACCGGACGACGCCGTCGACGCGCCAGTGTCACAGGCCACGGGCGACGCGACGCCCCCGGAGGGGCTCGTTCTCTCGGTCGAGGGGCGTGACATCACCGTCGAAGACGGGGCGAGAATCGGCCGGGAAATCAGGGCGGCGCTGTTAGACGCCGGGCGGCCGGAGGACGAGGCGGTCCGCATCCACCGCGAACACGTTCGGTTCGACCGCCAGCCGGAGGGGTACTACCTCGTCGACCTCGGGGACAACCCGACACGGCTGAACGGGACCCTGCTGCAGAAGGGCGACCGGGAACCGATACAGCCGGGCGACGAACTCGAACTGTCGGGCGTCGCCACGCTGACTATCCGGGCGGCGTGACCACCCACAGTTAAGCGGTCGGTCGGGAAACATGGGGCCGATGGCGCGTGGTCGATTACGGTCGGAACTCCGCGAGTCCGTCACGCTACTGCGGGCCGAAACCTGGCTGTTCGTCGGCGTGGCCCTGGCGTGGGTCGCCTACGGTGGCTGGGTGCTCGCGACCGGGGTCCTGGTAGCGCGGTTCCCGGCGCTCGAACGCACTGTCCTCGCGACGCTCGCTGACCGTTCGGTCTCACTTCGCACCGTGCTCGCCGCCGGGCTCTGGCTCGTCGTGCCGTCGCTGGCGGCCGTCGCGCTCGTCAACCGACGGCTCCGGAACGGCTACGGCAACCTCGTCGACGCGTACCGGTTCGACCACCCGAGCCTGTTGCTGGCGCTCCCCGGGTGCGTCCTCGTCGGCTGTCTCCTGCTCGGTGTCACGCTCGGCCAGCCGCGGCCGCTCACGGCGCTTGCGCTGTTCGGGACGGCGCATCTGGTCGTCCGGACCGTCGCCTACGGGCACCGCGTGTACACGCTCTCGTATCCGCCGCTCTTTTCGTTCCTGGTCTTCGTGACCGCGCTCTCTTTCGCTACGTACTGGCTGGTCGCGGCGGCCGGCGCGTCCGGCGTCCCGTCGACGCTATCCCCTTGGTTGACGCGGGCCGGCGTCGGTCCCGTGGCCGAAACGGTGCTCCGGCTGACGACCGTTGGGCCGGCCCGAGCCACCACGGTTTTCGTCGCCGGTCCCGGCGTGCTGGCGAGCGTGTACCTCCTGGCGCAACTACTGGCCGGGGCCGTCGTCAGGCTCCGTGCGCCGCTTGCCAACCCACAGCGCCGCCCGGACCAGCGGTTTCCCGTCATGCCGCCGGCCGCCGGGCCGCGAGACGGCGACGCGAACTCCGAACGGAGTGGCGAGTCCGAACCGGCGTCTCGGGACCACCCCGAGAGCGGGAGCGATACCGTAGCTACAGAGAGCGATGCGGACAAACCGGGCCACACCGGGACGCGGGTGTTCTCGCCCGAGGAGGTCGCCCGGACGAGCCCGCCCGCCACCGACTCGGCGGGGTCGTCGGATGCTGCCACCGGGTCGGAAGCGACACCGGACAGCGAGTCGGAACCGGACCCGGAGGCCACCGACGGGGCGTGGCTGGACGATACGGCCGTCTTCACGCCCGAAAAACGCGACACTGGGATGTCTTACTGCAGCGAGTGTGGCGAGTCGCTCCCGTCCGATGCTGACGCCTGCCCGTCCTGTGGCACCCCCGTCGGCGGGTGAGTCAGCGGTTCGACACGGGGATGTCCCCCAGCGTGACGTCGTACTGGGTCGACTGCGTTTCTCCGTCGTCCGGATACTCCAACACCGTTATCGAGACGGTGTCGGGCCGTTCGCCGGGGGGCAGGAGCCACGACCTGGTCACGGTCTCGGTCTGTCCCACGGACAGCTGGCCGGTACTCGCGGTACCGTCGACCGTCTCCCCGTTGCGGGCGGTGACGCTGTCGAGCCGGACCGCCGCCGGCTCGGTCCCGCTGTTGGTCGCGTTCACCGCGAGCGTGAACCGCCACCCCTCGTCCGCGGTGACCACCGACGCTGACTCGATGCGGGCCGAGACAGCCGAGGACTCGAGAATCGGGTCGCCGACGCCGGCACCGGCCGGCTCCGCGGTCGGCGTTTCGGGCACCACCTCGCCCCCGGGGTCACCCACCAAGTGATGGCCCAGCAGACTCCCGAAGGTCACGACCTCGATGAGGATGGGCAGACCGATTCCGACGATGATGAGGATGCGTAGCAGCGTTTTCTGCTCCGGACCGTCGACGTCTTCGAACATGCTGAGTGTAGTGGAGTCGTGTTAGACCGGAATCGGCGGACTACCGGGCGCGAGCAGCCCGTCAGCGACCATGCTGGCGAGCGGCGGCCCGTAGGCGATGACGATGAGCAGCAGGGCGATAGCCGTCCAGAGCTTGTAGTTGTCCAGGATGCGGGGGCTGTGGTCCGGCCCGGACAGCGGCTCGGGGATGTTGCTGTTGACCGATAGTGTCCCGCCCCGGCGGGCGAGCAGGGTGTCGGCCATGACGACGAGGAACATCACCGCGCCGACGAACAGCAGGAAGCCGCCGATAGCTATCTGGAGGCGCATCTCGCCGACCGTTCCGGCGACGCCCTCGAACGCGAACTCGTCGTAGGTGGGTTCGGCGGTCCGCCGCGGGATGCCGGCCAGGCCCGCGCGGTGCATGGCGTTGGACATCACCGCCATGCCCACGAACCAGACGTAAGGCTGGAACACGGCGAGGCCGCGCTGGCGGAGCTTCTTCCCGGTAATCTGTGGGACCAGCCAGTAGCTGATGGCCATCGCCGTCAGCGCGAACGCGGTCCCGACGGTGAGGTGGAAGTGGCCGGGCACCCAGATGGTGTTGTGGATGAGGTAGTTGATGTTCATCCCGGCGTTTATCATGCCGGAGAAGCCGCCGGCGGCGAACATCAGGCCGGCGAGCATACAGCCCGAGAAGGCCGGCTTGTCCCAGGGCAGGTCCCGCAGCCAGGAGAGGTAGCCGCTCGCGCCCCGCTGACGAGCGCCGTGCTCGACCGAGGCGACCACGGTGAACGCAGTCAACAGCGAGGGCAACAGCAGGAACATCGTGTTCGTCATCGCGATGAACTTGTAGCCCGACGGGATGCCGGGGTCGGTGTACTGGTGGTGGAAGCCGACCGGGGTCGACAGCAGCAGGAACGCGACGAACACGACGCGGGCCAGCGGGTCACTGAACAGCCGGCCGCCGGCCAGCTTCGGCAGAATCGTGTACCAGACGAGGTACGCCGGCATGAGCCAGAAGTACACGACCGGGTGGCCGAAGTACCAGAACAGCGTCCGGGTCAGCAGCGGGTCGACGTTCTGGATGAGCCCGAGCGACCACGGGATGAGGAAGGCGACGACCTCAACGGCGACGCCGATGGTGGAGATGTACCACATCAGCATCGTCGTCAGCACCATGAACGTCTGCAGCGGGATGCGCTCGTCGGGGTTGTCCTCGCGCCACTCCCACAGCGCCTTGAAGTACGCCGCGCCCCCTATCCAGGAGCCGACGATGATGAGCGCGGCCCCGATGTAGAACGCGGGGTGGGCCTTCATCGGCGCGTAGAAGGTAAAGAGCACGTCGGCTTCGAGGTCGTGCCCCAGAATCGACGGCGAACCGGCGATGCCGCCGATGATGGACACGGCCGCGAGCACCGTCCCCGTGAGCATTATCCAGAAGGCCGACCAGGCGATGCGGTGCGGGAGCTCGCGTTCGAGGCTGTTGGCGACGGCCCACGTGAACAGCCCCGAGATGAAGAACGTGGTGAACACGAGCGCCAGCAGGACGCCGTGGCCGGTCAGAATCGTGTAGTAGTCCGCCGAGCTGACGAACCCGCGGAACACGCCGGTGCGGTGCAGCGCCTGGACGACGCCAAAGAGCGCACCGATTCCGAGGGCGACGAACGCCACGATGAACTCGCTACGGACTATCTTCGACGTTTTCGGGTAGGAGTCGACGAACACCATCAGTTATCCGCCTCCTCCCCCGCCTGTGCGTCAGCCGCGGACTGGTCGATGTTCTCTTGCTGCATATCGTACTCCTCCGGCGGGACGACTTCGACGGAGCCGCCCATCGTGTGATGGGCCGCACCGCAGTATTCGTGACAGACGAGCCCGTACGTCCCGGGCTCGTTGAACCGGGCCGAGACCTCCGAGACCTGGCCCGGAATGACCATCGTGTTGATGTTGGTCTCGACCACGGAGAACCCGTGTGTCACGTCTGCACTGGTCACTCTGAACGTCACGTTCGCGCCCGCGGGCACGCGAATCGGCGTGTCACCGCTGCCGGGCACGAACTGGAACTGTCGAGCGACGACGTAGACGACGTAGTGGTCCTCGCTCTCCTGGTACACGCCGGGGTCGTCGAACTGTGTCCCGGTGTTCCCGTTCTGAACCGCCTGCGCGCTTATCTGTCCGCCCGAGTCGTCGACCATCCCGACACCGACGCCGACCGAGCCGTACGCGATGGTGGCGATGAAACCGACGATGAGCAGTATCGCTGCCCCGAGCCAAACCTTTTCGAATCTGTGAACCTGCATGATATCACCCGATTATCGAGACGCGACCGAGGAACTCGACGAAGTACATGAACACCCACAGCAAGCCGATTAACACGAAGTAGAAGGCGACCAGCGCCGCCGTCCCCTTCGGGTCGTACTCGTCGTGTCCCAGTTCGACGCTCGGCTCGGTCTCGGCGGCCTCCTCGACCGGTGTCGGACCGGTCGCCCGCTTGAGTTCGCCGCCCGCCTGTGACGGCACCCCGTTCTGCCGGCGTCGCATCGCGACCGCGAACACCAGCGGGGAGAAGAACGCGAGCAGGACCGACCCGGACAGGAGCCACTGCGGGCCCGACAGTTCGATACTGCTCCCCTCCTGTCCGCTGCCGCCGCTCCCGCCGCCGAGCGGGCCGCCGACGACCACAGCGCCCTTCATCCCGAGTGACTCGTGGGGCGTACAGACGTACCTGTACACGCCCATCTCCTCGAAGGTATGGCTGTAGGTCGTGCCGGCCTCGCTGACCGCGCCCCCAGAGTCCAGGGGGCCGTCGCCGTCGGAGACGACGTTGTGGCCGCCGCCCTCGCCGGTCCAGGACCACGTCACCTCGGTCCCGGGCGTCACCCGAACCGCGGGCGGGTCGAAGGCGAATGCGCCGTTGTTGCCCTGCGCGCCGACCGATATCTCGACGCTGTCGGCGTCGGTTCTGTCGACCGTGGTCCCGTCGTAGTTCGACACGCCCTCGAACCAGCCGCCGTAGTCCGGGTTCGCCGGCGGGCCTTGCGGCTGTTGACCGCCGGAGCCGCTGTCGCCGCCCGAACTGCCGGGCCGAACGACGACCGCGCCTTTCATCCCGAGGGCCTCGTGCGGGACGCAGACGTACTTGAAGATGCCCTCCGACTCGAACGTGTGGCTGTAGGTCGTGCCGGCCTCACTGACCGCGTCCCCGGAGTCGAGCGGGCCGTCGCCGTCGGAGACGACGTTGTGACCGCCGCCCTCGCCGGTCCACTCCCAGACGACCTCCGTGCCCGGGTTGACCATCACCGCGGCCGGGCCGAAGGCGAACGCGCCGTTGTTGCCCTGCGCGCCGACGGAGATGGTGACGGTGTCCTCGCCCCGGCGGTCGACGGTGCCGTCGTAGTTCGACACATCGTCGAACCAGCCGCCGTAGTCCGGTTCCTCCTGTGCTGTCGCCGTGCCGGTCGCGGCCAGCGCCGCTGTCCCGGCCGCGCCACCGACGAACTGTCGCCGACTCAGCGCCATCCTCGCACCCCCATCGCGCCGTTCGAATCCGGCACCCGACTACTCTTGGGTTCGTGCCATACCATACCTGAGAGGATTGTATATCTCATAAAAAAACCCATCACGGTGTTTTCAGGCGGCAGGAACGACCCGTCTGTTTTTATAACCCCTCTAACGTACGGCCAGGTATGTCTGCGTCAAGTCCTCGAATCGTGACGCTGTTGGCGCTGCTCGGGCTCGCGCCCGTCGCGTACTACATGCAGGGTACCGGGCGCTCCATCGTCGCGCTCTCGCTGGTCAGCGTCGTCATCATCGCCGGCAGCCTGTTCTGGATGACACAACCGACCGAGTCGAGCACCGCCTGACATGCCACTCGGGACGGCGGGGCTGAGTTCCGGTGAGACGGCCGGCCTCGCGGCCTTCGTCGGGCTGGGACTCGTCGGCAGCGTCCACTGCCTCGGCATGTGCGGGCCGTTAGTCACTACCTACGCCGACAGGCTGGACGACGGCGGGCCGGTGTCGGGCCACGAGATACGCCAGCACGCGCTGTTCAACACCGGCCGAACGCTGAGCTACGCGCTCGTCGGGACCGCCCTCGGCGCTGCCGGCGGCGCACTGTACGACGTGGCCGGGCTGGCACGCCTCGGTACCGTCGTCCGCGGCACCGTCGGTGTTTTCGTCGGGCTCGCCATCGTCTCCGTGGGCCTCGGCTACCTCTCGCGTGGCCGCGCCGTCGACGTGGCCCGGTCGCTGCCGCTCGTCGGGTACCTGTTCCAGCGGCTCTCCGCGTCGCTGGTCGCCAGGGTCGACCGGTGGGTCGACGGTCCCGGAATGGTCGCGCTGGGCGCGATGCACGGCCTGCTCCCCTGTCCGCTGCTGTATCCGGCGTTCCTGTACGCCTTCGCCACCGGCTCCGCGCTCACCGGCGGCCTCTCGCTGGCCGCGCTCGGCCTCGGGACGTTTCCGCTGGTGTTCGCCTACGGGACCGCCTTCGGCACGCTCTCGCCGGGACACCGGGCGACGCTGCATCGGGCGCTGGGCGTCGTTTTCATCGCGCTCGCGCTCGTCCCGCTGTCGAACGGGCTGGCGGCGTTCGGCGTCGCCGTTCCGAAACCACCCCTGCCGATGCCCTGGACATGACACACTGCACGCTCTGTGACCTGCCGGTCGAGACCCCGGTCACCGACGCGGTCGTCGAGGGGACGTTCTGCTGTCGTGGCTGTCTCGAAGTCGCGCGGACGCTCGACGACCCGGCGACCGAGACCCGCGACGCGGCCGACACCGGGCCGGACCCGGACGAGGCCGACGGCGAGACGGCCTTCCTCTCAGTCGAGGGGATGCACTGTGCGACCTGCGAGACGTTCCTGGAGGCGCGGGCTACGGACCACGACGGCGTCGCCGCCGCGGCCGCGAGCTACCCGACGGGGACGATGAAGCTCACCTACGACGCCGACGCACTCTCGGAGTCGGATCTCACGGACGCGGTGGCCGGCACCGGCTACGAGGCCAGCCTCCAGGCCACGGAGACCGACGACGAGTACGAACTGGAGGGGCGGCTCATCGTCGGCGGCTTCTTCGGGATGATGACGATGCTGTGGTACGTCCTCTTCCTCTACCCGGCCTACCTCGGGGTCGACTCGTCCCTGTTGCTGTTCGACCCGACGGGGCAGGCGGGCGCGTACCTGCTGTGGAACATGGCCGTCATGACCGGGGTCGTCGTCGGCTACACCGGCTGGCCGCTGCTCCGCGGGGCCTACGTCAGCCTGCGCGCCGGCCGGCCGAACATGGACTTGCTGGTGGCGATGGCCGCCGGGACCGCCTTCCTGTACAGCGTCGTCGCCGTCGTTTTGGGACACACGGAGGTGTACTTCGACGTGGCGACGGTCATCGTCATGGCCGTCTCCGTCGGCGACTACTACCAGGACCGGGTCCGGCGGCGGGCGCTGGACCGCCTCACCGAATTCACGACACAGCGGGCCGACAGCGCCCGGCGGCGCACCGACGCGGGCACCGAGGACGTCGCGGTCGGCGACCTCGACCCGGGCGACGAAGTCGTCGTCCGGTCCGGGGAGCGCGTCCCGGTCGACGGGACCGTCGTCGAGGGGACCGCGGCCCTCGACGAGTCCCTCGTCACCGGCGAGTCCCTGGCCGTCCGGAAGACCGAGGGCGACGAGGTCATCGGCGGGTCGCTGGTGACACAGGGCGGCGTCGTCGCCCGCGTCGGGCCGGACGCCGAGAGCACCGTCGACCGCCTGACGAACCTGCTGTGGGAGGTCCAGAGCACTCGCGGCGGCGTCCAGCGGCTGGTCGACCGCATCGCCGCCGTCTTCGTCCCGCTGGTGGTCGTCCTGGCCATCGTCGCCACCGGGGCGCACCTGGCCGCCGGCGCGACCCCCACGGACGCGATGCTGACCGGGCTGGCGGTACTCGTGGTCTCCTGTCCCTGCGCACTGGGGCTGGCGACGCCGCTTGCGACCGCGGCCGGCATCCGCCGGGCGCTGGACGGCGGCACCGTCGTCACCGGCGACGCGGTGTTCGAGACGGCGACCGACGCGGACGTGGTGGCCTTCGACAAGACGGGCACGCTGACGACCGGCGAGATGGAACTGCTGGAGCGGGCCGACGAGGCGGCGATGGCCCGAGCGGCCGCCGTCGAGCAGTTCGCGGACCATCCCATCGCCGAGGCGGTGACCGAGGCCGTCCCGACCCCCGACGCCGCCGTCTCGGAGTTCGAGCAACACCCGGGCCAGGGCGTCAGCGCGACGGTCGACGAGGACCGGGTCGTCGTCGGGACCCAGGCGCTGTTCGACGACCTCGGGTTCGAGGTGCCGAGCGACCTCCGGACTCGGTGTGAACGCGCGACCGAGAACGGACGCGTCCCGGCGCTGGTCGGCTGGGACGGCGAAGCACGGGACGTACTCGTCGCGGGCGACAGGCTCCGCCCGCACTGGGAGTCGGTCGTCTCGACGCTCGCCCGCGACCGCGACGTGGTTGTCATCACCGGTGACCGCCCCGAGGCCGCCGCTCCCTTCGACCGTCACGACGGCGTCGACGAGGTGTTCGCCGGCGTCCCACCGGAGGCGAAAGCCGAGGTCGTCGAGCGACTGCAGTCCCGCGGAACCGTTGCTATGGTCGGCGACGGGAGCAACGACGCGCCGGCGCTGGCTGCTGCCGACGTGGGTATCGCCATGGCGTCGGGCACGTCGCTGGCCGCCGACGCGGCCGACGCGGTCGTGACGACGGACGACCTGCGGGCCGTCCCGGACGTGTTCGCAGTGACGGCCGCGACCCGCACCCGGGTCCGCCAGAACCTCGCGTGGGCGTTCTGCTACAACGCCGTAGCGCTCCCGTTGGCCCTGCTTGGCGTCCTCAATCCGCTGTTTGCGGCGCTGGCGATGACGGCGAGCAGTCTGCTCGTCGTCGGGAACTCCACGCGGACGCTGGCGGGGACGGCGTCACACGCCGACGCAGAGCGCCCGACCGCGCCACAGCAACCCGCCGTGGCCGACTGACGCCCCGCCGTCGGCGCGGCTATCTGTCATTCGGTACCACCCGTGAAACAGATTTAATATATCACCGATACAGGGTTTAGACACGTCGCATTCACCGACGTGGTGACCCATGACCTACGCACTTCCCGTTCCCGCGCCAACGTCGTTCGCTCGCTGGCTGTACAGCGGGCGGTCGGCCATCGAACGTAGCCGCCATGCTACAGTCGAGTACGCACCCCTTGTCCGGGGACGGGCCGCCACGGACACCCGTTCGGTGAACAGTCCCTTCGTGGCACCGTAGACCGGTTCGCCGCCGTGGGACCGGCCGCCCACGCACGCCGCACTGCGGCGGCGATTCGTTTCGACGTACCGTCGAGCGACAGGGTCGTGTCCTCCGCTCCGGCAGGCACACGCCGCCCAGCGTGGCCTGCCGGCGGTCCGCCACACAGCCCAGCCAGTACCGTGTCGCGCAGCTGTCCAGCCGTCGGGTTCCCCATCGTCCCGGTGTGGGAATCCTGTCCCGGCCGTCAGGCCGGACGTACGCCCCCGCCACCCGCGCAGCCCAACCGACGCGACTCGACCGGCGAGTGCCCGCCCGGCCCGGTTCGACTCCGGCCGTCGGCGTTATGTCGCTGCAGGCGACCCCCCCGACCGAGGTATCGGCCGACGTATCACTGCGCGTCCCGCGTGGCGGGTCCGAGACCCTCGAAGCCGGTGTCGCCGACGTCCTCGCGGCCGTCGACGGCGTCGAAGCGGTAGCCGTCGACCGCGTGACCAGCGTCCGGCCCACCTGGACCGACATCCGGGTCGACGCCGACGTGTCGCTGACCCTCCGGGTCGACGACGAGCGGGACACCGCCGACGGCCGCACCGAACTCCTGCGGGAGGGGTTCGGCGTCGTGGCGGTCAACCGCGTCGACGTGACCGATGACGCGTGAGCGCGGCCCGCCGACCACTCCCTGTCTTCCCGAACCTGACATGCGGACCCGGGTCCCCGCCCGGCGCAGGTTCGACTCCTGCCGGGAAGGCCACACCGATGCACAGGAGATACCTCGCCGCCGTCATCGGTAGGCGGCGACGCGACTCGCACAGCACAGAACAATCACGGCGCACCCGGCGGCTGTAGCCCTCGGGACCGCCCTCGCTCACGCCGGCCTGCCGTTGGGCCGAGCCTGTGAGCCACTGGAGCGCGAAGCGTCGGGTATGACGGTCCACACGTCCGCCGACCGCTGGCTCGACGCGCCGGTCGAGACGGTGTTCGCGTTCATGGACGAGCCGTCGAACCAGGCGGCGGTCACGCCGAGCCTGACCCGCGCCGAGCGCATCGAGCGGCTGCCAAACGCCGGAAACCGCGCGGCCTACGAGTACACGATATTCGGCGTCACCTGCACCGGCGAGGTCGCGGCGTCGACGTACGAACCGCCCGAGCGCATCGTCTACGACCTGAGCGGCGACCTGTCGGGCCGCATCGCGTTGCGGTTCGAGCCGGAAGACGGCGGGACGCGGCTCACCTACGCGGTCGACTACGAGGTCCCGGGGCCGCTCCCCGGGCCCCTCCTCGCGCCGCTGGTCAGGTGGTACAACCGCCGGGAGGTACGGCGACTCCTGGCAAACGTCGCCGAGGCAGTCGAAGGCAACGTGCAGGCCACCGCCGGCACAGCGTAACCCCCGTTACTCGTCGGTCCAGAGCGCGTCCGAGAGCGTCCGCTGGACCGCCTCCTCGCCGACGGCCGTGGCGAGCGTCTCGAAACCGCTGCGCTCGACGGGGTCGGTGGCGTTGGCGACCAGCCGGGAGACGATGAACTCGGGCGTGGACTTGCCGACGGTGCCAAAGCGGGGCTGGTAGTCGACCTGGAGGTCAAGGTCCTGGTCCAGTCCCTCGGCGAAGATGCCGTCGGTGCGGGCTTCCGTCGGGAGGGGTTCGAGGTCGTCGGCGAGGTGCGTGACGAACACGCCCAGGGCGTCGCGGTCGACGGTCAGGGTCACCAGCCCGTGCAGGAGGTCGGCGGCGGACCCGGGCTCGGTGATGGCCTCGAACTCGTCGACGAGCATCAGCGTCCGGTCGCTCTCGGTCAGCGGCGGGACGACCGACCGCAGCGTCGATTCGAGGACGCCGGCGTTGAAGGAGGCGTGCCGGCGGTGGAACACCACGGTGTCGACGACGCTCACCTCGGCGGCTGCGGCGGGCACGGGCAGCCCCATCTGGGCGAGCAACTGGACCTGACACAGCGTCTCCAGCAGGGTCGTCTTCCCGCCGGAGTTCGCGCCGGTCAGGACGGCCACCCGGTCGCCGCTGGGCGGTCGGTTCGCCCGGTCTAGCTCCAGCGTGTGGTCGCCGATGGCGTAGGTGACCGGCTGGACGCTCTCGGCGTCGGCGATGGTGAGGTTGCGGGCCCGTTTCACTGCGATAGTCTTGCGGTCCTCGACGAAGGTGGGGCGGGTCAGGTCGAACGCGATGGCGAAGCGGGCCAGCGACACCGAGAAGGCGATGTCGTCCACCGCCTCGATTGCGGCGTCGATGTCCTCCCGGGCGGCCGCGAGGTCGTCCTCCAGCCGGTCGGCGACCGCCTGCTCGCGCTCCCGGACGTCGGTCCGCAGCGTGGTCCGGAGTTCCCGGAGCGCCACGTCGACGAAGTCCCGGGCGTCGGTCGCCTCGCGGGGCATCGCGTCCCGGACCCTGGCGGCGTCGACGCCGGTCTCGCTCGTGACGTGGCGCACCAGTGCGTCCTGGAACTCGTCGGGCCGCCGCGCGCCCTCCTGGACGGCCTCGACGACCTCCATCGAGGCGGCCGCGAGGTCCTCAATTTGCGCGAGCTGGTCGCGCAGGCGGTCCAGTTCATCGTCGGCCCCCTCGCCGACGGAGTCGCCGTCGCCCGCGAGACCGGCGAGCGCAGCCCGGCCGGTCGCCAGGGAGTCGCGGTCGAGGGCGGCGAGCGGCTCGAACACGCCGCTCTCGACGCCGGTGTCCCGGAGCGCGAGCGCCACGTCCACCGCGGCCAGTTCGCCCCCGGCGGCGTCGTAGTCCTCGAACGCGCCGAGGACGGCCCGCTGGGCTTCCTCCGCGAGGTCTGCCCACGTGTCCCGCGCTTCGAGCACGTCGTCTAAGCGCTCGTCCATCGCCTCGCGGGTCGGTAGCGGCGTCAGCACGCGGATGCTGTCGGCCGCGTCCTCGGTGACCGCGTACTCCTCGGCGAGGTCCAGCAGTTCCTTGTACACGTCGCGGGTGTCCCTGGTGGCGAGCAGGTCCATCGACTCGGCCCCGCTGGCCCGCCGGAGGATGCGCGTCGCTCGCCCCCGGGAGAGGCCGGCCGTGGTTAGCGCGCGCGTGTCCGCCGACTCGATGGCCTCGATGGCCCGCTCGACGCCCAGCGCCTCGGTGAGCAGCTCGGACGTCTTCGGGCCGATGCCCCAGTACTCCTCCAGTCGCATGCACGGGGTGACAAGGGCGGCCCGCTTAGGCGTTTTCAGTTCCCGGGCTCGTCGTCGTCGGGGCCGAACCGCTCGCGCAGCGGTCCCGGCTCGCCGCGGGCCTGCCGGTCTGCCCGGCGGGCCGCGCGGCGTGCGATAAGCGCCCCGAGCGCGGCCGGCACCGCGAGCACGAGCGACACGAGCGCGGTCCCCTCGGAGACCACCGACGGCCCGTCGGCCAGGAACACCTCGTAGCCGACCGCGAACACGACCACGGCCACGCCGGCGACGACGAGATACAGCCCGCGGGCAAGCACCTCGCTCGGATTCCGAAGCCGCGAGAGATACGCGGCCGGGCCGAGCCAGCCGGCGAGCAGGACGCCGACGGTCACGGGAACGGAGAGGCCGCCGGCGACGATGACGACGGCGTACAGCACGAGCGGCGCGACGGCGACGCCGAGCGAGAGCCCCGTCAGCGCCACGGCCCACGTCGGCGCGCCGGACTCCATCGACGCCAGGGTCTCGGCCAAGTGCTCGTCGAGCATCTCGGCCTGCTCGTCGCTGAGAAGCGCCGCCTCACAGCTGGGACAGGCCACCGCCGTCGGCTCCAGCGGCTCGCCACACTCGGGACAGGCCGGGTCGGACGCCTCGCGCCGCTCGGTCATACCACCCGTCGCGCGTGCACGGGCTTGAGTCCCGCGGCAGTCGCGGATTCTCTCGGTGCCCCCCGAAGTTTATGCCACATGGTGGGCGAATTCCACAACAGGAATGAAAGGCGTCCTCTCCCGAATCGGCATCGGGTCGGCCACCGTCGACACGATTCTCCCGACAGACACCGTCAGAGCCGGCGACTCGGTCCGGGCCGAAGTCCACGTCGAGGGCGGGACGACGGACCAGGAGGTCGACGCGGTCTACTTCGCCCTGGAGACCGAGTACAAGTCCGACGAGGGGTCGAAGGACGCAATCATCGACCAGTGGCAGCTCACCGAGCCGTTCACCATCGAGGCCGGCGAGGAGCGGCGCTTCGAGACCACTATCGACGTTCCCCGGGAGACGCCGGTGACCACACGCTCGACGGCCGTCGAAATCGAGACCGGCCTCGACATCTCGATGGCGGTCGACCCCGGCGACGCGGACTACGTCGAGGTCGAGCCGACGCGGCGCACGCAGGCGGTGTTCGACGCGCTGGCCTCGCTCGGGTTCTCGCTTCACGCCTCCTCCTGTGCGGCGACAGCCGGGAGCCTGTTTACGACCTCAACGACGTTCGTCCAGGAGTTCGAGTTCCGGCCCGAGAACGGCGAGTTCGCCGGCGAGGTCGACGAGGTCGAGGTCGTCCCGGTGTTCGGCGACGACGGGCTGGCGGTGTACGTCGAGGTCGACCGCAGCGCGGGACTGCTCTCGGAGGTGACGGATGCGGACGAACGGCACACGAAACTCACCGTCGACGCGGCGGACCCGGAAGCCGTCGAACCTCGGCTCGCGGCGGCGATTCGGGACCTGCGCTAGCCCCAGAACGACTGGGTGCGGGCGTACTCCCGTTCCTGTCGCAGGATGTCCCGGTAGAACTCGTCTTCGTCCTCGCGCAGGCGGTTGATGATGCGGGCGGCGTTGTGCGGGCCGACGCCGCGGGCCGCCAGCGCGACCACCGCCTGCTTCCCGTGGCTCTGGACCAGCGACCCCGACCGGTAGGCCCGCTCGGTCATCTTCTCCTGTTCCTCGTCCTTGTCCTCGGTTCGGACCGCCGAGACGACCTCCTCGGCCCAGGGATTGAGTGCGGCGATGCGGGTCGAGCCACACTGCGGACACGACGGCTGGTCGCGGACCCGTTTGACCTGCTGTTTGCGGTCCCACTCCTTGCAGTGTAAACACAGGAGGATGACGCGGTCGCTCTGGATGCGTTCCTTGACGGTCTGGATGACGCTCGCATCGGCGTTCTCCGGCGAGAGCAGTTCCCGCCCGGAGGAACTGCCGCCGGTCCCGATGGCCGTGTGTTCGCCCACCGTCTCCAGCGCCACGTCGCCACGCTGGATGTCCCGCAGCAGGTCGGCCGTCGCCTCGATGGCGAGGTCCTCGTGGCGGACCTCGCGAAGGGCCTCCTCGTACATCGGGGTGTCCTCCAGCGCGGCCAGCAGGCGGTCGCGGCCGAAGTCCGTCGACCCCCGGCCCCGCCAGCGCTTGAGCGAGCCGAACTTCGTGGCGACCTGCGCGAGCTTGAACTTCAGCGCGTCGGCGTTTTTCAGGCTGAGTTCGACCAGCGCCGGGAGGTGGTCGGGGTCGGTGTCCTCGATGACTTCGATGACGTCCCCGGCGGTGATGCGCCGCGGGACTTCGAGCGTAATCCGGTAGGGGTCGACCTCCATCGCGACCGACGAGCCGGCCCGCTGGCCGAGCAGGGCCGACAGCACCCGCCCCAGCGTCTCGTTGATTTTGTGCCCGTAGCAGGCGTTGACGACCACCTCCCGGCCGTGGAACTCGACGACGACGGTCGTGTCGTCCGGAATCGGCCCCTCGTGCTTTTCGACCTGCGAGAGGCCGTCGGCGACGGTGTCGGGGCCGGCGGCGTAGCGCGTCGCCACGTCCCGGGCGACGGCCTCGGTGTCGGCCCCGTCCTGTAGCTGTCGCCCGGCGACCCGCCGGAGTTCGCCGACCTCCGCCGCCACGGCTCTGGGGACGGGAATCTCCTGACCCACCCAAGAGGGGACCTCGCCGGCGGGGTCCTCGATGGGCGAGACGGTCACGACCTCCTCCTCCTCGTCGATGTTCGTGATGCGCCACATCTCCCCGCGCTGGACGAACACCTCGCCGGGCGTGGCGAAGTTGACGACGAACTTCTCGTCCAAGGTCCCGACCTGCTGGCCCGAGGCCACGTCCTCGACGTCGTAGGTGGCCTCGTCGGGAATCATCGAGAGGTTCTGATAGAAGTACTGCCAGGTCCCGCGGCGCTTCTCTACGGTGTCTCGGTCCTCGTCCAGCCAGACGACGTTGTTCGCCGCCAGTTCCTCGACGACCGCCTTGAACTGGCTCTCGTCGAGGTCCCGGAACGGGTACGCGCGGGTCAGTATCTCGTAGGCCCGCATCGCCCGGATTTCGCCGGTGTCCATCACCAGCCCGGCCACCTGGTTGGCGACGGTATCGAGGCTCCCGTCGTGGATTTCTGCCGGCTCGACGTCGCCGGCCTCGGCCTGTCTGGCGATGGCGAGCGCCTCCAGCGTGTCGTCGGCGTCGGTGGTGACGACCGTTCCGGCGGAGACTAGGTCCCGGCGGTGGCCGGCGCGGCCGACCCGCTGGACGAGCCGCGAGACCTGCCGGGGGCTGCCGTACTGGACGACGTGGTCGACGTGGCCCACGTCGATACCCAGTTCCATCGAGGAGGTACACAGCAGGGCGTCGAGGTCGCCCGCTTTGAAGCGGTCCTCCACGTCGATTCGGGCCTCTTTCGACAGCGAGCCGTGGTGGACGCCCAGGTCCGTCCCGAGTTCCTTGAACCGCGAGCCGAGCGCCTCGGCGGTCTGTCGCGTATTGACGAACAGCAGGACCGACTCGTGGTCGTCGATGCGGTCGGCGATGTAGCGGACGTGGCTCGCGGTGCTGGCGTCGGTCACGAGCGTGCTCGACAGTTCTTCGTCGCGGTCGGTGACCTGCGGGCGGACCACCTCGATGTCGAGTCGGCTCCCGATATCGACCTCGACGATGGCACACGACCGACCGCCGGTGAGAAAGCGGCCGACCTCCTGTGGGTCGCCGACGGTCGCCGAGAGCCCGATGCGCTGGAACCGGCCGGCCAGCTCCCGGAGCCGTTCGAGACCGATAGTCAGTTGTGCGCCCCGTTTGGCCGCGGCGAGTTCGTGGACCTCGTCGACGACGACGTGGGCCACGTCTTCGAGCGCCCGCCGGAGCTTCGACCCGGTGAGCATCGCCTGCAGCGTCTCCGGCGTCGTCACGAGCACGTCCGGCGGGTCGTCAGCCTGCTTCTGGCGCTGGTAGTCCGTCGTATCACCGTGGCGGACATCCACTTCGAGGCCAAGCGTCTCGCCCCACCAGTCCAGGCGCTGGCGCATGTCGCGGTTCAGCGCCCGGAGCGGCGTAATATACAGCGCCCCGATGCCAAATCGGTCCTCGGACTCGGCCAGCGCGTCGAAGACCGGTAGCATCGCCGTCTCCGTCTTTCCGGTGCCGGTCGGGGCGACCACCAGCGCGTCCCGTCCGTCGGCCAGGGTCGGAATCGCCTTCCGCTGTGGGTCCGTCGGCGTCGTGAAGCCACGCTCCGAGAGCGCACTGCGGACGGCCGGCCCGAGCGCGGTGAAGGCGTCGTCGCCGCGAGCGACCCCGTCAGTCATCGGCGCTCCCTAGCGGCTACACCGGGTTAAACACGTTGTGTCACCGCGTCCCGCACTGGCGCGGTGGGTCTCGTGGGCGCTGCCCGGGTACAGCCTTATGTCGCTGCCCGCAGACACGTGGGAGTATGACGGACGCATGTGCCCTTTCGGCCGGTGATGGCCTGTGAACACGCTCGACGAGATAGAACGGGCGGTCAAGGACACGGCCCACTACGTCAGCGGCAACCTGGCGAACTACGCCAACAGAGCGGCCGGCGAGAACCCCAGCGGCGAGCAACAGGTCGGCGGCGACGTGTGGGCCGACGACCTGTTTTTCGACGCGCTCGCGTACATCGACGGCGTCGGCGCGTACGCCAGCGAGGAGCGAAGCGACGTGGTCGACTGCGGCGAGGGCTACAGCGTCGCCATCGACCCGCTCGACGGCTCCGCGAATCTCGCGTCGAACAACTCCGTGGGGACGATACTCGGCGTCTACGACGCCGACCTGCCCGCGAGCGGGCGGTCGATGGTCGCCTCGCTGATGGTGCTGTACGGCCCCTACACGACGCTGACTATCGCCAGGACCGACCGCGACGTCGTCCAGGAACACCTCCTCCGGGACGGGCACAGCGAGCGCTGGGGCCAGTTCGAACTGCCGGCGGAGGCCACCGTGGTCGGTCTGGCGGGCAAGAAAAGCGAGCGAAGCGACGCGTTCAACGACATCGCCAAGTCCTTCGAGCGTGACCTGAAGCTCCGCTACGGCGGCGCGACCGTCGCCGACCTGGCGCAGGTGCTGGAATACGGCGGCCTGTTCGGGTACCCAGCGACGACGGTGTACCCCGGCGGGAAGCTCCGGATACACTTCGAATCGGCCCCGCTCGCGTACCTCGTGGAGGCCGCCGGCGGGGCGTCCAGCGACGGCTCGCAGTCCCTGCTGGATGTCGAACCGGACGGCCTCCACGACCGGACGCCAACGTTCCTCGGCAACACCGAACTGGTAGACGAACTCGAAGCGGGGCTCTCGGACGCGTAAGCGCCAGCGTCACATCAAATCCGCTGGTACGGGCCCAACCGCGTGCCGTCGAGCAGGAACGCCTCGACGCTGGTCATCCCTTCTGGCAGGAACGGCGCGAGGAACGACTGGCCGTCGACGTTGACCCACGTCCCGCCGGAGCGGTCGTTGAACGCCGGGAAGACGACGACGTCCGGCGCGTCCGGGACCGGCCGGTCGAACCGGTCGCTGAAGGGCTCGGTCGCCAGCGAGCCGCGGAGCCAGGCCCGCTGTTTCCGCGCCCCGCCGACGCTGTCCTCCAGTCGGACGACCGGGTGCTCGTGGCCGACACAGAGCACGTCGGCTTCGAGCAGGTCGGGTGCGGGCCAGGTGTGGCCGTGCGCGAACCCGACCGCGCCGATGCGGGTCCCGTGGCCCGGCGTCACCTCGGCGTCGGCCCCGAGGTCTGCCACCACGTCCGCCAGACCGCCGTCGTGGTTGCCCTTCACGACCGTCACGGGCACGTCCAGCGCCTCGAAGAGCGTCGCGAGCTCCGCGCGCTCCTCCTCGAACGGGTCGCCGATGGCGTGGCCCAGGTCGCCGACGACCACCAGCCGGTCGGCGCGGGCGCGGTCCAGACACGACAGCAGGCGCTCGCGGCGCTCGTCGGCGGTGGACTGCAGTTCGACGCCCTCGTAGCGCAGTCCCGCTTCGATGCCGGCGTGGTAGTCCGCCACCGCGAGCAGTCGCTCGTCGCCGGTGTCGACGGTCGCCGCCGGTGCGCTGGGGAGCGGTTCGACGCGCATCGGCACTCCGTTGGGTCGCGGGAGAGAAAAGGACCGCGGCTCGGCCGTCAGATGGGTGTGAGCTTGCCGTCCTCGGGCTCGTAGCAGCGCCCGCCCATCAGCGCGTCCTGGATGGCGTCCTCGACGGCGTCGGCGTCCGCGCCGTACTGGCTCGCGACCGTCGAGCGGAGTTCCTCGCGGTCGGCCCCGCTGCCGTCGTCGAGGTCCTGCATGACCTCCATGACGGCGTCTTCGAGGTCCACGTCCTCGGCGGCGTCCTCGCCAGCGGCGTCGCTGGCGGCCGTCTCGTCGGCTCCGGCGTCGGTCGCGGTCTCGGGGGTCTCGACGGGCGCGTCGCTGGTGGCGGCGTCGGCGGTGGGTTCGGGCGATGCGTCGCCGGCCGGTGCGCCGGGCGATTCGGGGGCGGGCTCGGCGTCGGCGGCGTCGGCTGGCGCGCCCTCCTCGGCCGCGTCGGCCAGGTCTTCGGGGTCCGGCGTCTCGATGTCGGCCTCGCCGGGCTCGTCGACCTCGGTCCCGCTCTGGAAGTCCGTGCCGTACTCCTGTTCTATCTCCTCGCGCTCGTCGTCGTCCAGTTCGAACTCGGTGTCGAAGTCGCCCAGGTCGCCGTCGTCGTCGGGTTCGGACGACGCGTCGGCCACGTCCTCCGCAGGCGCGTCGGTCGACGGCTCGTTCGCTACCGGCGAATCCTCCACGGGCTCGCTCGATGCGGGCGTCGAGGCGTCCTCGGTTGCGGCGTCGCCGGCGGTCGTCTCGTCCGCCGCCGCGTCGGTCGCGGTCTCGGGGGTTTCGACGGGGGCGTCGCTGGTGGCCGCGTCGGCGTCCGGTTCGGGCGACGCGTCGCCGGCCGGCGCGCCGGGCGATTCCGGGGCCGGTTCGGCGTCGGCGGCGTCGGCTGGCGCACCCGTCTCGGCCGCGTCGGCCACGTCGTCCGTCGTCGGTTCGCTCTCGCCAGCCGCCCTCTCGCTTGACCCGTCGGCGTCGGAGACAGCGTCCGACGCCGACGCGTCGGCAGTCGCGCCGTCACCCTCCGCACTGGCCGACTCGGAGGCCGTCACGGTTGCGTCGATGTCCGCCGTCGCCAGCACCGGGAGCGGGTCGTCGGTCCCGTCCCCGGGGGACAGCGACAGGCCGACGGCTTCGTCCGTGTCGCCGGCGACGACGCGGGCGGCGTCGAGCGCCGTCGTCCGGAGCGCATCGAGGTAGTCGCCGGTCGTGCCGTAGTGGTCGAGCGCCAGCGCGATGCCGGCGGCGGCGCTCTCGTCGACGCCGTCTTCGAGGAGCGCGTTCCGGAGGTCCTCGCCGGCGAGCCCCGTCTGTTTCGCGCCGGCCATCCGGCCGATGCGTGCCACGGTCTGCTCGGCCGCCTGGACGACCCAGCGGTCACGCGTGTCGGCGTCGACCTCGCTGATGCTCTCGGGCCGGACCGAGGTGAACACCCGGTCGCTGTCCTCCGGCTGGAAGGTACGGGCCTTGCCCGTGACGGCCACGAACATCGGCGGCTCGGCGGCTTCGAGGAAGGCCAGTTCGTCGGGCTGGTACTGGCCGGCGTAGACGACGAACGGGCCGGTCGGGTCGACCACCCGGGCGCGCAACACGTCGTCGTTGACCTGTTCGAGTTCGGTGAGGACGCCGACGAGGAACAGGCGGTTGACCCGCGCGCCGGTCGGCGTGACGACGTAGTTCGGGGCCCGTTCCTCGTCGGACTCCGAATACGAGAAGTCGGCGTCGTCGAACTCCGCGGCGAACAGCCGGTGGGCGACCTCCCGGCGGCCGGGGCCGCTGTCGCCGGACTCGCTCATGGCTCGGCCTCCCGTAGCAGGGTCCGCGCACGCGCCGCCGGGTCGTCGTCGGCCTCGGCGAACGTCGAGGCGGTGAGGTTCGCGCCGTACTCGTCGACCGACAGCGACCCGCGGACGACGTACTCCCGGCCCACGATGCGGTCGGCGATGCGCTCGGCGACGACTTCCTTGTCCATCGCGTCCCGGGCGTGCTCGCGGGCGTCGTCGAGGTCACCGCCGTAGACTCTGGCGGTCAGGTCGTCGTCCAGGACCGCGGTGACGGTTGCGGTCCCGTCGTCGAGAATCGCCTTCGTCCGGAGGTCGTCCTCGCCCTCGACAGCGCCGTGGGAGCGACACTGCCCGTTCTGGACGACGCGGCCGCACTCGGGACAGCGCTCGATGAGCCCCGAGCCGTCCCGCACCTCGATGACGTTGCCGGCCAGTTCCACGTCGAACAGGCCGCCGCTCTCGACGGCCTCGCGGACCGAGAGCCGCGGCGCGTCTTCGGCCACCTCGACCGTGCGGTCCAGCGCGGTCACGGTCGAGAACTCCGAAACGTTCACCGACGGCGCGCCGCGGAACTCCCGGACGAACGTCTCTTCGAGACGCACCGACGCCCCTTTCTCGATTTCCCCGTGGGGCTCCCAGTCGGTGAAGGGGAGTCGGCCGCTCTCGTCGCCGAGGACGCCGCTTAAAATCGTCGTCTCGCCGTCGCGGCCGTCGATGACCTTCTGCTCGCATTCCAGCACCTGCACCTCGACGGTGATGCCGCGGTCGCCCGGCGCGAGGTCCTGTAAGGCCGCGTGGCCGCCCACGTCGTAGTCGATGTTGAGCGTCTCGTCGACTACCTCGGGGTCGGTGCTGTCGCCGAGGTTCAGTTCGGGCTGGCCGTCCCACTCCCGGACGCCGGCGTTGCCAAGCCGGACGGTCTGGCCCGGCTGGAGGTCGCCGGAGAAGCCGTCCCACGCGGTGTAGGAAATCTTCCCCGTCTCGTCGGCGAGTTCGCCCTCGCGGATGACGTGCTGTTCCCCGTTGTACTGGATGGACCGGCGACCCGACGTGAGCACCACGGCGGTGACCGTCACGTTCGAGTCGTCGGTCGAAACCTCGTTGATGGCCTTGCTCGACGGCGTGGCGTCGCCGCCCGAGCCGCCGTCGCCGTACTTCCGTCTGAGGCTCTGCTTGGCCTCGTCCATCGGGACGGAGTAGTTCACGAGGTTCTCCAGGTCGCGTGTGACCTCCTCTTTGTCAACACCGAGGTCGGAGGCGAGCTCCTCGGCATGGTCTTCGAGAGACATCGACCGACGGTTCGGTGGGCGCACTCAAAAGCGTTGTCTGCCGGCAATCGCCCGCCGTCCGCGCTCGGGCAAATCGCCCACAATTCTTATCTGTGATACTGTAATCTCTAGGGTACGATGGAAAACCGCATTTCAGGGCTTTCAGCGTGTTCTCCTTCCTGTTTTGGAAGTATCAGGTCGGCCGGGATGCACGACTTCGCGACCGAGACTCCCGGCGGTCGGCCGGAGCCGTAACCGTGGGGAGCATCTTCGGATCCAAGCCGTCCGACGCCCACGTCATCTGGCGGAGCGGTCGGAACGACGACGGCAAGAAGAAGTTCGACTTCGAGTACCTGGAGCTGTGGGCCGCCCACTTCGGCGTCGACTTCGAGCAGTGGACCCGCGTCGACCACGACCGCGGCGACGAGCCCCGCGAGCAGTTCGCCTGCGTGTTCCGGTGGGCGACGACCGGCGGGCAGGAACTCTCGGTCGGCGACGAGGAGTGGACGATGGGCTCGCAGCGAAAGCCCCGGACGTTCCTCGAAATCGACGAGAAGGGGCTGGTCCGGCTCCGGGGCTGGACCACCGAGACGACGCTCGACGCCGACGAACTGGTCCTGAACAAGACGGTGTTGAAACTGAAAACCGCGGACGGCACGGTCCGGAAACTCGATGTCCGGAAGCTCTCGACCCGCCCCGAAACGGCCCCCTCCCAGCCGTAACCCAAAAGCCGTTTGCCCCGCCGCGAGCACGTGTCGAGTATGCACGTCGTCGTCAACGCCGCGATGAGTGTCGACGGGAAGCTCTCCTCCCGCCGCCGCGAACAGATAGCCATCTCCGGGCCGGAGGACTTCGACCGCGTCGACCAGCTCCGGGCCGACAGCGACGCGGTGATGGTCGGCGTCGGCACGGTCCTGGCCGACGACCCCTCCCTGACCGTCGACGACGCCGACCGCCGCGCGGCCCGGGTCGAGCGCGGCGACCCGGAGAACCCCGCCCGCGTCGTCGCCGACTCCCGCATCCGGACGCCGCCGGACGCCACGGTCCTGGACGGCCGCGCACAGACCTACCTCCTCGTCAGCGAAGCCGCGCCGCCGGACTTCATCGAGGAGATGGAAGACGCCGGGGCGTACGTCATCGCCGCCGGCCAGGACAGGGTCGACCTCCGGACCACCCTCGCCAAACTGGAGGGCGACGGCATCGACCAGCTCATGGTCGAGGGCGGCGGCGAACTCATCTTCGGCCTGCTAGAGGAGGCGCTGGTCGACGAACTCTTCGTCTACGTCGGCCCGAAGGTCATCGGCGGCCGGGACGCGCCGACGCTGGCCGACGGCGACGGCTTCATCGAGGACTTCCCGGAGCCGGAACTGGCCGGCGTCGACCGGGTCGACGACGGCGTGGTGTTGCACTGGCAGTTCTGAGAACTGGCCCGCAGAATCAGTGGTCGTGGCCGGTCAGCTCGGCGAAGGACTGGCCGAACCGCTCCTCGAACAGCTCGCTCGTCTGCTCTTCGAGCGCGACGATTTGCTCGTCCGGCTCGCCCTGTGCGTGGTGGACGGCGCTGTGAATCCGCTGGGTCATGCCGAACATCGCGATGTCGCCGACGACCTGGGGGTCCGTCTCCTCGGGCGACTCGCGGAGGATGTCCACGAGTTCGCTCGGGACTGTGAGTTCGTCGGTCTCCTCGCCGTCGTCGATGGTCAGCGTGACAGTGTCGGGTGCCATGCCACTGTCTCCGGGGGCTGTCCTAAAGGGTCTGTGGATGTGTGACCGGAAACGCGACCGTGCTAGTCGTCGGCTTCCGCGGCGGCTTCGGACTCCGCCTCGGCGGCGGCTTCTGCCTGGGATTCGAGGTACTCGTCGGCGTCGATGGCGGCCTTACAGCCCATCCCGGCGGCGGTGACGGCCTGCTGGTAGTGGTAGTCGACCACGTCGCCGGCACCGAAGATGCCGTCCACGTCGGTCGCGGTCTGGTCGCCGCCGGTGCCGCCGTGGGTCTGGATGTAGCCGGTGTCGTCCAGTTCGACCCCGGTGTCTTCGAGGTAGTCCGTGTTAGGCGTGTGGCCGATGGCGATGAAGACGGCTCCCACGTCGAAGTCGAAGGTTTCGGTCCCGTCGTCGTCGAGCTTCTCGCTGGGATAGCCCTCGTCGTTCCGTGCGAGGGTGACGTGGGTGACCCCGTCCTCGGGGGAGCCGTGCATCTCCAGCAGTTCGGTGTTGCGCATGATTTCGATGTCGCCCTCGTCGACCTTCTTCTGGACGCGGTCGATCCAGTAGTCCTCGGCGCGGAACTCTTCGCGGCGGTGTGCGATGTAGACGGTGTCGGCGAACTTCGTGAGGAAGTGGGCTTCCTCCATGGCCGCGTCGCCGCCGCCGACGACGAGCATGTCCTCGCCGCGGAAGAACGCGCCGTCGCAGGTGGCACACGTCGAGACGCCGTAGCCCATCAGGTCGTCCTCGCCGGGGACGCCCAGCGTGCGGGCGCTGGCCCCCGAGGCGGCGATGAAGGCGTCGCAGGTGTAGATGTCGCCGTTGGACAGTTCCACGCGGAACGGGCGCTCGCTGTCGTCGATGTCGGCGACGATGCCGTGTTCGAGCTCCGCACCGAACCGCTCGGCCTGCTCTTTCATGTTGTTGATGAGGTCCGGGCCGGAGAGTCCCTCCGGGAAGCCGGGGAAGTTCTCGACTTCGCTGGTCAGCGTGAGCTGTCCGCCCGGTTCGTCGCCCTCTAGGACGAGCGGGTCGTTGTTGCTTCTGGCGGCGTAGATGGCCGCTGTCAGTCCCGCCGCGCCCGTGCCAGCGACGATGAGTCGTCGGTGTTCGACCGGTTCTGTCATTGGCCAAGCTAGACTACCGGGGCGTATTTAGCTTGTGTTGTCGTGCGCCAAACCGGAACTGTGGCGACACGCTTAGGCCGCTGCCGCCGCTGCTGGGGGTATGGCCGCCGACCTCGAAGAGAAGACGGACCGCTACGAGGGACTGCTCGCGGAGGCACTCGACGCGGCGTCAGTCGCGCCGCCGGACGGGACGCCCATGCACGACGCCGCCCTGGAGTGTGCGGAGATGGCAGCGTCGTACCTGGAGGACGGTCGTCACTTCAGGGACGACGACGACCTCGTCAACGCCCTGGCGTCGTTCTCGTACGGGCACGCGTGGCTGGACGCGGGCGCGCGAATCGGCCTCTTCGACGTGCCGACCGACGGCCACCTGTTCACTGTCTGAACTGTCCGACGACGGCCCCGTCCACTATTGGCTGAGCGGTCGTCGGGACGTCTCTCGGGTCCTTGCCGTCGCCGACGCGTTCGTATCTGGTACGTAGACGTAACAAAACTGTGTCAACTGGTAACATCGCTTTTTATATCACATCACCCCCCCACGATGTGCGGAACCACACCTCGATTCCCGCCGACCCGACGATTCCGGGACCGGCTCGCCGCCCCATTCCACGGGGCGTTCGTCCCGCGGTGAGGGCCCGCAGGCCGTCGGCGAACCGACGGCGTCACGGGGCACGTTCCGAGCGTGCGCCGCTGGCGGCGGGCGGCGAAAACCGCCAAGGATATATACCGATGATCCGAGGCGTGCGACACGCTATCACGGCGTTGTCTGTCGATTCTGAGGCGAAAGGTTTATATACTTTACGGACTAACTATAGGGTAAGACAGTTCCCCAAACGGTCTTAAAATTTCTGCACCCGGCAGAACACAACACCCCAATCATGAGCGAATCAACAACCCGGACGACCACCCGAGAACGAGACGAGCGAATAACCGAACAGTCGACGGAATCGGAGGCCGTCGAGGCCTGCCCCGAGTGCAGCGGTAACGTCGTCACAGACACCGAACACGGCGAGACGGTCTGTGAGGACTGTGGCCTGGTCATCGAGGAAGACGAGATAGACCGCGGGCCGGAGTGGCGCGCGTTCAACTCCGCCGAGAAGGACCGCAAGTCCCGCGTCGGCGCGCCGACGACGAACATGATGCACGACAAGGGCCTCTCGACGAACATCGGCTGGCAGAACAAGGACGCCTACGGGCGCTCCCTCTCCAGCGAGCAGCGCCAGAAGATGCAGCGGCTCCGGACCTGGAACGAGCGGTTCCGGACCCGCGACTCCAAGGAGCGCAACCTCAAGCAGGCCCTGGGCGAAATCGACCGCATGGCCTCCGCGCTGGGGCTCCCGCAGAACGTCCGTGAGACGGCCAGCGTCATCTACCGGCGCGCCCTGGGCGACGACCTGCTCCCGGGCCGCTCTATCGAGGGCGTCGCCACGTCGGCGCTGTACGCGGCCGCCCGCATGGCCGGCAATCCCCGGTCCCTCGACGAGATGGCCCGCGTCTCCCGCGTCGAGAAGATGGAACTCACGCGGACCTACCGCTACATCGTCCGCGAACTCAGCCTCGAAGTCCAGCCGGCCGACCCGGAGCACTACCTCCCGCGGTTCATCTCGGACCTCGGCCTCTCGGAGGAGACACAGCGACAGGCCCGCGACCTCGTCGAGGGGGCCCGCCAGTCGGGGCTGCTCTCCGGCAAGTCGCCGGTCGGCATCGCCGCCGCGGCCGTCTACGCCGCCGCGTTGCTGACAAACGAGAAAGTCACCCAGAGCCAGGTCAGCGACGTGGCCGACATCTCGGAAGTGACCATCCGAAACCGCTACAAGGAACTGCTCGAGGCCGAGGACCTTCCGGCCTGAGCCGGGGAACAGACCGTGGGGAGACGACAAGGCTTTTTATGATGGGCTATGTGTGTGAGTAACATACATGGAGGAAGCGTACGTGCGGTTGCTCTGTCCCGAGTGTAAGAAGGACTGGGAGTCGACACCGACGGCCCTGCCGCGACACGACACGACGTTTCACTGTCCCAACTGTCACGCGAGCCACCGGCTCGCCGTCTTCACGCGCACGGAAAACGACTTGCGGACGCTGAAAGGGCTGCAGTAGCTACTCGCTCGTCGCCGAGCGTGCGCCACACGCCTCACAGCGGAGCAACAGCGCCCCCTGCTCCCGTTCCAGTTGGGTGTCCGGCAGGCCACACTCCGAGCAGAGCACGAACTCGTCGACGTACTCGTCGATAGCGGCCCCGATGCGGCCGGCGTCGAACTCGCCGGTCAGCCGCGCCCGCCCGCTCTCGTCGATGTGGCCGCTCGTCCCGAGGTCGTTCTGGAGGAACTTCATCACGTGGTCGTCCTCGCGCCCGAGCCGGGAACACGTCGACTGGAAGTTCTCGTAGACGGTGGCGTTCCCCTCCTGTCGTACGTCCGGGTCCGGCACCTCGAAGCGTTCGCTCGTGCCCTCGATGTCGGGTGTCTCTTCCATCGCCCGGTCGAGCATGTCGTCGTACTCCATACCCGTAGGTCACGGAGCGGTCGACAAAAACTTTTCATACGGATTGTCGGGGCGGCTTTCCGGTCACTGTCGACCCGCGGGCCGGCACCGTCCGGAGATAATCCACAGAAGCCGTACTCGCCGGTGGCCGCCCGTCAGCGCCAGGCGGCGAGTGTACAGGTGTCGTCCGCTACCATCGAGACCCAGGTGTCGTCGTGGGCAATATCGGCGATGACAAACCGCTGCTGGCCGTCGACGTCGTCGACAGCACACATCACATCAGACGCAGTTCCCGACCGACGGGTGGGACGTTCAACCTCGTAAGACACAATTGTTCATTTAGGATGTGCGGTAATGAATGTGTCGTACTCGTTTCGTCTTTTGATACTCCGACGGTCGCCGGCTCCCCCGGCCAGACGACGCCGGTCGCGCAATTTCCGTCGTGCGTATCAGGGCCGATTGCACGACTGCCGTTCGGCGCTGGCGGCCGTCAGGGCGCGAGCCGGTTCTTGCGGCCTTTCATCTCCCGCTCGTAGTACTCGAAGGTCAGGGGACACCAGTCGGCCGCCAAGTCGAGCATCTCCTCGGTCATCTCCCGTATCTCCCACTGGGCGTCCGCCGCGGCCCGCATGTCCGCCACGTGCATGAGCATCCGGGCGTTCATCGACATCACGATGTTGACCTTCGTGCCGATGGGCAGGACGAACCGGGCGTCCTCCGGCGGCATGCCCAACTCGAGCAGGTCCTGATAGGACTCGACCGCCTGCTCGATTGTGTCTTTGAATATCTCGGTCCGCTCCTCGAACTCCTCGTCGGAGACGCTCGCTTTCTTCTGGTTTCGCCCGACCCAGTCCGGGTCCGTCGCGGACGGCGGCGTCACGACCAGTTCGCCCTCGCGGACGGCCTCGGGGTCGACGTCGTCGAAGGAGACGTACCGCATCGACTGCACGTCGAAGGAGACGTGTCGGTGCCGCGTTATCTGGGCCATACAGGAGCGGGAGACGCCCTCGACGGCGAAGGTCACCTGCGCGTGCTCGAAGGGGCCGAAGTGACCGTGGTCCAGCAGGTGCCCGATGAGCGTCTCCTTCTTCTCTTCGAGGGTATCCCCGTCGACCTCGGCCATCGTCGCCTCGAACGACTGGCTGCCGACGGAGGTGTCGCTGTAGTCGTTGCGCGCCGCCTTGCAGATGAGCGCTTCGGGGTCGTCCGTCGCCTCAAGAAGCTTTACGTCCATATCGGGTGGGTGACCCGGAGCGGGAAAATACTTCCTCACCGGGTCGAGACGGCGTCCGGACCACCTGTGGGCCGGTCAGATTTTCTGCCAGTCGGTCGGTTCGCCAGCGAGGCCGAGCACGCGGGCCTCGCGGCCGCCGCCCTCCGCGTCGCGCACGTCTATCATCCCGTCGAAGGCCTGCTTGATGACCTGCAGGGTCTGGTCGTCGTGGGCCCCGGAGTCGATGGTGAACACGCCGATGTACCCCGCGGAGTCCAGCCGCGAGGACAGCACGTGACAGAACTTGAACACGGTCTTCTTGTCCGTGTATGTCAGCATCGTCGACAGCGAGACGAGCGCCAGCCGGCCCCGCTCGTTGCCGGCGTTGTGCAGCCCTTCCAGGGCCTTCGTGATGCCGATACCGATGCCGGTGAGGTCCCCGGGCGAGGAGACGTGGTGGACGTGGGCGTTGCCGATTGCGTCCTCGTCGGTGCCGCCCTCCCCTCGGCAGTCGATGACGCCGAGCTGGGAGTCGTCGAGGTCGGGGACGAGCGAGCGGAACTCCTCGACGACGCTGCCCGCGCCGTCGCCGGTCGTCACGACCACCGCACCGTCCCCGTTGCCCATGCCGTCGGCAAGCATATCGTATGCGAGCCGTTCCTTCCCGCTCATTGCTGGGCCGGAAATCAGGATGCTGGACCCTGGCCGGACCTCCCTGAGCGCATCGAACTCTAGTACTGAGGTGAGATCATACATTGTTTGTCGCTCAGTTGTCTTCATCGTCGCTCAGTCCGCGAAGCGTTGCGATGAAATCGGAGTCGTCTTCGATACCGCCGAGCGTCTCCGAGAGGTCGTCTCGCATCCCCGCGATTTTCTGGCTCAGTTCGTCGTACTGGTCGCTTTCGGCCAGTTCCGCGCTTGACTTCGTCGCTTCGAGTGTCGCCTGCTTCTCGACGAGCGCGTAGTACTCCTGTAACAGGGAGTCGTACTCGGAGCGGTCGAGCAGGTTGTCGACGGTCTCGTGGAGCTGTTCGCTCCGAATCGGCTTCGAGAGGTACGCGTCGAATCCCATCTCCAGAATGTCGAAATCGGGCTCGACGGCGGTTACCATCGCCACCCGACAACCGAGGTCCCGCTCCCGGATGCGCTCCAGTACCTCGTCCCCGGAGAGGCCGGGCATCATCCGGTCGAGCAGGACGACGTCGACATCGGCGTCCAGTTGCTCCAGGCCCTCGTCGCCGTTCTGTGCCATACGGACCTCGTATTCCTGTTGCAGCCACAGTTTGTACGTCTCGGCAACGTCTGGTTCGTCTTCGACTATAAGCACTACAGGTAGGTCCGAATCTGACATGATGTTCTACTATCCCCCGTTTGCATATCCACGTACATAGCCCTGTGGGTGCGTCGCTGGGCTGCGTTTCCGGCCGTACTGGAACGATACCCACATCCGAGACGACGGTCAATAGGCGGGTAATGATTCGAAATCTCGCCCGTGGGCAACAGGCGTTCACGAGCAACGTGTTCCTCGTCACGGGGGCCCGAACCGTCCTGGTCGACGTCGGCAACGAGTTCGACGTCGTGTCGGCCGTCGATGAACACGTCGACGACATCGACGCCGTCGCCGTCACCCACACCCACTACGACCACGTGGAGAACCTCGACAGCGTCGTCGACGCCTACGACGTGCCGGTGTACGGCTACGACACCGACCAAGACGGCATCGAGCACGCCATCGCCGACGCGGAGACGATACAGCTCGGCGACCACGACTACCGGGCGCTGCACACGCCCGGCCACAAGAACGACCACCTCTGCTTCTACTCGGCGGATGCCGGCGTCCTGTTCGCCGGGGACCTCGTGTTCGCCAACGGGAGCTTCGGCCGGACCGACCTCGAAGAGGGCGACCGGGACCTGCTCGTCGACAGCATCGAGCGGGTGCTGTCCGTCACCGACGAGGGCTTGGCGGAGATGCACACCGGCCACGGTCCGAGCGTCACCGACGCGCCGTACCGGGACATCGAACTGGCGCTGCAGGCCGCGAAATTCTGAGCCCGTCGCGGTCGGCCGCGACAGCCGTTCTCAGTCGAACGCACAGGCCAGCAGGGCGTCGTAGGCGTGGCCGTACGCGTCGGCGACGGCTACCGGGTCGCCCCGCTGGTCGCTGTCGAGAGCGGGCAGGCGCACCGCGGCGACCTGCTCGATGAGGTCGACGACCTTGGGCACCCGCTCCTCCAGTTGGCCGTCGCCGGGGCCGCCGGTGGCTATCTGGCAGGCCTTGCTGTACCGGTCGCCGTCGTAGATGCGCGCCCGGCCCGGTTCGACGACGGCCACGGCGTCCGGTTCGACGCCCGACAGCGGCCGGGCCACGTCGCCGTAGGACTCGACGACCGCCCGGTCGGCCGACTCGATGTCCGTGGCGAGCGACTCCAGGGCCTCGACGTGCATCACCCGCATCAGGTCGTTGAAGTCGGCGACCGAGGTGACCCGCGGCGCGTCGGCGAGCGGGAGCCGGTCGGCGACGGAGTCGGGCAGGTCGACGGTCCCGTTGACGACGTACTCGACGCCCGGGTCCGAACTCGGGCGGCCGACCCGGTCGACGACGAACTGCTGGTTCTCCTTCCCGAGCAGGCCCGTCTCCGCCCCCGGCGAGGGATGCCACAGCCGGTGAATCGGATTGATTTCTTCGGGGACCACGTCGCCCGGGGACGCGGCCGCGAGGCGCTTGGCGTCCTTGCCGTACAGCCGCCCCTCGCCCGTCGCTCGTTGGTAGTCGTCGTGGTCGAACCAGTAGTTGTTGCCCGCTCTGGGCTTGAACCCCTGGGCGCTGGTCCGTTCGAGCAGGCCGACGCTGAACGTGGTCTTGCCCGCGTCGACGCGGTCGTTGCCGGCGACGAGGAGGTTCATTGCTCGGCGAGGCCGTACAGCCCGACCACGTCGTCGTCCTGCGGGTCGGCTATCACGAGGTCGTCCTGGTTGTATATCATCCACGGGATGGCCCAGTCGATGAACACCGACTCGTTGGCCTCGCTGAGTTCGGCGTCGGCCGGGAGGCCCTGCAGGAGGCGGGCCAGCTCCGGGATGGTGTACAGTTTGTCGGGGTCGAGAACGTCGGCGGGTTCGTGGAGTTCGAACGACAGCAGGTCGTCGAACTCACGTTTGTCGACAGGCATACCCGCGGGTATGCCGAGCGAGTGGGTAAATCCCTCGAAGCGGCGGAACCCATTTACTCGCCCGGGCGGATTGTACAGCAATGGCCACGCTGCTCGTCGCGTACGCCTTTTTCCTGCTGGTCGTGGCCGTCGTCATCGGGACGCTGTCGGCCTACGCCTGGGGCCGGCTGCTCGACATCTCGCCGGTCGCGTATCGGGAAGTCGTCGAGTCGCTCAACAGCGCCGTGTTCGTCGTCGACACGAACGACACGATAATCGAGGCCAACGACGCCGGCCGCCGACTGCTCGGCGGCGGTCCCGTCGTCGGGGAGTCCGTCGCTACCGCGCTCGAAGCGTCGCCGGAGCTACTCGGAAAGTACCGCGGCCTGAACGACGACGCCGCGGAGACGCAGGCGGTCATCGAGCAGGAGGGCCGGTTCTTCGACGTGCAGCTCTCCCCGCTGTTCGATTCCCGGGACGCCCTGGTGGGGCGCGTGTTCCTCGTCCACGAAATCACCGAGCAGAAGCAACGCGAGCGGGAGCTCGAACGCCGGAACCAGCAGCTCGACCAGTTCGCCGCGGTCCTCTCACACGACCTTCGGAACCCGCTGAACGTGGCCTCCGGCCGCCTGGCGCTGGCGCGGGAACGGAACGACCCCGAGGAGTTCGACCGCGTCGAGGCGGCCCACGAACGGATGAGTACCCTCATCGGCGAGGTGCTCGCCTTCGCCCGCGACGAGCAGACGACCGACGCGACCGAGCTACGGCTGTCCGCGCTGGCGGAGGCGGCCTGGCGGCACGTCGACACCGGGTCGGCGACACTGCAGGTCGGCACCGACCGCACGGTCGTCGGCGACCGCGACCAACTCCTCCAGCTGTTCGAGAACGTGTTCCGCAACAGCGTGGAGCACGGCTCCACGGGTAGTCGGACGGGGGCCGCCGACAGCGCGGACCACGAGACTGCGAGCGGGCGGTCGGCCGACGCCGCTGACGGGGCGGTGACGATACGCGTCGACGCCACTCCCGACGGGTTCACCATCAGCGACGACGGCCCCGGCGTGTCACCGGAGCAGCGGGAGGCGGTGTTCACAGGCGGTACGAGGCGGATGCTCCGACCCTTGAGGTCGGGGAGGAAGCCGACAACCGATGACACAAACCACGCGACGATGGCTGGCCGACTCCCCCACGTATAAGTAACACCAGCAGTATATGTGAAATCACAGTGGAATACCGTCGTACCGCCGTCATCAAACTCGACACTCCCGAAGGAGCCAACGATTCGCTTCGAGAGACGGTCGAGCAGTTCAAACACTGCGCCAACACCGCGAGTGAGTGGTGTTGGCGCGGCGACGACGGATACCACGTCACATCCAAAGCTAAAGCCGAACGTGCCCTTTACGACCAACTCCGAGAGGAAACCGACCTCACCGCCAACCTCGTCCAGAAAGGTATCAGGCGGGCCGTCGAAGCCGTCAAGAGCGGAGTCGAACGCCTCAAACGTGGAGAGAACACGTCACGACCCCACTTCTCAGCGGACAGCGCGGTGTACGACAAGCGGAGTGCGACGTTCCACCGCGACCACGTTTCCCTTTCGACCGTAGATGGGCGCGTCGAGTGTGACTACATCCTCCCCGACGACTCGGAGACACCGCCGACCAAGTACGTCTCCGACGAGGACTTCGAGTTTCGGATGGCTCACCTCCAGTACCGCGACGGTGACTGGTATCTCCACACCTCGATGCGGAAAGTCGACCCCGACGAGGAATCGTCTGAATCCGAGTCCAAGCACAGAACAGTCCTTGGTGTGGATTTGGGCGTCAACAACCTCGCCGTCGCTTCGACGGGGCGATTCTGGTCGGCAGACGAGTTCAACCACTGGCGTCGTGAATACGAGAAACGCCGGGGTTCGCTCCAGCAGTGTGGTTCGCGTCACGCCCACAAAAACATCGAATCAGTCGGGCAGAAAGAGTACGGACGCTTCGAGATATACCTGCACACGGTGGCGAACGAACTTATCGAGGAGGCCGTCGAAAACGATTGTTCGCACATCGTGTTCGAGGATTTGACCCACATTCGGGAGAACATCCCTGAGGCGACGTGGCAACACGTCTGGGCGTTCCGACGCCTCTACGAGTACGTCGAATACAAGGCCGAAGAACAGGGCATCGAAGCCGTGCAGGTTGACCCGCGGAACACGTCGAATCGGTGTTCAACGTGTGGGTTTACCCACGACGATAATCGGTCGGGAGAGTCGTTCGAGTGTCAGCAGTGTGGGTACGAGAACCACGCCGACTACAACGCCTCGAAGAACATCGGTTTGCAGTATCTCCGTCGCAGGCAAAACGCAGGCGACGGAGGCGCACCCGTAGATGTGCGCTTGAATCGCGGGACGTTGAACGTGAGTGGGGAATACGCACCCCCTGCCTCGATTGAGGCATAGAACGGGAGTCCACGCGAAAGCCTCGGGGCTTAACCCCGAGGCGATTTACACACGGCGTCACCAGCTCCGAGTCGGGGACCGGCCTCCGACTGGCCATCGTCCAGCACGTCGTCGAGTCCCACGGGTGGACCGTCGAGATGGCCGAGAGCCGGTCGGGCGGCGCGAAGCTCGTCGTCTCGGGGCTGGAACACGAGGCCGCCGACCGGCCGACGCAGTCGACAGTATAAGGCCCGCTCGGCTGTGAACTGCCGGTATGACTGACGACCACATCGAGGCGCTGCTCGACCGACTGTCCCGGACACAGCAACTCGCGCTCGTCCGGGGCGCGACCGACCCCGAGGGCACGGCGACGGGGTACCTGCCGGGCGTCGACGAGGCCGGGATTCCGCCCTTTCGCCTCGTCGACGGGCCGCTGGGAATCCGCGCCGAGGGCGAGCGTGCGACCGCCTTCCCCGCGTCGATTGCGACCGCGGCGGCGTTCGACCCCGACCTCGCCCGGCGACAGGGGGCGGCGATGGGGCGCGAAGCGGCGGCGCTCGGACAGGACGCGCTGCTCGCGCCCGGCGTGAACCTCGTCAGAGTCCCGCAGTGTGGCCGCAACTTCGAGTACCTCTCCGAAGACCCGGTCGCCGCGGGCGACATCGGTGCGGCCCTCGTCGACGGCATCCAGTCCGCGGGCGTCGTCGCTACCGTCAAGCACTTCGTGGCCAACAATCAGGAGACCCATCGAACGACCGTCAGCGCCGAGATAGGCGAGCGGCCGCTCCGCGAGCTGTACCTCCCGCCGTTCCGCGCGGCCGTCGACGCCGGCGTCGGCTCGGTGATGACGGCGTACAACCGGGTCAACGGCACGCACATGAGCGACCACGAACGGCTCGTCGGCGACGTGCTGAAAGGCGAGTGGGGGTTCGACGGCTACGTCGTCTCGGACTGGTACGGGCTGGAGAGCACCGTCGGCGCGGCCAACGCCGGACTGGACCTGGAGATGCCCGGCGTGGCGGCTCCGGGGGCGGCCGACGGCGACGAGGGCTTCGAGTGGCCCGACGGCATCCCGGACGCGACGCGCGCGGGCCTGTTCGGCGACCCGCTCGCCGACGCCATCGACGCCGGCGAGGTGCCGGCCGACCGCCTCACGGACATGGTCCGGCGGGTGCTCGGGCAGATGGACCGGTTCGGCCGGCTCGACGGGAGCCAGGGGACGGGCGACGACGCGGGCGAACTCGACAGCCAGCGCCACCGTGACCTCGCCACGGAGGTGGCGGCCCGTGGGACCGTCCTGCTCGACAACGACGGCGTCCTGCCGCTCGACGACGGGGCCGACGTGGCCGTCATCGGGCCGAACGTGGACGAGCCGAAACTGGGCGGCGGCGGCTCCTCGGAGACGACACCGTTCCGGTCGGTGTCGCCGGTCGAGGGCATCGAGGCCCGCGCCGAGGGCGACGTCTCGTCGGCGGTCGGCGTCCCGCGGATAGCGTCCGTCTCGCTGTTCGACCTCCTGCCGTTCGTCGGGGAGGACGGGGACGCCGGCGAGGACGACACCGCAGAGCGGGACCCGTCGCTCGACGACGCCGTCGACGCGGCCGCGGCGGCAGACGTCGCCGTCGTGTTCGTCCGCGACGCGACGACGGAGGCCCGGGACCGCGACTCGCTGGCGCTACCGGGCCGGCAGGACGACCTCGTCTCGGCCGTCGCCGCCGCCAACGAGAACACCGTCGTCGTGGTCCGGTCCGGCGGCCCCGTGGCACTCCCCTGGCGCGAGGACGTGGCCGCGGTCCTCGAACAGTGGTACCCCGGCCAGGGCGACGGCGACGCGGCGGCGGCCGTCCTCTACGGCGACCGGGACCCGAGCGGCCGGCTCCCGGTGACGTTCGCGCCTGAGAGCGAGTACCCGACCGCCGCGACCGAACGGCGGTTCCCCGGCGTCGACGACGAAGTTCACTACGACGAGGGCGTGTTCGTCGGCTACCGCCACTTCGACGACGCGAACGCGTCCCCGACCTACCCGTTCGGCCACGGGCACTCCTACGCGGCCTTCGAGTACGGCGACGCCGAGGTGGTCGACGACCAGACCGTCTCGGTGCTCGTCGAGAACGTCGCCGACAGGCCGGGCCGGGAGGTCGTCCAGGCCTACGTCCGGCCGCCGGCCGTCGACGGCGTCGAGCGACCCGAGCGCGAACTCGCCGGGTTCGAGGCAATCCGGCTGGACGCCGGCCAGCGGCGGACGGTGACGCTTTCGCTCGACGACCTCGCGTTCTCGCGGTACGACTCTGATTCCGGCTGGACGGTCGACGAGGGAACGTACACGGTCGAACTCGGCCGGTCGTCGCGGGACGTTCGGACGACTGTGGCGTTCGACCGATAGCCCCGCCACGTGGTCCGAACCACCCGTTCGTCTGCCGAAACGGGTCTGAGACGGGGAATCCGCGGCCGGGGATTTCAAGCCCCCTGAATACATATAGCCGGACATGAGTCAGACGCTCGAAACCATGGAGCCGAATCCGGTGTGGGTCGAAGACGCCTACTCCGACACCGTCGACGTTCTCACGCGCTACGCCGACGAGTTCGAGTACAAGATTTGGGGCGGCGACTGGTGCAAGGACTGCCGGGCACAGCTCCCCGACTTCGGGGCGGCCCTGAAAGCCGCCGGCGTCCCCGAGGACCAGATTCACCACTATCCGGTCGAGAAGGAGGAGGACGGCTCGAAGACCGGACCGGAAGTCGAGGCGTACGACATCGAACTCATCCCGACGGTCGTCGTCGAACACGACGGCGAGGAGATAGCCCGCTTCGTCGAGGAGGAGCCGGTCCCCATCGCGGTGTACCTCGCCGACAAAATCGAAGACGCGATGGCCTGACCCTCACGCCGCGTCGTCAGTTCCCGCGCCCCAGTCGAGCGCCGCCCCGAGGTCGTGTTTCGGCGGCGAACAGGCGAAGTTCCGGCAGGCGTACACCGTCGGCTCGCCGTCGACCGGCTCACGGCCGGCCCAGATGGGCGGGGCCTCGTCCAACTCCAGCGCGTCGAGCCACTGCTGGAAGCGCTCCGCGTCGGCCGGCCGGTGGGCTACCAGCCGGCGCGGGACGTACCGCTCGGCGAGCGTCGCCGCCCACTCGTCGGGGTACTCCGACCGCTCGCCGACCAGCGTGAGTTCCAGCGCGCCCTGCTCGTAGCTGTCCGTCGCCAGCGTGAGCGAGGCGTGCTGGAGCGGGTTCGAGGCGACGCGGTCGGCGTGGGTCCGGATGACCCGCTCGGCAACGTCTTCGAAGCGGACGCCGCCGAAGTGGGACAGCGACAGCAGGAGGTCGACGGCGACGCCGGTGCTGGACGGCGTCGACTGGTCGGTCAGTTCCTGCGGGCGGGCGACCAGCGACTCGCCGCCGGTCGGGGTAAAGAACAGGGTCCCCTGCTCGTCGTCCCAGAACGCCTCCGTGATGGCCCGTCCGAGGTCCATCGCGAACGCGAGGTGCTCGACGTCACCGGTCGCCTCGAACAGCGTGAGCGCGCCCCGCCCGAGGAACGCGTAGTCCTCTAGGTAGCCGTCGATGGCCACGTCGCCGTCCTTGTATCGGCGGCTGAGTCGCCCCGCGTCGGCGTCCCACAGGTGCTCGCGGACGAACGAGAGCGCGTCGGCGGCCACGTCGGCATACTGGTCGTCCAGCACGATAGCGCCCTCCGCGAGCGCCCGTATCATCAGGCCGTTCCAGCCGGCCAGGATTTTCTCGTCGCGGGCCGGCCGTGGCCGCTTTTCGCGGGCCTCGAAGGTCTGGTTCAGAGCGCGCTCGAGGCTCGCCGTGATTTCGTCCTCGCTTCGCTCGTACTCCTCGGCCAGCACACCTACTGGCTTCCGGACAGCCAGCACCGTCGCGCCCTCGAAGTTACCTCGCTCCGTGACGCCGAAGTAGTCACAGAAGATGTCGGCGTCCGTCTCGTCGTCGACGGCGTCGCGGACCTGCTCGGGCGTCCAGACGTAGAACAGCCCTTCCTCCGTCTCGCCGCCGGGGTCGTCGGGCGGGCTGCCCCCGCTCGACTGTTCCGAACCGTCTCGCGACTCGCTATGCGGCGTGCTCTCGGCGTCCAGCGTGCTGAAAAAGCCGCCGTCGGGATGCTGGAGTTCGCGCTGGACGAACTCGAAGGTCTCCCGGACGACCGACGCGTAGCGCTCCGAGCCGATGGCCTGGTAGCCGGCGAGGAAGGCCCGCGGAATCTCGGCGTTGTCGTACAGCATCTTCTCGAAGTGAGGGACGGCCCACTGCTGGTCCGTGGCGTAGCGGTGGAAGCCGCCGCCGACGTGGTCGTACAGCCCCCGGTCAGCCATCACGTCCAGCGTCTCCTCGACGACGGTCAGGTAGTCCGCCTGTCCACCATCGGCGTGCGCTCGCAGCAACGCGTGGAGCCGCCCGTTCTGTGGGAACTTCGGCCCGCCGGAACCCCAGCCGCCGTCCTGGCGGTCGGCCCCGCGGTGGGCAATCGTGCCGGCGGTCTGGACGATGTCCTCTGCGGGGTCCGCCGGGTCGGCCGGCGTCGCTTCGAGGTCGCTCTCGATGGCCTCGGTCCACTGCTGGGCGCGGTTCTCCATCTCCTGGCGCTGTTCGGGGTCCGACCAGGAATCGGCGAGCCGTTCGAGCAGGTCGCCAAAGCCCGGCTGGCCGCGCTTCTCCTCCGGCGGGAAGTAGGTCCCGACGTAGAACGGTTTCCCCTCCGGCGTGAGCCAGGCCGACAGCGGCCACCCGCCGCCGCCGGTGACCTGCTGGCAGATGCTCATGTACACGGAGTCGAGGTCCGGGCGCTCCTCGCGGTCGACCTTTATCGGGACGAAGTGCTCGTTGAGTTGCTCGGCGATGGCCTCGTCCTCGAAGCTCTCTTCCTCCATGACGTGACACCAGTGACACGCCGCGTAGCCGATAGAGAGGAAGATGGGTACGTCCCGTTCCTTTGCGGCCGCAAGCGCCGTCTCGTCCCAGGGCTGCCAGTTGACGGGATTGTCCGCGTGCTGGCGGAGATACGGGCTTTCGGCCTCGTCGAGTCGGTTTCGGGCCGTCGGGTCCGTGGCGTCGCTCATACCCGTGGCTGGGAGCGCCGCGCTGAAAAGCAACGCGACGCCGGCGACGCCTCACTCGCCGGCCAGCCGGATGCCACGGGCGACGACGTACATGAGGACGACACCGGCTCCGACGGCGAGGACGAAATCACCGAGCAGGGCCAGTACTGCACCCAGTACGGTCCCCTCCGAACCGAAGAACACGATGGCGTAGGGGAGGAGGCTTCCGGCGACGAACACGCCGACGAGCTTCGCGAGCGGAACGGCCTCCGAGAGTATCTGGGCCGTGTCTAGTTCTCCTGTTGCGGGGTCGATGAATGGGCGGGGAGGGGTCACGCACGTGTGTGTCTGCCGGTCGGGTAAAGTAGCTCCCGGTCTCCGCCCGGCGACTCGGCCACGAGCGCGCTCGAAACGACCGCCACAGTCAGCGAAAACCGGCGAAAAGACAATACTTACGTGAGAGCCAGACCGGCCTTCGGGTATGTCAGAGACAGTGCTGCTCGTGGGTGGCGGCGGCCGGGAACACGCGATTGCGCGCTCGCTTGCGGACTCGCCGGGGGAGCTGTACGCCTGTGCCGGCAACCGGAACCCGGGCATCGTCGCCCTCGCCGACGGCTTCGAGGCACTCGACACGACCAACCCGAAGGCCGTGACGACCTACGCCCGGGAGGTCGACGCCACGCTGGCCGTCGTCGGCCCCGAGGCGGCACTCGCCGCCGGGGTCGCCGACGCGCTGGACGACGCCGGCGTCTACACCTTCGGGCCGCGGGAGCAGGAGGCCCGCATCGAGACGGACAAGGCCTTCCAGCGGCGCTTCATGCGGGAACACGACATCCCGGGCTGCCCGGACTTCGAGACCTTCGAGGACATGGACGCCGCCTGCGAGTACATCGACGAGTACGACGGCGACCTCGCGGTCAAGCCCGCCGGCCTCACCGGCGGCAAGGGCGTCCGCGTCATCGGCGACCAGTGTACCGCCGCGGAGGCCAAGGACTACCTCCGTGACTCCGACTACGACCGGGTCGTCCTCGAAGAGCGCCTCGTCGGCGAGGAGTTCACCGTCCAGGCGTTCGTCGCCAACGGCCAGCTTCGGGTCACGCCCGCCGTCCAGGACCACAAGCGCGCTTACGAGGGCGACGAGGGGCCGAACACCGGCGGCATGGGCAGTTACTCCGATGCCAGCCTCCACCTGCCGTTCATGGACGAGGACGACTACATGGACGCCGTCGACGTGCTCCGCGCGACGGTCGACGCCCTCGACGGCTACAAAGGCGTGCTGTACGGCCAGTTCATGCTCACCGAGACGGGACCGCGCGTCGTGGAGTTCAACGCCCGCTTCGGCGACCCCGAGGCCATGAACACGCTCCCGGTCCTCAACACGGACTTCCTCGACGTGCTGACGGCCGCCCGCGACGACGACCCGCTCCCGCAACTGTCCTTCCGCCCGCTGGCGACCGTCTGCAAGTACGCCGTCCCGGACGGCTATCCCGCGGACCCCGACGCCGGCGCGAAGGTCACAATCGACGACGAGGTCGTCGCGGAGGTCGTCGCGGACCGCCGCGAGCAGGCCGGCGACGACGCGGAGACGGCCCCCGAGGCGCTGCTGTTCTACGCCAGCGTCGACGACCGCGAGGACGGCATCTACACCACGACCTCGCGGTCCTACGCCGTGGTCGGCCTCGCCGAGTCCATCGCTGAGGCGGAGTCCATCGCCGAGGCGGCCTTGGAGCGTGCCGGGACGGAGGGCCTGCGGGTCCGCCACGACATCGGCACGGCGGCCCTCGTCCAGCAGCGCATCGACCACATGGACGACATCCGCGGTGGCGCGGACTGAGCGCGTGGTGGCATCGCCAGCAGATGCCCGACGTCACGGGCGGTGAGCGACTGTGGCACTGACGACCGTCGACGTTCGGTCCGCGCTGAACGTTCTCGGGGCGATTATGCAGTGGTTGGCCGTCCCGCTGGCGATTCCGACGCTAGTGGCCCTGCTCTACGCCGAGTCGCCGTGGCCGTACCTCGTCGCGATAGCGATTACGCTCGGCATCGGCACGGCGCTGACCCGACTGCGACGCGACCGCATCAGCGACCGCGAGGCGTTCCTGACGGTGTCGCTGGCGTGGCTGACTATCGCCGTCGTCGGCGCGATACCGCTGTACATCGAGGGGACGGGCGTGTTCGACAGCCCGGTCAACGCCCTGTTCGAGGGGATGAGCGGCATCACGACCACCGGCGCGACGGTCATCAGGGACTTCGACGCCCACTCGCAGGCGCTGCTCATGTGGCGGCAGGTCCTCCAGTGGCTCGGCGGGCTCGGGGTCCTGTTGCTTGCGACGGCCGTGCTCTCGCGGCTCTCCGTCGCCGGGGCCCAGCTCATGGAGACCGAGGCACGGACGGAAAACGTCACGAAGCTCACCCCCGGCATCGAGCAGACGGCGCGTATTCTCGGACTGCTGTACCTGGGGCTGACCGTGGCGGCGGCGCTGATTCTCGTCGGTCTGGGGGCCAGCGGCCTCGCCCCGGAGATGACGCTTTTCGACGCGGTGGCACACGCGTTCACCGCCATCGCCACCGCCGGGTTCTCCCCGCGGGCCGAGAGCATCGGCGCGTTCTCGCCGGCCGTCCAGTGGGCGGTCACGCTGTTCATGATAGTCGGCGCGACGAACTTCGTGTTGCTGTACGCGCTCGTCCGGGGCGACACCGGGCGGCTGCGAAACAGCGAGGAGTTCCGCTTCTATCTGTCGATTCTCGGCGTCGGCTCACTGCTGGTCACCGGTCTGCTCGTGGTCGACCCGGGGTACACCGGTGGCGCGGGCGAGACGGTGCGCCACGCCGTCTTCCAGGTCGCCGCCATCGTCACGACGACCGGCTACGCCTCGACGGACTTCAACACCTGGTCGGCCGGGGCGAAGAACGTCCTGTTCGTCATGATGTTCATCGGCGGGATGGCCGGGAGCACCACCTGCTCCATCAAGACGCTCCGCTGGCTCGTCGTCACCAAGTCCTTCTGGCGGGACCTGAACGTCTCCGCGCACCCCAACAGCGTCCGCCCGGTCCGGCTCAGCAACGAGGCCATCAGCGAGAGCACCGTCCGGGACGTGTACGCCTACACGCTCATCGCGCTGGTGTTTTTCATCGTCGGGACCGTCCTGCTCGTCGCCGACGGCGAGCGGGCGGGCGTCCCGATTACCGAGTTCGAGGGGTTAAGCGCCGCCGCGTCGATGTTCTTCAACATCGGGCCGGCGTTCGGTCAGGCCGGCCCCTACGGGACCTACGAGGGCTTTGCCCGGTCGAGCAAGGTGCTGATGATACTGCTGATGTGGGTCGGCCGCATCGAAATCGTGCCCGTGCTGGTGTTGCTGACGCCGACGTTCTGGCGGCGGTGACCGCGAGCCGACGGGTTTGATTACCGCGGCCCCGTACACGACGGACGTGAGTGGTTCACGACACGACCGACTGACCCGGACGCCGACGCCCGGTCCGCACAACTCCCTGTTCCCGTGGCCGGACGCCAAACACCCGCTCCGGGTGATGGTCAACTACGCCGTCATCCTCGTCTGTCGGGTCTCGCCGAGTCTCCGGCTGAAGAACTGGCTGCTCTCCCGGCTCGGTGTCACCGTCGGCGACGGCGTCGCCTGGGGCCTGGAGTCGACGCCGGACGTGTTCTGGCCGGAACTCATCACCGTCGAGGACCACGCCATCATCGGCTACGACGCGACGCTGCTGTGCCACGAGTTCCTCCAGGAAGAGTACCGGACCGGGGCGGTCGTCGTCGGCGAGCGGGCGATGGTCGGCGCGGGCGCGGTCGTACTCCCCGGCGTCGAAATCGGCGCGGGCGCACAGGTCGCGGCGAACTCGCTGGTGGCAGCCGACGTGCCGCCGGAGACGACCGTCGCCGGCGTCCCGGCCGAACCGCTTGACGGGGACGGGACGGCGACCGACCGGGCGTGACTCAGCCGCGGATGCGGACGATACCCGCGTTGAACACGCGCTTGTTCGGGATGATGTACTCCTCGCCGTCGCTCTCGATGCGCGTCACGAGGATGTCCACCTCCTGGACGATGCCGCGCTGGTCGCCGATGACGACCTCGTCGCCGATGCTGTACGGCTCCGTCAGGAGGAGGTAGAGGCCGGCCGCGCCGGCCTGCAAGATGTCCCGCAGCGCCAGCCCGCAGACGAACACCAGCCCGAAGGCGTAGGCGCCGAGGAGAATGAGCAGGGCGAGGGTCTCGACGCCCAGCTGGCCGAGCGCGATGAGCACGGCGAGATAGAAGATGCTGTACTTGACGAGTTCGGGCAGCACCGTCGCCTCGGGCATCTTGACGCTGCGCAGCCGCTCGGAGACGACGAGCTTGGCCTTGTCACCCGCGATGAGGCCGATGATGACGGCGAACAGCGCGATGAACAGGTCGGGCAGGAACGAGGTAAAGCGGGCCCAGTACAGCTCCGGGTCGGTCAGCTGTGCGATGTTGAGGACGGCGGTAATCGTCGTGATGTAGATGAACAGCGCGGCCAGGTTCGAGACGATGCCGACCGTCGACGTGCCCAGGCCCCGCGCCGTTCGCTCGAAGGGCGTGCCCTCGACCGTTTCCGGGACGCCGAGTTCGCGCATGAACCGTCGGGACGAGCGCCAGACGAGGTAGCCGAGCACGATGCCCACGGCCAGGACCACCAGCGAGAAGATGAACGTCCCCTGTGGCGAGAACACTCGCCGGATGAACGTCGCCCAGTCGAAGCCGAACTGCATCCTCAGTACTCCTCGGGGTCGATTTCGAGGACCAGCTCCCCGCCCTTGAACGCCCGTACCAGCCCGTCGCTCTCCGAGAGGACGATGGCTGTCGCGGTGGTGTCACGGGTGATAGCGCCGGCCGCCATGTGCCGTGCCCCCAGCCCCTTCGGGATGTCGACCCCTTCGGCGGAAGGTTCGAGGTACCGGTACGCGGAGACGATTTTGCCGGCGTCGGAGATGACGAACGCGCCGTCGAGGCGCGAGAACTCCTTGAGCATCACGTTGACGATGGGGTCGCCGACGTGGACGTGGGACTTCTCGAAGGGGTTGTACGACAGCGGCCGGGACTTGTTCATCACCTTGCCGGCGTCGCCGACGACGAACAGCGCGCCGACGGGCTTGCCCTTCTGGCCCTTCTTGCCCAGTTCGATGGCGACCTCGAACACGTCGCGGACGACGCTCGCGTCCGCCCTGGAGTTGACGAACATGTCGTACACGCCGGAGGGCGAGAAGTTGTTGGTCTGGACCCGAACGAGCGTGTTCTCGGCCCCGTCGAGCACCTCGGTCACGCAGAGCACTTCGTCGCCCTCGTCGACGATGCCCTGTTCCAGCGCGCCCTCGACGCCGAAGCGGAGGCGGCCCTCAAGGTCGGTGAAATCTATCGGCAGTTCGACGAACGGCTCCGCGTCGAGGGCGTTCTCCGGGCCGACGACGACGATGTCCTCGTCGACCTCGGCGAACTCCTCGAAGAACGACGCGTTCGGCGAAAACAGGAACACGGAGTCGACGTCTGCGACCAGGTCTCCGAGCAGGTCGCGCAACTCGTTCATTATCAGAACGATGCTGCCAGGCGGAAAAAAGGTTGCGGGCCAGTCAGCCACGCGTCAGACGGCCGCTCCGTGGGCTTCACTTCGACGGCACTTCCAGCAGGCGGTCGAAGGCACCGCTCTCCCCGTGGCAGTGACAGTACGTCCCCACGGTGTTGTACTCCGTGAGACCGTCGTGGTCGCCGTCGATGCCGTCGCCCCGGACCACGTCGAAGGCGAAGGACGCGTCGGCGGCGACGTCGGCGGCCGAGTAGTGGAACTCGTGCCCGCGGAGGTGGGTCCCGGACGCGGCCGTGACGGTGTCCGTCCGCGCGCTGAGTTCCACGTGGTCCAGCGCCTGATACCGGTCCTGCATCTCGACGGCCGCCGGGAGGACGCCGGCCATCTCGTAGGTGTCGCCGTCGGTCGTCGTCAGCGACTCCGACAGCGCCATCAGGCCGCCGCACTCGCCGTAGACGGGGACGCCGTCGGCGGCGCGGTCGGCTATCTCGTCGAGCGTCCCGCCCGCCGACAGCGACTCGCCGTGGAGTTCTGGATAGCCGCCGGGCAGATATATCGCGTCGGCGTCGGGGACCGGGTCGCCGGCGACCGGCGAGAACGGCTCGACGGCCGCCCCGGACCGGAGGCGGTCGAGCACCGAGGGGTAGGTGAAACAGAACGCGCTGTCCCGTGCGACCGCGACCCGGCGGTCGGCCGCCGTGTCGCTTACCGTCTCGTCGGCCGCGACTGCCGGCGGCTCTCGCGCCGCCTCGACCAGCCGCTCGACGTCGATTGTCTCCGCCGCCGTTTCGAGCGCGCCGCGGTCGAGACCGGCCTCCGACCCCATCTGTAGCCCGAGGTGCCGGTCGGGGATTTCCAGGTCCGGCGTCGGCGGAACCCGGCCGAAGTAGGCGAGTTCGTCGGGGAGTGCGTCCCTGATGCCCTCGGCGTGTCGGCCGCCGTGGGCGCGCTGGGCGAGGATGCCGGCCACGTCGATGTCGACGCCGACGCGGTCGGCGTATCGCGCGAACCCCAGCGCCGTCGCGGCGACGCTCTCCATGCCGGCTTTCGCGTCGACGACAAGGACGACCGGGAGGTCCAGCCCCTCGGCGACCGCCGCCGTCGAGGCCTTGCTCCCGTCGTACAGGCCCATCACGCCCTCGACGACACAGATGTCGCCCTCGCCGCGCCAGTAGGTGCGCCGCATGCCGTCCGCGCCCGAGAGCCAGGGGTCGAGCGTCCGAGAGGGCGCGTCGACGAGCGCCTCGTGGTGGCTCGGGTCGATGAAGTCCGGGCCCGCCTTGGCCGGCTGGGGCTGGTACCCGGCGTCTTCGAGCGTGGTCAGGGTCGCCAGCGTCGCCACGGTCTTGCCGACCCCGGAACTCGTGCCGGCGAGGACGACCCCCCTCACGGCCCCTCCTCAGGCGTCGCCGTCGGCGCGTCGCCGATGAGCCCGTCGTACACCGCCGCGAACCGCTCCCGGACCTCGGCCATCGGGACGCCGGCGCGGTCGGCCAGCGCCAGCGCGCCGCCCATCCCGACCCCCTCTTTGGCCTCGCCGGCGACGAACCGCTCCATGGCGACGTGGTCGCTCCGGTCGAAGCCGGGGTCGGTCACGGTCAGGTCAAGGTCGAGCCGGTCGGCCGACGCGCGCACGTCGGCGCTCTCGTCGTCGGCCACGTAGCTCGTCGTGGCGAGTCCGAGCGGCCCCTCGTAGCCGCCGTGGCGGACCAGCGCGGCGACGGCGACACACTGGCTGCCCCCGGCCAGCGTCACCGCAGTGTCGCCCTCGACTGCTCCCGCGGTCAGGCCGGCGAGCGTCGCCAGGACGGGGTCGCCCATCCGGCGGACCGCCCGCTTCGGCTCGCCCGCGGCGTCGCCCGGGTCCAGCGAACTGGCCTGTAGTCCCTCGGCGACCAGAGCTTCCTTCTGTTCCGTGGGGTTTTCGGGCAGCGACGAGGAGACCATCCCCGCCTCGCCCAGCGCCCGCAGGACGCCCAGTGCCGTCGTCGTCCCGCCGGGAATCGTCTCGGCGAGGTACAGTTCGTCGTCGGGCAGCGCGCGGCCGAACTGCCGGGCGGCCGTGAACGCCCCGTGGGCCGTCGGCACCGGGTCCTGCTCCGCGATGTCTTTCCCCGGGCGTGCGCCGACAGCGACCGTCGGCGCGCCGGTCTTCTCGGCCAGGCCGCCGTCGACGACCGTCACGTCGAGGTCCAGCAGTTCCCCGACGGCGCGGGTCACCAGCGCCGGCGTCGGACAGCCGCTCGGGCTGACCGGCGTCACGCCCGTCCGGACCGGACTGCCGTAGGTCACCAGTTCCGCGTCGGCCGCGGGGGTCACCGCCATCAGGTCGGGGTCGGCTCCGGCGGCGCTGATGCCCGGTCGACTGGCCGTCTCCGTGGTTCCTGCGACGAGTGCGAATCGCGTTCCGCCACCGGGTGAAGTCATTGTGCTTGTATTACCACAAGTCGACTTTAATACCCCGGTGCGGGGCGGCGCATGATTTATGCCGCCCGCCCCCGGTTGCCAGGACATGGACGATTTCGACGAGCTCCTCTCGTCGCTGACGCCACGCGAGGACAACGAGGCAATCGCTTCCTACCAGAACACGACGGCCGTGGCCTGTCCCGCCTGTGAGGAGCCGTTCGACGACATGGTCGTCTGCAAGCAGGAGTTCACCTCCCTCAATCTCGATTTCGAGATGGACCTCTGTACGACCACCGACGACGGGAGCGTCGTACTCTTCACCCACAAGTGACTTCTCCCACGACTAAAGTCGTGGGCTTCCCTCACTGAGGGTTAGGCCCACATTGTCTGGGGAGTTCGCAGGTTCCATCTCACCGTTGGTTCCCTCGAGTACGACCTGCGTTTCGGGCTGAGCCACAACAGCCCCCACCGTCGATAGCGGGCTCTGAATGTCCTTACCGACGGCTCGTTTGCCGATGTTCGACGCGCCGTTCTTGTCGCCGTTGTCGTCCAGTCCACAGTCGTAACGAAACCGATAGCGGCCGCCGCTGTTTCTCCGCCCGTCTCCGACGCTTACCCGTAATATCCAGGGCCCCCTCCAAATATCGACTTTGATAATCTCAGCGGAGGTTTTTTGTACGCCACCCCGCTTGTATCGGGTAGGCACCGTACTGGTGCCGCACCACCCCCACCCCCCACATTCCTTACCTTTCCACTTCCTGAGAGGCGTCGGTTCCCACCCCGACGCTTCGACGACGCCGGTCAACAGTCGCGCCTATCGTGAAGTAGCCTTGGCTCCCCGGTCGCGGCAGGGACGACTGAACGGTGTGCCAGCGTAGAAACGGACAGCAGCCGCTGTCAGCGACACGCGGGAGTGGAAGGGGCGGGAGTCGAACCACGCGGAGCCCTTTGCGGGGTAACCACCGACCGATTCTGGCATGTTGGCCGGTAGCGCTCTACCACTGAGCCACCCTTCCGAGCTACCTTCGATACGTTCCTGACAACCAAGTAAGTGATGATTCCGGGTGGTTCCGCACGTACTGCTCCCGATATCGCGAGCCGGTCCCGTCGGCCGGTAGCCCCACGGGTCTCAACAGCTACGGCGGGACGGTGGCTCATCTCGGGACCGTCTCTTTTCGGAATCACAATAACTTATTTTCCGCCGGGCGACGACACTGGGGTGTGAGCAGATGGGCGTCACCGTCCTCGACTGCGAGGCCGGCTGGACGGGCAAACCGCACGACCACGCCGACGACGGTCACGAAGAAGTGTACGTCCTCGTCGAGGGGGCCGCGACCGTCGAAGTGGACGGCGAGGACGTGGCCATGACTGCGGGTGACGCAATCAGAATCCCGCCCGAAGCAGAACGGACGATCAAAAACGGCGACACCGAGAGCACGTTCGTGCTCGCTGGCGCACCCTGAAGCCGTCAGCGGACCCGTCCGAACGGTCCGGCGTCAGTACGACCGGACCTTCGGCTCGTAGGTCTGCTCGTCGCCCTCGAGGATGACCGGCTTGTAGTAGAGTTCGGGGGTGCCCTCGTTCCAGGCCAGCATCGTGTGCTTTATCCACTCGTCGTCCTTGCGCTCCTGGTGCTCGGCGCGCCAGTGTGCGCCCCGGAACTCCTCGCGGGCGAGCGCGCCCAGCGTGATGGCCTCGGCCACGTCGAGGATGTTGCGCGTCTCGATGGTGTGGATGAGGTCCGTGTTGTAGGTCCGCGAGGGGTCCTCGACGGCGACGTTCTCGTACTCCTTGCGGGCCGCCCGGAGGTCCCGCAGGGCCTTCTCCAGACCGTCCTCTTTCCGGAACACGTTGACGTTCTCGGTCATCGTCTCCTGGACGTCGGCCCGGACCTCGGCGTGGTTGATGCCGTCGGACTCGATGAGTTCCTCCACGCGCTGGCGCTCCCGCTCGACGGTGGTTTCGAGCACCGCCTTCGGCTCGACGGCCGCCCCGTCGGCGGCGACGTCGTCGCTGGTGGCGTCGATTGCGCCGGGCTCGACCGGCGGCTCGACGTCGCCGGGCTCGCTCTTTGCGGAGGGGCCGGTCTGTATCTCGGCGGTCTTCATGTCCTTCCCGGCGGCGTGGTGGCCGGCGCGAGCGCCGAACACGAGCAGCTCCGGCAGGGCGTTGCCCCCGAGCCGGTTCGCGCCGTGTAGCGACACGCAGGCGGTCTCGCCGGCCGCGTAGAGGCCGTCGATACACGTCTCGCCGTTCTCGTCGGTCTCGACGCCGCCCATGGCGTAGTGCTGGCCTGGCTTGACCGGCATCGGCTCGTCGAGGCCGTCGACGCCCTCGAAGTCCTCCGCGAGGTGGAGGATGTTCTCCAGGCGGTCGAGGATACGCTCCTCGCCGAGGTGGCGCATGTCGAGGTCGACGTACTCGTCCTCGACGCCGCGGCCCTCGTTGACCTCGGTCAGTTCGGCCCGAGCGACCACGTCACGGGAGGCCAGTTCCCCCTCGTTGTTGGCGTAGCCGTGTTCGAACATGAACCGCTCCTCGTCGTCGTTGTAGAGGATACCGCCCTCGCCGCGGACCCCTTCGGAGATGAGCACGCCCGTCGACGGGAGCGTGGTCGGGTGGAACTGAATCATCTCCATGTCCTCCATCGGGACGCCGGCGCGGTAGGCCATCGCACAGCCGTCGCCGGTGTTGGCGACGGCGTTCGTGGTGTGGTCGAAGGCCTGCCCCAGGCCGCCGGTCGCCAGGATGACGCCGTTGTTCGCCCGGAAGCCCTGGATCTCGCCGGACTTGATGTCGTAGGCGACACAGCCGTGACAGACGCGGTCCTCGGGGTCGTCGTGGTCGGTGACCGCCAGCTGGGTCACGTACCACTCGTCGTACACCTCGATGCCGCGCTTGACCGCCTGCTCGTACATCGTGTGCAGCAAGTGGTGGCCGGTTTCGGCACCGGCGTAGGTCGTTCGCGGATAGGAGAGGCCGCCGAACGGACGCTGAGAGACGCGGCCGTCGTCCTCACGCGAGAAGGGCATCCCCCAGTGTTCGAGCTGGATGACCTCCTCCGGGGCGTCCTTGGCGAAGGTGTCGATGGCGGGGGCGTCGCCGAGGTAGTCGGACCCCTTCATCGTGTCGTACGCGTGGAGGTCCCAGGAGTCCCCCTCCTGCAGCGCGGCGTTGATTCCCCCCTCCGCGGCACCTGTGTGGCTCCGGACCGGATGGAGCTTGGTCACGAGGGCCACGTCTGCACCCTCTTCGTCCGCTGCAATCGCCGCTCTGAGGCCAGCGCCACCCGCGCCGACCACGATGACATCGTGTTCGTACATTGTGAGAGAGTCTCTTGGCGTGGTTTCGGCTTAGGATTAGCCAAACTTAAGCCTCCCTGTTGCGTTACTGCGAGCTACCTGGTCTCCCGCTTTCACTCCCCGCATCGTACTGTCATTCAACGTAGAGGTTTGACCTATCCGATGGAGTTATATCGCGTGGTATGACTAGTTAGGAACTAACTACTGATACCAAACACTACAGTTGGTATTCCTACGGGAGCCGATCCCTTCACCTCCGATGCCAGACCAGTATCTCACGTCGACAGACGACTTCGAGGCGGTGTTAGCCGATTCGCCCTCCGTGCTGACGGTCACCGACAACGACCTGACAGTTCGGTTCGTCAGCCCGGCCGTCGAACGCATCCTGGGCTACGACATGGACTCGCTCGTCGGCACGAACTGGCTGGACCTCGTCCACTCCGAGGACGCGGACCGCGTCCGCGCCACGCTCGCCGGCGACCGAGAGGAAAGCGGGACCGAGTACCGGTTTCGCCACGCCGACGGCGACTGGGTCCGGCTCGAAACCATCGTCTCCACGGACGCCGAGACCGACCGCGACTACCGGGTGTTCACCTCCCACGACGTCGGCGACCGGGCGCGCTTCGAGGCCCGCTTTCACCAGTTCGTCACCCATGCCTCCGACGTCCTCACGGTCTTTGACGAGCAGGGCAACGTCGACTACGTCAGCCCCTCTATCGAACGCGTACTCGGCTACGACCAGGAGGCGATGCAGGACGCCGACCTCTTCGAGTACGTCCACCCGGACGACCTCTCGAACGCGCTCTCGGAGTTCGGCCGGATGGTGGCGGAACCGGACTACGTCGCCGTCATCGAACACCGGTACCGTCACGCCGACGGCGACTGGATATGGGCCGAATCCCGCGGCCAGCAGGTCGCGAGCGGCCCGCTGGAGGACCACGTCGTCGTGACGACCCGCGACATCTCGGAGCGGAAACGCCGCGAGGAGGAGCTCAGGCGACAGAACCAGCGCCTCGAACGGTTCTCGGACGCCATCAGCCACGACCTCCGGAACCCCCTCGACGTGCTGGACGGCTCGCTCGAACTCGCACGCGAGACCGGGGCGGAGGAGCACTTCGAACGCGCCGAGCGGAGCATCGACCGGATGTACACGCTCATCGACGACCTGCTCGTGCTCGCCAAACAGGGCGTCGACCCGGCGGCGGTCGAGGCGGTCGACCTCGATAGCCTGTCACGGCGGGCCTGGTCGATGGTCGACACGCGGGACGCGACGCTGGAAACCGACGTCGAGGACACCGTCAGGGCCGACGAGGGCGCGATGCTCGAACTGCTGGAGAACCTCTTCCGGAATGCCATCGGGCACGGCGGCGAGGACGTGACCGTCACGGTCGGGACCGAGCCGTGGGGGTTCTACGTCGAGGACGACGGGGCCGGCTTCGTCGACGGCACCGCGGACCTGTTCGAACCCGGCTACTCGACGGCGGCGGAGGGGACGGGGTTCGGCCTCTGTATCGTCGAGCAAATCGTCGATTCACACGACTGGGATGTCATCGCGACCGACCGGGACGGCGGCGGCGCGCGGTTCGAGTTCGTCTGTCGCGATAGCTGACCCCCAGGTCCCCGTTCGTGGCCGTCGCCGCCTCCGGAATCCATTTCACCCGGTTCGCTGTAGCTACCGCCCATGAAACTCTGTATCTTCGGTGCCGGCGGTATCGGCGGCTATCTCGGCGCGCGGCTCGCCGACGCGGGCCACGACGTCCACCTCGTCGCCCGGGGAGCGCACCTGGACGCGCTACGGGCCGACGGGCTCCAGGTCGAGAGCATCCACGGGAACACGGCGGTCGACCTCCCTGCGACCGACGACCCGGCCGAGGTCGGGGCCTGCGACGCCGTGTTGCTCTGTGTGAAATCCAACGACACGCGAGCGGCCGCCGCGGAGATGGCCCCGCTGCTCGCCGACGGGACGGCCGTCGTCTCCTTCCAGAACGGCGTCGACAACGAGGCGTGGCTGGCCGAGACCATCGGCGAGTCCCACGTCGTGGGGGGCGTGGCCTACATCTTCTCGACCATCAAGGAGCCCGGGGTCGTCGAACACACCGGCGGGCCGGCCCGGTTCGTCTACGGCGAACTCGACGGCCGACGGACGGAGCGCATCGAGGCGCTCGACGACGCGCTCTCGGCGAGCGGGGGCGTCGACGCGGTGCTCGCCGACGACGTCCGCGTCGAACTGTGGCGGAAGTTCGCCTTCATCTGCGCCCAGGCCGGGATGACGGCGACGACCCGGCGGCCGGTCGGCGACATCCGGGAACACGAAGCGTCCTGGGAGATGTACCGCCGGCTCATCGAGGAGGTGTGCGCCGTCGCCCGCGCGGAGGGGGTCGCCCTGCCCGACGAGACGGTTTCGGAGTGGCTCGACTTCGCCGCCGACCTCGACCCGGGGATGTACTCCTCGCTGCACTACGACCTGACCCACGACAAGCCGATGGAACTCGACGCGCTCAACGGCTCGGTCGTCCGCCACGCCGACGCGGCCGGCGTCGACGTCCCGATGAACGAGGCCGTGACCGCGATTCTGTCGCCCTGGGCCGCCGGGGGCGACTGACCGGGCGACTCGCCGAGTCTGCCCCATTCTAAACCTCAGCTAACAGGCAAAAATTGAATACACCCTGCCGTGATATCACGTGTGGTGCTACCACATGGCAACAAGTGACATTACCAACGTTCGGGCCCGGATGCTCGGACAGGACGTCGCGTTCAGCGTGTCACAACCGTGGCTGGCCTACTGGCTGGTCGTCATGCGACTCGTCGGCGGCTGGTGGCTGTTACACGCCGGACTCGACAAAATCGTCAACTGGCCGTTCGACGCGGCCTGGTTCGTCGGCGGTGCCGCCCAGGGAACGAGTCTCGGCCCCGTCCTCGCGCTGTTCAGTAGCGGTGCCGGCCTGGCGTTTACCAACGTCGCGGTCCCCATCGGGCAGGTACTGATAGGCCTGGGACTGGTGTTCGGGGCGCTCACCCGCACGGCGGCGTTCTTCGGCGCGCTCATGATGGTGTTCTTCTACTTCGTCAACGGCGAGACCGGCGGCTGGGCTCACGGCGTCGTCACGGGCGAACTGCTGGGCATCCTCATCTTCGGGATGATTGCTACCCTCGGAGCCGGCCGCGTCCTCGGCGTCGACTCGTACCTGCAGAACACCGAGTTCGTGGAGAACCACCCGCGGCTTCGGTACCTCATCGGCTAACGGAGGCGTCAGAATATGAGTAACCACACCACAGCGGACAGGATAGCGATGTACGTCGGCGGCGGCCTCGTCGTCCTCGGCACGGTCGGTATCGGCTTCTTAGAGATGCTCTTGGGGAGCCCACACCCCGTCTCCGGCGAGGGCCAAATCGTCCACGACGCTCTCGTCCCGCTCGAACTCCGGTCGTATATCATCCTCGCGGGGTTCCTCGTCTGGGGCGTCTACGCCATCTACATGGTGGCTACCGGCGGCCACATTCCCGGTACCACCCAGCGGGATATCCGTGCCGGGCAGGTCGAGTAACGCCGGCGGTTCACCCTTTTTGTGCGCTGTAACCCGGTGCTCGCTCCCGTCCCGGAGTGGTAACTACGCCCGTCGACGAGCCGAATACGGCAGAAACGCGGCTATCGGGTACGCTCCGGTGTCGTCACCAGAACTTGAGGTTGTTCTTGACCGCTTCCCGCTTGAGCTCCTGGATGTGCTCGGTCAGCGGGATGTCTTTCGGACACACCTCGGTACAGGAGAACTGGGTCTGACAGCGCCAGACGCCGTGTTCCTGTTCGATGATACGGAGCCGCTCCTGCTTGCGGTTCTCGCCCTCGCGCTCGTCCATCGCGAAGCGGTAGGCCTTGTTGATGGCGGCGGGGCCGAGGTACTCGTTGTCGCCGGCGGCGATGTTACACGATGACATACACGCGCCACACCAGATACACCGCGTGGACATCTTGACCTTCTCACGGTTCTCCCGGGTCTGGCGCTGCTCTTCGAGTTCGTCCTCGGGGAGCTCGTCGGCGTCGAAGTACGGCTCGACGGCCTCCATCTGGTCGTAGAAGTGCTCCATGTCGACGACGAGGTCCTTCACCACTTCCTGGTGTGGCAGCGGCTCGATGCGGACGGGGTCTTCCAGGTCGGAAATCTGGGTCTTGCAGCCAAGTCGCTGCTTGCCGTTGACGAACAGGGCGTCCGAGCCACAGACGGCCTGCCGGCAGGAGTGCCGGAAGGTAAGCGAGGAGTCGTAGTGGTCCCGCGCGTAGATGAGCGCGTCGAGGATGGTCATCCCCTTGTGGAAGGGGACGCGGAAGTCGTCGAAGCGTGGCTCCTGTTTCCCCTGGACCTCGGGGTCGTAGCGGAACACTTTCAGCGTAATCGTGTCCTCGTCGTCGAGGGTCTCCTCCTCGACTTCACGCTGGGACTCCTGTGCCTGTCGTTCGCGTTTCTGTGCGCGCCGACGCTCGCCCGGGGACTGGACCTCGGGCTCCGTCTCCTCGTCGGCTTCCGTCTCGGTTTCCTGTTGTTCGATTTGCGTACTCATAGTTCAGATGAGGGTCGTCATGGCCAGCGAGACGCGGGTCCCCTGCACGACGAGCAGGAGGCCGGCGACGCCGAGCAGGTACTTGACTGCGTTCTTCCGGGAGCCGGTGAGTCCCTGGTTGACCAGGGCGTTGTACACGCCGTTGACGCCGTGGAACGTCGCGGTCACGAGGAACAGCCACATCGTCGCGAAGTAGCTGACCTGGCTCATCCGGGCCTGCGTCCCCAGGAACGTGATGTCCGAGGCGTGGTTCACGAAGTGCAACAGCATGAAGTGGAAAGCGAGCACGCCGATGAGGAACACCGCCGTCAGCCGCTGGAACAGCCAGCGACGCCCGCCGCGGTCGAACGAAGAGTAGTGCTGTGCCATTAGACGAGTGCCCCCCCGAGGAACGTCGGCACGCTGGCGACGACGATTGCGCCGGTCAGCAGCAGCGACGCGTAGAAGCTCTTGTCCTGCGATTCGAGGCCCACGCCGAGGTCGACCATCAACAGCCGGATGCCGTTGAGGATGTGGAAGACGGCGACGGCCAGCAGCCCGACTTCGAGGAACCGGACTATCAGCAGCGATTCGAGGCCGCTGAGCGTACTGGTGTAGAGGTCGCTGCCTGCCTGCGCGCTCGCCGGGTCGACACCGACCGAGGTGCTCAGCACCGCGATGTGGGTGAACAGGTAGCCCACGAGCACCCAGCCGGTGAACTTGTGGAATATCCAGGCCCACATCCCGGCCGAGAACTCCCGCCACCGTCCGAAGTCCTCGACGGTGCCGCGATTGTAAGACTGACTCATACACAGGGGGGTTAGTCCGGGGACAGATAGTAGTTTCTACACGGACCCGTATCGCCGAAAACCCGCCCGAAGACGTTCGTCAATTGACTACTCCGCCGTTACCAATCGTCGTCGTCCACCCGGCGGTTCCACTCGATGGCTCGCTGGGTCCGGTCGTCGAGCCGGACCAGGTGACAGAGGGGGTTCCCGGGGTACACCAGCGGGTTCTCGAGGACGCCGACCAGCAGGCCGGTAAACGGCGCACGCATCAGCGTGTTCTCGGTCTTGAACGGGTTCGTAATCGTACAGATGACGTCGTCCTCGTACACCAGGTCGCCGCGCTCGTAATGCATATCGACCAGGCCGCCCGAGTCCGCCCGTATCCAGGTCTTCTCGCCGGTGTCGTCGATGACCGTCCGCCAGCCCGGCCACTGGACGGTGTCGGAGCCCCGGAGGCCGAACTCCGCCAGCACCGACCGAACGCTCTCCAGAGCAGAGTCGATGAGCGGCCGCTGGAACCGGTGGGCCTCGCCCATCTCTATCGTTATCGTCGGGACGCCCGCGTCGCTCAGCTCGCGCCGGAGCGACCCCGAGGGCCCTTCCGAGGAGATGATGACGTTCGACGCGAAGGCGTTGGCGACCCGCGCGACCGCCGGGTCGTCCATGTCCGCCCGGACGTGGAGCATGTTCGTTCGCCCGCGGGTGGACGTGTGGAAGTCCAGGCCCACGTCACAGGGGGCCAGGAAGTTCCGGAAAATCTCGTGGGCCATCCGCTTCGCGCTCGTCGAGTCGGGGTCCCCGGGGAACGAGCGGTTCAGGTCGCGGTCGTAGATGGGCAGGTATCGCTCCTGGGCGAGGAAGGCCGGAACGTTCAACACCGGCAGGCAGACCAGCGTCCCCGCCAGCCCCTCGTGGTCCCACTCGTGGGCAACCTCCCGGACGACCTCGATGCCGTTGAGTTCGTCGCCGTGGGCCGCCGCGGTGAGAAACACCGTCGGTCCGGGGCGCTCCCCGTTGACGATGGTCACCGGCACCCGGACGGCGTCACCCAGATAGGTCTCGCTGACGGTGTATCGGACGTTACGGGTCTCACCCGGTTCGACACGGCCGCCGTCGAAGGTGAACGCCCTGGGTTCCTCCATGCCATCACAACGAGATGCGGCGGCTAAAACCCCTCCGAGACGACCGAGTATCCGTACTTCTATACTGTGGCCGACAGAAGTCGCCGGCATGAGCGACCAGGACATCACAGTCGGCGTCCTCAGCCTCCACTCCAGCAAGGAGTCGAAGGCCATCCTGAACGCCGTCGACGAGATGGGGTACGACACGGAGTGGCTCCGCAACGAGAACACCACGATAAGCGTCACCGACGGCGAGATGACGCTGGAACCCAGCGTCGACGTGATTGCGAACCGGATGCTGCTCTCCAGCAACGAACACCCCGCGGAGGGCATCGGGCTGGGGATGACCGTCAGCCGCCTCGCGCCGACGCTGAACGAACCGATGGCGGCGACGACGGCCCTGCACAAGTTCGCGAGCGCCGCCGCCCTGGCCGACGCTGGCGTGCCGGTCCCCGACGCCTTGCTCGCGCTGTCGAACGACCGGCTCAACGACGAGCGGGACCGCTTCGGCGACCGCGCGGTGTACAAGACGGCCATCGGCACCCACGGCGGCGGGACGTGGATGGTCGACCTGGAGAACCAGGTCAACGCCCAGGTCGGGGGCCGCTACGCGTTCCTCCAGGAGTACATGGAACACGACGAGAAGCGCCACCACGACCTCCGCGTGTACGTCGTCGGCGACCGCATCGTCGGCGCGATGAACCGCTACGCGCCCGAGGGGGAGTGGCGGACGAACGTCGCGCTGGGCGGCGACGTCGAGGACATGACCGGGAAGCTCCCCGAGCGCGTCAGGGAGATAGCGCTCGACTCGGTCGAGGCAATCGGGCTGGACTACGCCGGCGTCGACATCGTCCAGAGCGAGGACGGCTACTACGTGCTTGAGGTCAACCCCACCGCCGGGTTCCGCGGCCTGTTCAAGGCGAGCGGCGTCAGCCCCGCCCCCTACATCGCCCAGCTCGCCATCGAGCAGGCGGGCGGCAGCGTCGACGATGCGACCGTCGAGCGGCTTTCCGACCGGCTCGACGACTCACGGCCGGCGTGCACGCCGAAAAAGCCCCAGCGGAAGGCACAGGAGAACGTGGTCGTCGGCTACATCGAGGAGGTCGTCGTCACCGGCACCCAGGGGACCAAGTCCGTTCTCGCCAAGTCAGACACCGGCGCGACCAGGAGCAGCATCGACGCGAGGCTCGCGGCGGACATCGGGACGGGGCCGATTCTCGACATCGTCACGGTCAAGTCCGGGAGCGTCAAGTCCGGCCGCTCGCGCCCGGTCGTCGACCTCGTCGTCGGCGTCGGCGGGACCCAACACACCGTCACGGCCAGCGTCGAGGACCGCTCGCACATGGACTACCCGCTCCTGCTGGGGCGGGACATCCTCAAGCACTATCAGGTCGACGTGACCCGCCGCGCCGACGACGAGGCGGAGGTCGAGACCGAGGAAGAGGAGCAGAGCGAGGAGTAGTCAGTCCTCGCGCACTTCCGCGACGCTCTCGGCGATGTCCTCGTCGGCCCGCCACAGGTAGAGGCTCGCGTAACTGCGGTACGGCGACCACCGCTCGGCGTACTCGCGCATCTCCGCGCGGCTGTACCCCTCGCCGACGACGGCCTCGAACCCCTTGCGGATGCCGAGGTCGCCGACCGGGAACACGTCCTCGCGGCCGAAGGCGAACAGGAGTTGCATGTTCGCGGTCCAGTCGCCGACGCCCGTGATGGCGGTCAGCGCCTCGCGGATGTCCTCGTCGGTGGCGTCCTCGAACGTCGCAAGCGAGTACTCCTCCGCCAGAAACGTCTCGGCGACTTCGTTGACGTAGCGAGTCTTCTGTCGGGACAGTCCGGCGTCCCGCAGCACCTCGTCGTCGGCGTCGGCGATGCCCGCTGGCGTCACGGTGACGGCGTCGAACAGCCGTTCCCGCGTCGCGGCGGCCGAGGCCATCGACACCTGCTGGCGGAGGATCGAGACCACCAGCCGCTCGAAGAGGTCCGACGCGGGGTCGAGCGTGAGTTCGCCGTGGCGCTCGACGAGCGGGCCGATGTCGGGGTCCGCCCGCAGCGTCTCGTATGGTGAGTCGGTCATCGCTCCGAGGTAGTGACTCGACCGAGAAGAACGTGTCCGTCAGCCGTCGGCGATGGCGGGGTCGGGGCCGGGTGAGGCGGTGCCGGCCGCGCCGACCGGCTTCGCCGGGTTGCCGACGACCGTCGTCTCCGGCGGCACGTCGTCGACCACGACGGCGCCGGCACCGACGGAGGCGTTCTCGCCGACGGTTATCGGCCCCATTATCGAGGCGTCGGCCCCCAGCGTCGCGCCGTCCTCGACCGTCGGGTGGCGTTTCTCCCGTCGCATCGACGTGCCGCCGAGCGTCACGCCGTGATACAGGAGCACGTCGTCGCCGATTTCGGCGGTCTCGCCGACGACGACGCCCATCCCGTGGTCGATGAACACGCGTTCGCCGACCGCCGCCGCGGGGTGTATCTCGACCCCGGTCAGGAACCGGGCGAGATGCGAGAGGAGTCTGGCCAGCAGCGTCCGGTCGCCCGTCCAGAGCCAGTGGGCGACGCGATGGGCCCAGACGGCGTGGAGGCCGGGGTAGGTGAGCGCGACCTCCAGGGCGCTGGTCGCCGCGGGGTCCTTTGCGAGTGCTGTACGGATATCCGCTTTCAGTCGGTCGAACATTAGTGTGTAGTGTGGGTGGTGTCGTCTGCGCACGAGACAGTCGGTCGCGGTCCGAGTCACCGGACGGGAGTCACCGGGGACAACAACAGCGACGGGGGGAGCGGCAACCGGGTGCGGTTCGAAGCGGGCGAGCAACGCGGCGCGGGGTTCGGTCGCCCATGGTTGGTTCGACTAGACCGCCCTGTGAGGTAAAAAGCAGCGGTCCGATTCGCCCCGGAGACCGGCAGGCGCGCCCCGCGGGGGGAACCGCGGGACGGCTCAGGTCATGCCTTTCCCGAGCAGTTCCCGGGCGATGATGTTCTTCTGTATCTCGGTCGTCCCCTCGTATATCTGAGTTATCTTGGCGTCGCGGTAGAACCGCTCGACGTCGAAGTCGTTGACGTAGCCGGCCCCGCCGTGAATCTGGACGGCCTCGTCGGCCGTCTCGACGGCGACCCGGGAGGCCTTCTCCTTGGCCATCGACGCAAGCTGGGTGAGCTGGTCGTCGGCGTTGTCGACGCTCCAGGCGGATTTGTACGTGAGCTGGCGCGCGGCCTCGATTTCGGTGAACAGCTCGGCGAGCTTGTGCTGGATGGCCTGGAACTCCGAGATGGACTGGCCGAACTGCTCGCGGTCCTGTGCGTAGGCAAGGGCGTGCTCGGCGGCCCCGCGGGCGATGCCGACGCCCTGTGCGGCGACGCCGGTCCGGGTCTCGTCGAAGAACTGCATGAGCTGGAGGAAACCGGCCCCGCGCGTGCCGACGAGGTTCGCCTCGGGGACGCGCACGTCGTCGAGGACGAGTTCCGCCGTGTCCGACGCGCGGATGCCCAGTTTCCCCGTAATCTTTTCGGCCGCGAACCCGTCGCGGTCGGACTCGACGAGAATCTGGGAGAAGCCGTTGTACCGCCCCTCCGCGTCGGGGTCGGTCTCACAGAGCACGACGAAGTAGTCGCCGACCGACCCGTTGGTAATCCACATCTTGGTGCCGTTGACGACCCACTCGTCGCCGTCCTTGCGCGCCTGCGTCGACACCGAAGACACGTCCGAGCCCGTGTCCGGCTCCGAGATGGCCGCGCCCATGATGGCGTCGCCGGTCGCTACCGGTTCCAGGTACTCCTCTTTCTGGGTTTCCGTCCCGAACCCGACGATTGCGTCGGCTCCGAAGGACGCCGACTGGATGCTCAGGCCGATACCGGGGTCGGCCGCGAACAGTTCCTCGGCGATGATGGCGCTCGTCAGCGTGTCGTAGCCCCCGCCGCCGTACTCCAGCGGGATGTTCGCCCCTGTCAGCCCCATCTCCGCGGCCTGCTCGACGATTTCGTGGGGGAACTTCTCCGCGGTGTCGTACTCCGTCGCGACCGGTTCGATTTCGTTTTCGGCGAACCGCGCGACCTCGTCCCGTATCTGTCGCTGCTCGGCGGTCAGTTCGAAATCCATGTGCGGTGTGTTGACGTGCAGGGCAATAATGGTTCGTAATCCGAAATAAACTCAGAAGTGGTTTGCTACCGAGAGAAACGTTGAAGCCCCGGCCGGCAGTGGAACGATACGTCATGGATTTCGAGGATATTGACACTATCGCCGTGCTCGGTGCCGGGAACATGGGCCATGGAATCACCGAAGTGGCCGCGCTCGCGGGCTACGACGTGCGGATGCGGGACATCAAAGACGAGTTCGTCGAGAACGGATACGACAACATCGAGTGGTCGCTGAACAAGCTGGCCGAGAAAGACCAGCTCACGCAGGACGAGGCCGACGCGGCGCTGAACCGCGTGACGCCATTGGTGGACGTCGAGGAGGCCGTCGGCGACGCCGACGTGGTCATCGAGGCTGTCCCCGAGAAGATGGAGATAAAGAAGGACGTGTACACGGAGGTCGAGGAGTACGCGCCCGCGGAGGCCATCTTCGCCACGAACACCTCCAGCCTCTCCATCACGGAGCTGTCGGAAGTGACCGAACGGCCCGAGCAGTTCTGCGGGATGCACTTCTTCAATCCGCCGGTGCGGATGCAACTGGTCGAGGTCATCTCCGGCGCCCACTCCAGCGACGAAACGCTGGAAGCCATCGAGGCCCTCGCCGAGGACTTCGAGAAGACGCCGGTCCGCGTCCGGAAGGACTCGCCGGGGTTCATCGTCAACCGCATCCTCGTTCCGCTGATGAACGAGGCCGCCTGGCTCGTCCACGACGACGTGGCGACCGTCGCCGAGGTCGACTCGACGACGAAGTTCGACATGGGCCTGCCGATGGGCTCGTTCGAACTCTCCGACCAGGTCGGCAACGACGTGGGCCTCCACGTCCTCGAATATATGCACGAGGTGCTGGGCGAACCGTACGCGCCGTGTCCCCTCCTCGAGGAGAAAGTCGAGAACGAGGAACTGGGCAAGAAGACCGGCAAGGGGTTCTACGACTACGAGAACGGCGGCGTCGACATCCCGACCGACGCCGGCCGAGAGGACGTCGAGCACCGCCTCGTCGCCGTGATGGCAAACGAGGTCGGCAAGCTCGTCGAGAACGACGTGGCCCCGGTCGCGGACATCGACCAGGCCGTGAAGCTCGGCGGCGGCTTCCCGGACGGGCCCGCGAAGATGGCCGACAAGACTGGCCTGGAGACGCTCGTCGAGACGCTTGCGGAGGCTCACGAGGCGACCGGTGCGGCGCGCTACGCCGTCGCCGACGGGCTCCGGGCGGCCGCCGAGGACGGCGGCTTCTACGCCAGCGAGGACGAGGCGCCCGCGGAGTTCGACAACGTCAACGTCGAGTACCCCGGCGACATGGTCGGTCACATTGAACTCGACCGCCCACACCGGATGAACACCGTCAGCCCGGAGCTGATGGACGACCTCGCGGACGCCATCGACCTCCTCGAAGCCGACGACGAAGTGCGTGCCATCCTGCTGACTGGGGCCGGCGACAAGGCCTTCTCCGCCGGGGCCGACGTGCAGTCGATGGCCTCGAACGCGACGCCGCTCGACGCCATCGACCTCTCCCGGAAGGGCCAGGAGACCTTCGGCAAGCTCGAAGAATGCTCGATGCCGGTCGTCGCCGGCATCGACGGTTACGCGCTGGGCGGCGGGATGGAACTGGCGACCTGTGCCGACCTCCGCGTGGCCTCGGAGCGGTCGGAACTGGGCCAGCCCGAGCACAACCTCGGTCTCCTGCCGGGCTGGGGCGGCACACAGCGACTCGCCCGCATCGTCGGCGAGGGCCGCGCCAAGGAAATCATCTTCACCGCCGAGCGCTACGACGCCGCCGAACTGGCCGAGTACGGCTTCATCAACGAAGTCGTCGACAACGACGCCCTCTACGAGCGGGCGCTCGAACTGACCACGGACATGGCCGCCGGCCCGCCGGTCGCCCAGAAGCTCACCAAGCGCGCGATGCTCGCCGGCCGCGACGACATCGACGCCGGGCTCGAAGTCGAGTCCCAGGCCTTCGGCCACCTCATCGGCACCGACGACGTGATGGAGGGTATCAACGCGTTCATGGGGGACGAGGAGCCGGACTTCGAGGGGAAGTAGGCACCCAGACCCCTGCTTTATCCGGCGTCAGTCGCCCCGCCGACCTCGTTTTCGTCGAGTCGGATGATGTCGTCTGACTGTGCCATCCCGGTCGTCATCAGCAACCGGATCGCCGCGCGGACGCTCAGGTCGGACTCGTAGGTCCGGCTCTCGGGGACCATGACGAGCATGCCCTGGGTGGGGTTGGGACTGCCGGGGATGAACACGCTCGACGCGCTCTCGCCGGCCGCTTCGGAGACGTCCGCCGGGCTCGTCCCCGTTTTGAGTCCCAGCTGGTAGACGCCGTCGCGGGGATACTCAACGTACACGACGGACTCGTAGTCAGACTGCCGGTTGACGACGGAGGTGGTCATCTGCCGGATGCTCCCGTAGATGGTCCGGACGACGGGCACGAACGTGACCAGGTGCCCCGTCTTTCCGAACAGTCGCTGCCCGACGCTCCACTGGGCGATGTACCCCAGTACCGTGACGAGCGCGACGAGAACCGAGAGCGTCAGTAGCTGGGCGAGCAAGACGTTGTTCGCGGTCAGTACCGCCAGCCGCGTCCCGCGGATGAGTGGGTCGAGGAAGCCGCCGACCCAGCCCAGCAGCACCCGGACGATGACGATAGTCGCCACGAGCGGGCCCACCAGAACGAGCCCGGCCAGAAAATTGTTCTTGATGAATGAGTTGACGGACATATCGGGGGACAGTTGGTCAGCGGGATAAAGTGTGTTGACACCTGTCAGTGCAGGGGAACCACTCTGTGAGTGGTACGCATCCACAGGTAGCGGCTATTTCGATGGGATTAAATTGGAGCACCCGAAACGCCAGAGTACGCTCGGTTGGTGTAGTCCGGCCAATCATCTTGGCCTTTCGAGCCGAGGACCAGGGTTCAAATCCCTGACCGAGCACATTGCTGTCGAAGACAAACCCGTGAGCGACGCCGTCGGTCGCTGTGCGCTCTAACGAGTCAACAGCGGTAGGTATTTTTCGGGGCCGGGCGTCGGGGCGACCATGCAAGCAGTCGTACTCGCGGCGGGGCAGGGGACGCGCATGCGGCCGTTGACTGACAACACGCCGAAACCGATGCTCCCGGTCGCGGACCGGCCGCTGGTGGCACACACCGCCGACACGGCCATCGAGGCGGGGGCCGACGAGCTCGTCTTCGTCGTCGGCTACGAGGCCGACGCGGTCCGGTCGTACTTCGGCGACGAGTACGGCGGCGTCCCGGTCAACTTCGCCGTCCAGGAGGAGCAACGGGGGACCGCTGATGCCGTCGCCGCCGCGAAAGCGCACCTCGACGGCCCCTTCGCGGTGCTCAACGGCGACAACCTCTACGACGCCGAGAGTCTCGGTGCCCTCTTCGACGCCGCGCCGTCGGTCGCCGCTTACCGCGTCGACGACCCGAGGAACTACGGCGTGTTGTCCACCGAGGGCGACGCCGTCACCGACATCGTCGAGAAGCCGGCCGACCCGCCGACCGACCTGGCGAACGCCGGGGCGTACGTCTTCCCGGCCGAGGCCCGAAACTGGCTGGATGTCCCCCTCAGCGACCGCGGCGAGCGGGAAATCACGGACGTGCTCGCGCGAGTCATCGCGGAGTCGACGGTCACCGCCGTCGAGGTGGACCGCTGGCTCGACGTGGGCCGGCCCTGGGAACTGCTCGCGGCCAACGAGTGGAAGCTCGGCGAACTGGAGGGCCGCCTCGACGGCGAGGTTCGGGGCGACGCCGACCTGCGCGGTGACGTCGTCGTCGAGGAGGGGGCGGTCGTCGAACCCGGCGTCGTCATCGAGGGGCCGGCGCTGGTCCGCTCGGGCGCACACGTCGGACCGAACGCCTACGTCCGCGGCGCGACTCTCCTGGGCGAGGACACCCACGTCGGCCACGGCGTCGAGGTGAAGAACACGGTGCTGATGGCCGATTCGAACGTCCCTCACGTCTCCTACGTGGGCGACAGCGTCGTCGGACGCGACGTCAACTTCGGCGCTGGCACGCAGGTGGCGAACCTGCGCCACGACGGCGACCCGGTCCGGATGACAGTGAAAGGCGACCGCGTGTCGACTGGGCGGCGGAAGTTCGGCGTCGTCGCGGGCGACGGCGCGAAAACGGCCATCAACACGAGCCTGAACGCCGGCGTCGTCCTGTCTTCGGGGGCGACCACCACACCCGGCGAGTCCGTGACGCGGGACCGATGACGGGACGTCGAGCGAGCGACCTCGTGTAGGACCGTGACGTACGCCGCAAATATGTGGGATTAAGTGCCGTGAAAGTCACGCTCAAGTAAGATGGTCGACCCGACATCGGATCACCACGAAGACATCGACGAGGACGAGGCGCCGGAGTGCGCGACCTGCGGTGCCCCTATCGCCAACGAAGTGACACACCGCGTCATCACGTGGATAGAGGACAACAGCGTCGAAACGGCCCACTTCTGCGACGAGGACTGCCGGCGAGAGTGGCAGTAACGCGTCCGCTCTGACAGCTCTGGGGCGACCGCCCACCGATTTCCGCTCGCGTCGCCGACCGCACGAACCCGGATTCTCAGCCCGTCCGCGTATCGATGTGGTGGACCGCGTCCGGCGAGAGGAGCCGCCCCGTCGGGAGTTCGACCCAGCCGTTCCCGAGCACCCGAGCCCGGCCCTCGTGCAGGACCGTCTCCTGGTCCATGTCGGCGTACACGACGGCGTCCTCGTACTCTTTCACGAACTGCTCTACGGCGTCACCCCAGGCGGGCTCCGTCGAGATGACCATGGGCCAACTGAACGGTCGCTTCGATAAAACCCTGGGGGCACCTCCGGCCTCCAGTCGTCGGCCCTTTCCCTCGTGTGAATCAACTCCGACAAACCGACTGCGTGTTAACATCCTGCATGTATTTGAGTCCACCCGGCGAACACCATGGCACGACATGACCGCGGGCACCCATCCGGCCTGGCGTTCGGCCGAGGCGGAACACACTGACGAGGTCGTCGCCGACGACACGCTGGGCGAGATGTTCGCCGCGAGCGCGGCGCGGAACGCCGACACGACGGCCCAGCTGTACAAGGGCGGGGTCTACGACCGGTCGCTGACCGACGACGTGGTGCCCGAGGCACCCGACGGCGACTTCGCCGCCCTCAGCTACGAGCGGATGCATCACCTGGTCAAGAATCTGACCGCGGGGTTCCGGAGTCTCGGCGTCGCCCCGGACACCCGCGTCGGCATCCTGGCCGACACGCGGATGGAGTGGGCGTTGACCGACTTCGCCCTGCTGTCCGCCGGTGGCGTGGTGACGACCGTCTACACGGACTCCTCGCCGAAGCAGGTCCAGTACCTGCTGTCGGACCCGGAAGCCGACGCAGTCGTCGTCGAGAACGGCGAGATGCTGGACCGGGTCCTGGCCGTCGAGGCGGACCTCTCGCTGTCGTTCATCGTCGTCATGGACGACACCGACGTGGACCGCGAGGACGTCTACACGCTCGGAACGGTGTATCGGCGCGGTGAGGAGGCGTTCAGCGAGACGGCCTACCGGTCCTGGCTGGACGAGCGCGACCCCGACGATTTGGCCAGTCTCATCTACACCTCCGGGACGACGGGCCAGCCGAAGGGGGTCCGGCTCACCCACCGCAACTTCCGGGCGAACGTCAACCAGACGCGCAAGCGGATGGGACCGCGGCCGGACAAGCCCCCGGACCTGCCGACGATTTCCGCGGCCACGCGCTCGATAGCCTTCCTGCCGCTGGCTCACGTGTTCGAGCGCCTCGCGGGGCACTTCCTGATGTACGCCTCCGGCGCGGCCGTGAGCTATGCCGAGAGCCCGGACACGCTGGCCGAGGACCTCCGGACGGTCCGGCCCACCACCGGCGCGAGCGTCCCGCGGGTCTACGAGCGGATTTTCGACACGATGCGCACGGAGGCCGGCGGCTCCCCGGTGAAAAAACGGATTTTCGACTGGTCGCTCGACGTGGCCCGCGACTACGCCCGCGCCGACGACCCGGGGCCGATACTCGCCGCCAAGCACGCGCTCGCGGACCGCCTCGTCTACAGCACCGTCGAGGAGCGACTCGGCGGGAACATCGAGTTCATGGTCAGCGGCGGCGGCAGCCTCTCGAAACGGCTCTCTGAGACGTTTTTGGGCATGGGACTGCCGATACTGGAGGGGTACGGACTCACGGAGACCGCGCCGGTCCTGACCGTGAATCCGGCCGAGGATATCCGGCCCGGAACCCTGGGACCGCCGGTCCCGGACGTCGACATCCGCCTCGATACCGGCGTCGTCGACGCCAGCGAGTTCGACGACGTCACCGGCGAGGTCGGCGAACTGCTCGTCGACGGCCCGAACGTCACGGCGGGGTACTGGAACGACCCCGACGCGACGGAGCGGGCCTTCACGGAGATCGACGGGACCCGGTGGTTCCGCACCGGCGACATCGTCGAGCGGACCGCCGACGACTTCCTCGTCTACCACGACCGGCTGAAGGAACTGCTCGTCCTCTCGACCGGGAAGAACGTCGCGCCCCAGCCCATCGAGGACCGGTTCGCGACGAGCGACCGGGTCGACCAGGTCATGGTCGTCGGCGACGACCGGAAGTTCGTCGGCGCGATAATCGTCCCGGACTTCGAGGCGCTCCGCCGGTGGGCCGACAGCGAGGGCGTCGCCCTCCCCGAGGACCCCGAAGCCCTGTGCGAGGACGAACGCGTCCGGGCGTGGGTACAGACGGCGGTCGACGCGGTCAACGCGGACCTGGAACGCGTCGAGCGAATCAAGGCGTTCGCGCTCGTCTCCCGGGAGTGGACCGCCGAGAACGACCTGCTCACCCCGTCGATGAAGAAGAAGCGCCGCAACATCCGCAGCGCACACCGCGAGAAACTCGCCGAGATATACGGCGACCACGCCGAGGCCGCCTGACCCCGCTCAGTCAGTGACCACGACGTCGACGGCCCGCTCGCGGGGCCCGTCACAGTCGACCAGCAGCACGGACTGCCAGGTCCCGACGTCTAGGTCCCCGTCGCGGACGGGAATCGTCTCGCTTGACCCGACGAGCATCGCCCGGACGTGCGAGTCCGCGTTGCCGTCCAGCTCGTCGTGGTCCCAGCCGCTGTCCGGGACGAGGGCCCCGAGCGCGTCGCCGAGGTCCCCGAGCAGTCGCGGCTCGGCCTCGTTGACAGTGATACCAGCGGTGGTGTGTCTGACGAACACCGTACAGGTCCCCTCGGCGGCGTCCGGAATCGCGTCCCGGACCCGCTCGGTGATGTCGACGACCGAGAGCCGGTCGTCGGTCGTGACGGTGAATCGATTCGTGGACATACCTGCGCCCACGAGCGGGCGGGACTCAAACGTACCGTTACGCCCGATACTGGCGGTCGAACGGCCCAGCGTTCGACCTCACGCCAGCCACTCGTCGGGCTTGGTGTTGTAGTCGATGTCGGTCGCGGTGAGGTGTTCGACCTCGCTCCAGTCGACGTCGGTGACGGTCACGCTCTCCCCGTCGTAGCGGATGCGCTTGCCGACCTCCTCCGGTTCGGGCTCGCGGTCGCGGCGCTTCGCCACCTCCACGTCGTGGTCGTCGAACTCCTTGACGATGGTCAGGAGGTTCACCGGGCGGCCCCACAGCTCGAAGGTCCGCTTGAGCACCTCCTTCGCCTGCCCGATGTCGAGCATCACGCCGTTGTACTGGTGGGCCAGCAGCAGTTCGTTGCGGTTCTGGTAGTTGCCGTCCTCGACGACGATGGTCGGCTTACCGAAGTTGGTGAACTGCAGCATCAGCTTCTTCTTGACGTCCTCGTGGTCCGTCGAGGTCACGCGGTAGTCGCCCGAGGCGTGGGTGTACTCGTAGGTGAAGTAGTCGTTGTCGTCGACGAACTCCTGGGTGAGGAACTCGTCGAGGAAGGTCACGTCGTTGTGGCTCTCCCGGATTTCCCGCATGCGCTCCCAGCCGCGGGTGTAGTCCACGTCGGCCAGGGCGTCTTCGACGCTGTCGTAGCGCGAATCGTCGAACATGTAGCGGGCGGTCCGCTCCAGCTCCTCCTGGCCGACCCGGGAGACGAAGCCGCGGTACTGGGGCTTGACGAGCGAGTAGTGTCGCTGGGCCAGTCCCTCGTAGGTCAGGACCTTCCAGGGGTACTGCTCGACGTCGACCTCGCCGGCGCGGGCCGCTGCCAGTCCCTCGCTGTCCACGCGGGGGTCTTCCGGGTCGAGGTCGTCCAGGTGGCCCGGTACGTCGGTGAGCCACGCCGGCGGTTCGAGGAGTTCCTGGACCCGTTCGTAGTCGACGCTGTCGTCGAAGTTCCGCCAGGTGATGCCCTCGACGCGGAGCAGGCGCTCGACGACCTCCCGGCGGTTCTCCGTGTTCTCGACGTACTCCCAGATTTCCAGCCCGAGGCTGTAGGGGTTCAGCCCGCCCGACCCCAGCACCTTCGACATGTGGTCGGAGTAGAGGATGAACTCGTCGTCGCCGGCGAACCCCTCGCCGGTCATCATCAGGGACTCCCAGTAGCTCGCCCACCCCTCGTTCATCACCTTCGTCATCTTCTGCGGGGCGAAGTAGTACGCCTCGCGGCGGAGCAGTTCCAGCAGTTCCTTCTGCCAGTCCTCCATCTCCATCGCCCGCTCGGCGTCCGCGTCGTACCGCATCCCGTGCTTGCGCAGGAAGCCCAGGACGTCCTTCTCGGGTTCGGCGGGGAACGTGACGTTCTCGTCGTCGTCGCGCTGGGCGTCCAGCCACTCGTCGTCGAACACCTGCCGTTTGACCTCCTCGGAGAGGTCGAGGTCCTCCAGCTGGTCGGTCACGTCGGCCCCTTCGATGTCCTCGAACTCCTCGGGGACCGTCTCGACGGGGCTGTAGGGGACGTGCTGGTCGATGTTGTCCTCCAGGCAGAGGACGTGGTCGATGAACCGCTCGACCGCGGCCCGCTCGATGTCGGGGTCCTGCATGTACTCCTGGATGGTGTCGCCGTGGCGGGCTAACATTCCGGCGGCGTCGGGGCCGCGGCGGCGCTCCCCGCCTGCGTCGTCGGTCGCGGTCCGCGAGGAGCCGTCGGTGAACATGCGAAACCACTCGTTGTTGGCGAAGAAGTCCGCGTGGGCCTCGACGTGGGTGATGACCGCTTTCTGGTCGGCCAGCGTGTTGGACTCCTGGAGGAATGCGTGGGCGGGGTCGTCGTTGTTGACGATTTCGAAGGCCTTCCCGCCGAGGAACTGGCCCTGCTTTTGCTGGCGGTCGTACTGCATCCCCCAGCGCCAGTGCGGGTATCGCTGCTGGAACCCGCCGTAGGCGATGAGTTCGTTCATCTCGTCGTAGTCGACTATCCAGTAGTTCACCGGATATGGCTTCAGCCCGAGCTTCCGGGCGAGGTTGCCGGCCTCCTCGACGGGCTCGTCGAGGTCGTCGGCCACGCGCTGTTTCGCGAATCTGTCGTCGTTCATTGGTCCTCCGTGCTGAGTATCTCGTAGATAGCGTCCACCACGTCCTCCGGCGAGGAGACGTACGCGACCGCGACGTTGTCGGCGTCCCGGAAGGAGCGTTCGACCTCCTCGGCGTGGGTGGCGTTGATGGCGTTGCCGCTCGGCTGGGTCTCCACGTAGGCGTGGAGGTTCGCCGGGATCTGCTTCATCAGCGGGACCACCTTCTCCTCGGTGTCGTTCGAGGAGTTCTCGCTGTCGCCCGCCGCGAACACGTAGCGGTTCCACTCGCTCCAGGGGTACTCCTCTTCGAGGATGGCGGCCGCGAGTTCGTAGGCGCTGGAGATGCGCGTCCCGCCGCCCGAGCGGATGCCGAAGAACTCCTCGCGTTCGACCTCCCAGGCGTCCGCGTCGTGGGCGATGTAGACGAACTCGGCGTTGTCGTACTTGCCCTGCAGATACCAGTCAAGCGGCGTGAACGTCCGCTCGACGAGTTCGCGCTTCTTCTGGCGCATCGACCCCGACACGTCCCGGATGTTGACCACGACGACGTTCTTCTCCCGTTCCTCGACGATTTCGGGGTAGCGGTAGCGCTCGTCCTCGCGGCGGAACGGAATCTGGTCGACGCCCTCCCGGCGGATGCGCTGGGACGTTTCGACGCGCTCGACGTTGTCCTCCATCTCCTCGATGGAGTCCCAGACGGCCCGCTCGTCGGCGGGCAGTTCCTCGTAGGCGTCGTCTATCCACGCCTTCGAGACGGGCATGTTCTGCTCGCGGGTCCACTCGTAGACGGTGGCCGGCCCCCAGCCGTCGACTTTCAGCGCCTCGCGGACGTAGTCCTCGTCGAAGTCCATCGCGAGCTTGCGCTTGAGGCCCTTCTTGAACAGCCGCTCGAAGTCGAGCGTCGAGGAGGGGCCGGTCCGCGTGATGTCCGTGAAGTCGCCCTCCTTCTCCTCGATGACCTTCTTGCCCTTCGGTTCGAGGTCGAGCCCGAGCCGTTCGTCGAGCTCCTCGGCGAACTCCTCGGGGTCCATCTCGTAGTACTCGTGTTCGCCGCCCTCTTCGCCGGGGTCGCCGTCCTCGCCGTCGTCGCCGTCGCCGGGCTGGGGCTGTGGCTGGCCGACCGGGTCGCCCTCCTCGGCCCCCTCGCCCTGGCCGACGCCGCCCTGGTCGCGCTGGTCGTACTCGAACTCGGGGAGGTCGATAATCTTGATCGGGATGCGGACGGAGTCGCCCCGGGACTGGCCGAGGTCGCCGTACTGGATGAACTCTGAGAGGTCCTGGCGGCGCTCCTCGCCCACGTCGCGGTACCGTTCGAGGTCGTCTTTCAGTCCCATCTGTAACTCACCTGGCTCATGACGTGCCTGCTCGTCAGTTCGGCCGACGCCTCGGTGTAGTCGAACATCTCGACCATGTTGTCGAGCGTCTTGGCTTTGAGGCGGGCCGTCTCGGTCCCGGACGGGGGGTTGTCCCACTGCCCGGGCTCGAAGTCCGCATAGGTCCGCTGGATGTCGTCCCAGTCGTAGCTGCCGAGGACGGTGTTGATGACCGGAATCTCCTTGGGGTTGACGTCGCCGACGCGGAACTCCTCGTCGCGGCGCTGCCACGCGTGGCGGTTCAGCGCCGTGATTATCTTGTCGGTGCGGAACTGCTCGACGGCGTGGTCGGGGTCGTTGCCGTCGTAGTTCTTCTCGTCGAACCGGCCCAGGTGCTCGATTTCGAACACCTTCATCTTCAGCGGGTCCGGGTCGACGAGTTCGCCCCGCTCGTTCTCTATCTGGTCGTCGGACTCCCAGGCGTAGACGTGCTCGATGTACTCCTCGACGGTCGCCTCGTCGACGCGCTTGTCCCGCATCATCGCGTCGAGCACGTCCTGTTCCTGCTGGCCGAAGATGTAGTTCTTGACAGTCACGACGCGCTCCTCGTACTCCGTGGCCTCGCCGGTCGAGAACACGGGGGCGTCCTCCAGCCCCTCGGCGACTGCGTTGAGCACGTCCCGCGGCATCAGCACGTGCTCGACCGGGAGGTCGGGGTGGTGGCGGTCCTGTGGCTCGTGCAGCAGGTCGGCGATGATGTCACGGACGTAGGTGACCGGGATGCCGTGGTCGCCGTCTCCGGCGGTGGTCTCCAGGTCGTAGTCCTCGATGTCGACCCGCTCGTCGCCCTCCATCAGGTAGCCCCGGTCGAACAGCAGGGCCTTGTCCACGAGGTCCAGCCCGGTCGGTATCTCGGCGCTGTCGAGCCGCGAGACGACGGCGTACAGCGCCGCGGACTCGACGGTGTGGGGGGCCAGTTCCTTCTCGGTGGCCGTGGCCACCTCGTCCCGGACCGAGATGGTCAGGGGCTCCTGAATCCACGTCTCCAGTTCGTCCCAGGACTCGGGGTCCCAGACCGCAGTCTCGTTGGTCAGCTCCCGCCGCAGGAGCTGGGCCTCAAGCGAGAGGTTCGTCAAGTACGTGAACTCGTGTTTGTCCAGCCGGCGTTTCAGCGCCTTCAGCGGGTCCTGGCCCTCGCGGTCGGCGTGTTTGTTGAGCTGGGCTTCGAGGTCGGGGTTCGAGATGATGACTAGCTGTGTGTCGACGTCCATCCCGATGCCCTTGTCGAGTTTGACGTGGGACTCGTCGGGGACGTTCAGCAGCTTCTGGAGCAGGTCGGCGTGCTGGGCCGCGTCCTCGACGACGGTCAGCAGGCCGTTGCCCTGCGAGAGGACGCCGTCGTAGCTGAACGCCTGGGGGTTCTTCCGGCCCCGCGAATCGAGTTCACGGAGCATGCCGTGCATCCACGAGCCGACGAGCCGCTCCTTGGGCGTTCCCTCGTCCTCGGAGTGGAGGATGCCGATGCCCCGGCCCACGTCCACGACGAAGTTCTTCACCCGGAGGTGGGCGGGCTGTGTCACGGCGGAGAACAGGTCCGTCTCGCCCTGCCGGCGGTACTGCTCTTCGAGGAAGTCGTAGGCCTCCCGCGAGAACGGGTCGAGTTGGCCGTCGACGCGGATGGGGATGTGGTCGTCCAGCCGCTCGTTGACCTCGGCGAGCAGGTCCGCCCGCACGTCGTCGGGGAACACCGTCAGCGGGTGGGCCTGGACGGGGCTCTCGTACCAGTCGTCCTCGTCCTCGACGACAGCGTTCCCGTAGGTCATGCTCGTGGCGCTGCCGCCGGCCCCGGCGACGTTCCACTCGACGGTGTAGCGCCGCCCCGCTGGCGTCTTCGAGTACTCCCGCAGGCCGTTGATGAGACAGCGCTTCAGCTCGGACTTGCCCGTCGCCGTCGGGCCTTCGAGCCAGATTATCTTCTCGTCTTTCCCGCGGCCCGCCGCGATGGAGCGCAGGTCGTCGACGAAGGCGTTCAGCACTTCGGTGTTGCCCAGGATGGCGTGCTCGCCGTCGTTGTGCGGGTCGTCGAAGAAGCGGTAGCGCTCCTTCTCCTCGCCCTCCTCGATGACGGTTCGGGTGCCCGCCGCCTCGATTGCGTCGAGCAGGTACTTCGAGGCGTGGGCCGCGACCTGGGGCGTTTCGAGGACGGTGTCGACGTACTCCGCGAGGCTCATCGGGGCCTCGTAGGCGGCGTCGAGCGACGCGTCCGCGCGGTCGATGTACTCCTCGCCTGTCATTACTCTTCCATCTCGCTTTTGGCGACCTCCGCACCGGCGAACTCGAGCACTTCCTTGGCCCCCTCCTCGGAGTAGCCCTGCTCGATGAGGGCGTCTATCCACTGGTTGCGCTCCTCGTCGTCCATCTCCGAACTGGAGACCAGCGCCGAGAAGTTGATGTTGTGTTTCTTGTCCTCCCAGAGCTTGCGTTCGAGCGCGCGTCGCAGGCGGTCGTTGTCCTGCGGATTGAACGTGTCACCCTCGCGTGCGCGTCGGGACACCCAGTTGGACACTTCCTGTCGGAAGTCGTCCTTGCGGTCCTCGGGGAGATTGAGCTTCTCCTCGACGGACCGGAGGAACTGCTCGTCGGGCTCCTGCTCGCGGCCGGTGAGTTCGTCCTCGACGGTCGCGTCGTCGATGTAGGCCATCACGTGGTCCATGTACTTCTCGCCCTGGCGCTGAATCTCGTCCATGTCGTACGCCAGCGCGTGGCGCACGTCCTCGATGGCCCGCTCCTTGTACTCCTCGCGGACGAGTTCGAGGAAGCGGTAGTACTTGCTGAACGACTCCTCGTCGATGGAGCCGTGGTTTTCGAGGTTGCCTTCGAGGTGGTTGAACGTCGTCAGCGGCGAGAGGAAGTCGCGGCTCCGGTGCATCGAGTCCATGATGGCCTCGGCGATTTCGTCGCCGATGAACCGCGGGGAGACGCCGTCCATCCCCTCGCCGATGTCGGCCATCTTCTCGGCCTCCTCGCGGAGCTTCTTGACGTCCACGTCGTCGGCCTCGTCGATTTCGCCGTTGTAGGCCTTGGCCTTCTGGATGAGGTCTATCGATTCGTTGTCGGGCTCCTCGATTCGGGTGAGGACGCCGAACAGCCCCGCCATCTCCAGGGTGTGGGGCTCGACCTGGATGTCCGGCAGGTCGGCGTTGCGCAGCATCTTCTGGTAAATCTGGGCCTCGGCCTCGTACTGGAGGACGTAGGGGAAGTCGATGCGCTTGGTCCGGTCGTTGAACGCCTCCATCTTCTCGTCGCCCTTCTTGTCCCGGTACTCGGGCATGTTCGTCCGGCCGACGATGACCTGGTCGATGTCGATGCGGGGGTTGTTCTTGGGCTTGATAGTCTGCTCCTGACTCGCGTGCAGGAAGTCATAGAGGAACTCCCGCTGGAGTTTCAGTAGCTCCTCGCCCGAGAAGATGCCGCGGTTGGCGTTACAGAACGCCCCGGAGTAGTCGAACGCTCGCGGGTCGCTCTCGCCGTAGATGGCGATTTTCGAGTAGTTGACGTCGCCGGTCAGCTCCGTCTCGTCCTGGTTTTTCTTGTCCTTCGGTTCGAAGGTCTCGATACCGCGTCGCTGGTTCTCGTCGGCGACGAAGCGGACGATTTCGACGTGGTTCTCCAGGACGGCCTGGAGGTCGTCGTCGTACTCGGCCAGCAGGCGGTCCATGTAGAACTCCGAGGCGGGGTCCAGCGACTGCTCGTTCCGGATGGTGTATGGGGCGTCGAGCGCCGCGTTGATGTCCTCGATGACCCTGTCGCGTTGCGCCTGTGGCAGGAGCACGAGCGGGTCCTGGTTCATCGGCGACCGGACCACGTCGTCGGCGGGGTCCTGGTCGTGGACGACGTCACAGAGGTTCGTCCACCGGAACGTGTACATCCGGCCCTCGTCCCGGCTCGTGTAGTCCTCGAAGTAGCGCCGGACCTGTCGGTCGAAGTCGGACTTGCCCGACCCGACCGGGCCCAGCAGCAGTTTGATGCGTTTCTCTGGGCCGAGCCCGCGGGCACCGGATTTGACCTTGTTCACGAACTCGTGGATAGCCTCGTGGATGACGCGCCCGTAGAAGGTGTTCTCGCCGTCGTTGAGCGGGTCCTCGCTCGCCAGTTCGTACTCGACCACGCCGGCCTCCTCGTCGTAGGTCTTGCCGTAGTAGTCGAACATGTCCGCCACGCGCTGGTGGGCGTTGCGGGCGATTTTCGGTTCGTCGTACAGCTGTTCCAGATACCAGTCGAACGTGTTCGTCTTCCGGAGGTCCGCCGGTATCGTGTCACGGTACTCCTTGCTCAGCGCTTCGAGTGTCTCTTTGTTCTTGCTCATGCTATCTCAGTAGTTCGCCGTGGTCGACCGCCGCGGGACGGCCCCGCCGCTGTGTGTCCATGTCGTCGGTACCACCCGCTCGGTGTGTGACCACGTACAGCCGCCGAATCACCCTTCGCCGCGGGATGACGGGTGTGCCTTTCCATGGCTGACCTGCCCGGCGGAACGCGGGGACTGTTCCGACCAGGTGTGGTAACGGACAACAGTCGAGAACTGTTTCCGATACTATTTATTATACGAGTTCTGCTTCTATAAGAACTTTGCTTCTCTGTGGGTATACCGCCGGCAAATCCCGGCGCGATCATCGGTCGAATACGGGGACGGCGGGCCACAGGTGTGTTACCGTACTTCATTCATTTTTCGTTTGCTTATATACCATGTCGCTTGTCAACTGTTCTCTCTGGTGGGTCGGCCAGTGTTTAGCGCTGGATTGATGTGAATCTGTTGCTGGACTGATTGGCATCTGGCAACGGATGACATGATATGTGGCCCGGCCACTCGTAGTTGCCGTCGTACGAACTAGCCCCCGCGGACCAGCGGATTCTTGCCGGTCCGCGCGAACCGGGTGGTATGGACCTGTCGGCCCTTCCCGACGACTGGACGGTGTGGAACGAGACCGACGACAAGCTCATTCTCGCGTATCGCCCGGACGTCTTCGACTCCGAGCAGTTCCCGGCCCCCTGTCTCCCGACCATCTATCTCACGCGCGGTAAACGGACCCGCCGCCCCGGCGCTGACCGGACCGGGGAGAGTTGGTACGTCACCTTCTACTTGGAACCCGATGTCGAGCGCGACGCCGACTCCTACGAGCGCCGCGACGCCGCCGTCGAGGGTGCCGTGGAGCTGGCGACTCGGTTCGCCGACGGTGACCTGGACTACCGGTCGCTGTACCAAGTGCCCCGCGAAGCCTATCTGGACAAACTGGACGACCTGACCGGGCGGTCATGATGCTTTACCGTGGCGGCGTTCTATAGCTCGGTATGACTACTGTCACGCTCGTCGGAACGCGCCTTGCCGAGGCTGGCACGGAGTTCGTCTACCGCGGCGAAGCCAGCGGCTGTGCGGGCTGTCCCTACCGCGACCAATGTCTCAATCTGACGACCGGGACCCGCTACCGGATTACCAACGTTCGACAGAGCGGCCAAACGCTAGACTGTGCTATGCACGACAACGGCGTTCGGGCCGTCGAGGTCGAGCCCGCGCCGATTCGGGCCAATGTTCCGTCGAAGGGTGCGTACGCCGGCAGCAAGGCGTCGCTGATGGGTCCCTGTCCGCACACTGAATGTCCTAGTCATCCCTACTGTGAGCCTGCTGGGGCTGAGTTCGATGAGGAATATCGGATATCTGAGATTGTTGGTGACCCGCCCCACGACTACTGTATGCTAGACCGAAATCTGACGTTAGTGGAGTTGGGAGCGGCTGAGGATCGCTGAAATCGTCTTTATGCCGACCGGTAACGTCCGGACCTAAACGGTAGTCTTCAGACTGGTAGTGATCAGTAGTGATCAAGTTGCTAAAATTACTACGGTGTAGTAAATCTGTTGCTCGTTCAAACCTGTGTATTCTGGCCTGCTGCTCCCACATATCAGACAGTGATTCGATGTGTTGAAGTACAGCGCTAACAGCACAGACCGCTGGTGGAAAATCAATGAATCCGTGTTCACTGGCACTAGTGAATATTGTTGATGGTCCCAATTTATCGGCCAGTCTAAGCTCTGAAGCAATTGGCCGTGGTGAATCGCCAGACGGAGTTTGATTTCACTGTTTCACCGCCTGCTTGATGTTGTGAACGGTACACATCAGGACGAGTTCACGGAATTCACCGTACCAAGTTCGCGCACGCACGGCGTCGCCGAGCGCGCGCTTATTCGTTGAGAAGACGGTCTCACACACTGCTCGTTGGCGGTAGCGAGATCCATCAATCCGCGCGTTGTGCGCGTGATTGATGGGCCGGAACTCACGATGTTTGATTAGCGGTCTCACACCTTCTTCGCGGAGTTTTTCGCGTAATTCCATCCAGTCGTAGCCTTTGTCCGCAGCGAGGCTGGCGAGGTCGCCCGCGTTGCGGCGGGCGACCTGCCAGCTGAGCTGTGTGTCGTGGCGTTTCTCGGTCGTACAGTGAACATCCAGAATAGCCCGGCTTTCTGTGTCGACGAGAGCAGTTGTTTTGAGCGTTTGAACACGGTAATTCGTCCGGCGACAGTAGTGCTTGCTAGCGTTTTCTCGATCGAAAAACGTCGCGTCGATAGCGGCATGGCCGCTTGGGTCGTGCAGCTGCGCCGATAGGCGCAGCAGCACTCGCCAGAGTGCTGTCTTGATTCTGTCAAACCACTTGACCAGTGTCGAGTGGTCGGGGAGATCGGGCGCGTCGAGGCCGATCTCCCCGAGTATTCACGAAGACAAGCCGCCCGTGTTCCTCCTCGCTGACTCCGGCACGGGAGAAACGTACGTTCATCCGGCGAAAGCCGCCGATGAGTCAACGATTCGACTCCTGCTTGACGACCGCAAAGAGGAGTCGCTGACTGTCTACACCGAGGCTTTCGGGCGTATGAACAACTCGACGAGGACAACATATTCGACCGCCAGTACGTCGTCCACGGCGAGGGTGAATACGCTGATGGAGACGTGCACGTCAACACCTGCGAGAGCCACGCGTCGCTGGCGCGACGGTGGCTCTCGCCTCATCGAGGTGTCTCCAAAGACAAACTCACACCCTATCTCAGAGCGTTACAGCTTCGAAAACGCGTCCGCCGAAAACCCGGCGACGAAGCACTCAAAACCATCCTCGAAACAGCGCTATGACGCCACCAACAATCGCTTACCCAAGAGCGCTGGCAGAAAGGAATCGGCCCGAGAGAACAAGATTGGCGGCCGGTTCCAATCTATACCTGTTCCATAACTCAGCCAAACATCTGGCGCGACATCAGAACTACGGGGTACCCACCGGGTAGTCCATTTTGGAGTAGAGACTTTCGGCGCTGCTTTGTTCGGGTTTCCTTGGTATCGCTCCAACAGCCCGGTAATACGGACGACGCCGTCATAGCCAGCCCTCCTGTGGATGTTCAGAAGATATTCGAGCATCCCCGCTCGCCGGTGAGCCACAACGAACTGGTGATACTATTGCTGTACCAGACCGGAGTTCGATCAGTCGAAATGGCCAACATCCAGCTTGCGGACATCGACTTCGGAAACACGAGATGGGAATCACGCCGGCGAAGGCAAATGCGGGCAGCGGGAACTACATCCGATACGACTACTACCACGAAAATTTGGACTACCTGATGTGTGGGTGGATTGAAAAGTAGCGCCAGTCCTACGTACCAGCCGGCGACTCTGATTACCTCTTTCTCACCCAGTAGAAGCCGAAGGTTCGGCCGAGTTTCATTGGTCGGACCGTAAAAGAGCAGGCCAAAGAGGCAGGCGTCAACGAGCCGATCACCTAAGACGCGAACGGAAACACGAGATGGATTTTGACTGCTCACACGCATTCCATTCGATGACGTCCAACTTAGCGAACGGGATGTATCCTTCCGATCCTAACGGAGACGGGATCGTCGTTCATATATTGCCAAGGTTCTCTATCGGAAGTTGGATTCAACGATGAAGTACGTCTCGACGGACTGAGGTCAGATTAGGTAGGTAGTTCGCAAGCGACCCCTTGATAGATCATAAGATGTTCGAATGTAGTATATTTCTCACTTCTGATCGAATAGGTTGATACAGAAGTACGAAGATACTGTAAGTTATAATACCTACAACTATCACCATGACAAGTTCAAAAATTGAGCTGATTTCCCGATTATTTTTGAATACGTATATAGTCAGACCCATTAGTGATGACGAGATGAGACTCCAGGCAGTTGCTGAAACTGGAAATCCTATATCAATAATAGTACTGAGATAATATGCTTGAATACCGGTATTTACAGCAAAAGAGATGGATGTTGCCAAAGCAGCTCCGACAATACCAAACTCCCAAATCAAAACTATGTTAAGTATAAAATTGATTAATATTGCCACAATTGTCGCATAAGCTGATAAATCAGGACGGTTTACTGCTTGAAGAGCTTGACCAAGAATGGCGTGAATTGATTGGAATATCTTCTCACCTGTTAGAATTATTAACGCAATCCATGCCACCGTAAATTCTGGGCCAAATAGAATACTTAGCAGATCTTTTGCGAGAATGACTGTGCCAACAAAGGCAGGAATAACAATTAATAACGATGGTAGTAGTGCTTTTGGAATAAGTGCTTCAATTCGATTAGTTGCATTTTCGGCGTTCCAACGACTAAACTGTGGAAAAAGAGTAGTAGCAATAGATTGGCTAAACAACACGACAATTAAGGATAGTCTCCAGGCATTTTCGTAAGCTCCGATCTCACCTCTGGTCACAGCGATATCAACAGCAACGAATACGGATAGAATGGCCACATCCATTGAACTATAGAAACGACTTCCAACAGATGAAATTACACTATATCTCCCGTAATCAAAAATTGATCGTGCATGAGTTATCGTTGGACGACCAATTGGAACTGAAACTTTCCACCAACCTATAATACTCATAATGATTGACCCGATCAGATAGCCATAAACAAGGGACTTAACTCCGTATCCTTGGGTATAGAAAATATAACCCATAGTCAACCAACTTAAGGGTCGGAGAACTTCAATAACAGCGGTTTCCCCTACTCGGAGTTCGCCACGAAGAATATGTAATGAGAATGTAGCGGCTTGACTAGCGTAAAGGGTGAGAATCAGAGCAATTGCTAGATTTATTCCCAGATATTGATTTATATATTCTCTACCAGAAAATAAAAATAAGCTTGTGATAGCTAAGAGCGAGGCTTTAAGTACAAGCGCAGTTCCGAGATACGAACTTTTCTCATTATCTTCGCTAATTCTCTTCTCTGTAGCCCCAGATATATCGAAATCAGATGGAATAGCAAGCAAAGTAAGGAGAGCGATGAAAGGGTAATAAACACCCATCGAATTTGCACCAAGCTCTCGTGAGAAAACAACCACAGCAAGAAATGATATAGCTGATTTACATAATCGTGCGACGAAGATTTGTAAGCCCGATCTAAATAAATCCATATAGGTATAGTAGAGTTATCTCTCTGATAGACCCTCTGTATTCGTGTCCTTGAGCCGGTTTTCTAAACGGTCAATAACCGACTCCCATGCATGATTCTTTTGGACATACCTTTTCCCTTTTTGTCGCACACTTTTGAACTTCTCCGGCTCTTTTAGACACTCAATCGCTAAATTAGCGAATTCTTGGGACTCATTTGCAAGAAGGAGTTCTTCACCTGGAGTAACAGTAGTTCCTTGAATACCATAGTCCGTCGTCAGTACTAGATTACCAGTAGCAAGACCTTCTAATAGTTTTACCTTCACACCTGCACCGCCGCGCAGGGGAACTACGACAAGATCAGCACCAACTAAATAGGGTTCCACTTGGCTTACACCGCCAGTCACAATTACATCTTCGATTTCAGAGAGTTGTTTTACTTCCTCGGTTGGGTCTTTACCTACAATTATAAACTGGGAGTTAGGAACTTCGTTCTTTATTTGTGGGAATATCTCTTCAGAAAACCATTTTACTGCATCAGTATTTAAGTGAGAGGTCATTGTACCAGTAAAAACAATTGAAGGCTGAGTTTGGGTCAGCTCTGCTGGCTCTGCCTTATCAAACCGTGCAATATCTACCCCAATCGGAGCCCATTCGAGTTGATCTGAAAGATCGGGATATCGATCCTCCACCCATCGTAGTTCAGCATTCGAAACAAATTCATATGCAGTATATGCATTTTTCTTGAAAAGGTTTTTTTCATACATGGCCATACGAGCCGTTTCAATAGCATATCCTATACTTTCAAATTTGGGGAAGGCTAGTTTTATTGTATTCCAATACCACTTATATTCTAGATTATGGACTCCAAGAAGTGTTTTCACCCCTTCTGGAACTGAGTAACCGGATACGTGGGTATGGTCAATGAATACTGCATTAATTCCCCGACTATCTACAAGCTTATTGATTTTCTGCTGCAATTGTGGAACTTTACTAAGTTGGATTATAAATGGAGTTAGAGGTTGAGATAAACTCTTGAGATATCCTATAACCCCTAACGAATTTTGATAACACTCGACAGATGACAGGTGACGGGATAATTCCTCGATTTCTTCATCATTGGGAGGTTCCGGTACAGAAGCTAGTAAATGAATATCGTGACCACGGTTTGAGAGACGACTAATCCAATTATAAATTACAATTCGATCTCCTGCATCAGGGGGATATGGAAATCCACGAGTGACCCATACAATTTCCATCAATTCAGTATCAGACCGTGATTGCTGATTAGTTTTCCCATATCCTAGGATAGGGGTCAACCAAGTGTTCCACGTGAAGATCTCCGTCACCAAGCACCGTCTATATGGAAAGTTCGCGGGGATTCGCAAGCGGAGATCGCCACAAACAGGTGTGTTCATCAAGAAGACAGCCTGGGAAATAGACTAATACGGATCTGAGGAGACTATGGGGTATCTACGCCTGTGGTTACCGTCGAATAGGATATTTGCGGGGGCAGACATCAAGGATCCGAGGTGCCGTGGGGTTTCCTACCTCGCCGAACCGTTGATGGGCGAGGTTACCAACCGGTGTAAGAACTAGTGGGTACGCTATACAGTGGAGAGATTGGAGGCGCTACTCCAGTTTCGTCTGGTGAACCACGCTGATCCAGACACTATCAGCTGTTCCTCGACGACCTACTCTAATGAGCGATCAAAAAAGTAATGAACTGTAGCTTCTCTATCGAGAGTCCAAAAGCAAAACCAAAGGCCGTTTTGTGACGCAACTTATTGTTCAACAATCGCACTCCTTTGGTCTAGCGGAAAAGGACCAGAGAAAGACAACGAAAGTAGAGGATGTTTGCTCCCCGATTTTCTACACCAAACTAAGGCGTACGTCCATAGTTCTTATCAGCGAACGAAGAGCGCATCTGCCGCAATTAATTGTCCGTCACTACGGGTTATATTGTTATAGAGGTTGAACAGTTTAAATCCACGATCCTCGAAAAAGGTTGCAACATCACAATGTGTTGGTTGGCCGTCATAGATAGGAGTAAAATGGACCTCGGTAAGGATAATCGAGATATCGGATAACAGAGATTCATAATCCGCCTGCCTCCTAGCGGAAGCTATTTGACTATGGTAGAGTAGAACTAGATATGCCCTCAACGTCGGATATTATCACCGGAGTCAAGAATCCTCAGTTATTTGGGAGATATATTAATCGAATACTCGGAGATCTAATTCCAAAATGGAATAATCAACACCAAGGCGTAGACTTTATGGAGGAAGATTGGGATAATCTTGTACTTTTAGATGCTTGTCGCTTTGATGCTTTTGCAGACGAGAACAATATCCCCGGGGAGTTGGAATATCGACATTCAAAGGGGTGCGCGACACCTGAATTTCTGGAAACCAATTTTGGATCAAAAGAACTCCATGATACAGTATATATTACAGCAAATGGGAAAATAGCGGCCCTTAGTGATACGATTACAGCTGAGTTTCACTCTGTGATACCACTTTTTTCCGAAGAATGGGATGATTCAATGGGGGTTGTGCCTCCCGAACGGGTTACTGAACGAGCGCTTGAGGAAGCGAGTAAATTCCCCAATAAACGGGTTATTGTACACTATGTGCAACCGCATATACCTTTTATTGGAGCGGACACCCAACCAGATAAACAAACCATCTTAGATGATAATATAGATCAGATTTTCTGGATGCGTGTTCTAACTGGAGAAATTGACCTTTCCAAAGATGAGTTGTGGGATGCCTATATCAAAACACTTCGAGTAACACTACCGCATGTGAGGGAACTAGCAGATGGACTCGAAGGAAAAACTGTAATAAGTGCTGACCATGGCAATGCATTTGGAGAACGAGCACGTCCAATTCCGGTTCGGGAATGGGGCCATCCTGCTGGCGTCTATATGGAGGAACTCACCAAGGTCCCTTGGCTGATTCAAGAAGGTGAGCGTAAGGAGATCACGCCAGAGGCACCGGTAAATTCAGAACTGGAGTTTGATGAGAGAGAAGTAGTTGACCAGCTTCGACATCTCGGCTATCGTTAGAACTACTGTTTTACAAATATCTCTGTCTCATTATTTGAATATATCTTATTATCGTGGTGGTTTTGGTTATGATGAAGGAATACGAATTGTCGATCACCTAAGCCCCGTCCACCACTATTTATGACTCCAGTAGTTGCTGCTGTGTTCGTGTATACATATTTATCACCGTGTCGAATTTGTATTGTGTCAACGACAGCTTTGGTGTCTGATGCCAGTTGATATGGGAGTTCAGTAGTTGGCGGAATCGTTTGGAGCGTAGATTTACTATTACCAGTATAGGTATTCACCCACTCATCCCCTGACGTCAACTGGCTCGTATTGTAATAACGACTATGCGGGACCTCATCTCCGATAATGGAAAGATGGAGACCTGCGATTGGAGAAGCCAAACTTAGAACTGCAAAAGCGAATACGAGCATACCCACGGTTTTTGGATTCACTAGTGAAATATCTGAACGGACAAGATAGACAAGTGTCACTCCTGCAAAAACATTTAAACCGAAGAGTCCTAAAAGTGAGTAAAATCGCTGTGGTTGCGTATCTGCTGCGTTGAACACGAGACTTATAAGCAAGAATACGGAAAGACACCCCATCCAGAAAGTTATTAGATCATATTCCCAGCTTATCTGACGGAGTGCAATTGCTGCACCCAATATCCCTAACCCGAACAAAATTGCTTCACCAGCAGTCGAAGCTAGAAGAAGTTCAATGGACAACTCTGAGTATCGGCCAGGACCACCACCGCTGCCTGTCGCTGTTGGAAAAAGTACCGACGTTAATAATCCGGTAAGGCGATTCAAGAGAGGCCCTGAGTGGATAGTTCCTACAATTGTTATTCCGTATGCTGCAACGAATGAAAGAGCTGGTATGTGACGGTATTTCTGGTGATTACTACTAGGGATAATTCGATAACATAGGATAAAGGCCGCAATTGCGACGATGAATATTAATGCAGCACCTGAACTGTACCGGTGGCCAAATATTAATGCTGGGCCGACAATTAGTCCGAGGACTGTCCACCGAATTTGCGACTTCTTCGGCGATACGTATTGTTTTATGACTACAATTCCCAATAAGAGGGTGAGTGCGTAAAAGAAGCTAAGCTTACCAGGATGAAGTCCACGGCCTAACGTCCACCCCATGGCTCCGAAAAATAATGCCCCATAGAGAGCGACTCGTGAGGATATCGCAGAAAAAACTTGATCAAGAATCGAAATAATCAGTAACGTTCCAGTTAGGATTAGGGTAGCTAGTATAAAATAACCTATCCTCGGGGAGAGACCTGTTATTATAGTATTCTCTGTGACAAACGCAAGATGTCCGAGATAGGGGATTTGACCTTCAATTCTCCCATATGTCAAGGCGTCTTGAATCAGGGGTAGATACTTTTCTCGCGTGTCAACCTGATACATGCCAGCTGGAAAAGCTAATTGAGTACTCCAGTATGTGAAGAACGTGAGAATAAGAAGTTGAGGAACTACTCGAATTTTCCGCGCACCAGTTGCGATTTCATACGCAATATATCCAGCAAATCCGCCAAATACTATGTAATGACTTATTGGACGCTCGTATATAGTCAACCGGTATATTACTAAAATGGCAACTACATATAGGCTGGTGACGATTATTGAAATCCGATAGTCAACGGGGGTAAACGATGATCTTTCTTTTTCTGGCTGAATTATGTGTAAAACAATAACAGCAGCTATCCCTCCTAGTGTAGCTCCCAGTATAGGCCCAAGAACCGACCTATATCCAATCGAGATGAACACATAGAGGGCCGCCAAACAGAGGACTGCGACCGGAATTGACCCATATCTCCGAACAAGTAGCTCAATTTCACGCAGATTCATTTATATCCAAGGTCTTGTAAGCGGGACTCTACGACATTTGATTCAAGTCCTGTTGCAGCATCAATCGATAGAGCTGATTCGTGTTCAGAGACAAACTCATCAAGTTGATCTTCCATTTGTTCATTGATGTCCTGATCATAGATGTTATTCTTCTCGTCGGGGTCTGACTCAAGATCATAGAACTCAGATTGAACAAGTTGACCACTTTCTCGATCAAACGATTTGATAAGCTTTCGATCTTCCGTCCGGATTCCAGTGTGTAAAAGGCCAGCATTGGGTTGTGGAGTCACCATCATTGCAGGCTGGGTATCAAGTGATTTTGGGCGTTGCCCATCCCAGTCATCCGGAACATCAATATTTAATCCACTAATGATTGCCGGGGCAAGGTCAATCTGACGAACGGTATCGGTTGATGCGAGATCTGGCACATTTTTCCAGAAAAGCGGAACTCGGACACATTCGTCGTACAACCGTTCATGATCATAATGACCATGATCAAATTCTTCTCCGTGATCTGCAACCGCGACTGTAATCGCATCTTCGTCAACAAATTCCAGTAAATTCGGGATATACTCATCGAATCGCTCAATAGTCTTGTTGTACAGTTCCCTCTGCACTGCCATATCATCCGCTGGCGTCTCGTCGCCGTAACGTTGATAATTGAGTATGGATCGATACGAGTCTAATAATCCAATGTCGCTTGCTTTTCGAATACCTGGGTAGTACGGCAGATGGGGCTCCATTAGGTGCATCCAGAGGAACTTCGGACCGTCCTGCTGGGCATACCACGCTGATGCCCGCTGAGCAACTTTCTCAGCGGAGACGCGTTTTTTCAGGAATGCTGTCCGATACCCCCGACTTAGCCATCGTTCTATTGCATTTGAATACCATTGCTCCGAATCCGAAGCAATTCCCCCATTCCAAAACGTATCAAAGTGATTGTCCCACTTGGAAACGTAGGGGTTACAGGCAACGAATCCAGCTGTGTTAAATCCTACATCTGATAGGAGACGAGGAAGAGAGGAGATATCTGAACGGAGATCGCCTGCTTTATCATAAGCATGCGGATAATATGAACTGCTTAGTATCGCTGGGAACACCCAATTTGTTGCAGCACCCGCACAGATTACTTCAGACCTGTTAGGAAGCCGTTCTGGTAGATTCGTCAGTAGGTGTGTAGTATCCGCACGCCACGAATCTACTGTGAGAAGTACAACGTCTCTATTCATTGTATTGCCTCTTAGCGGTCCCCACGGAATTATACATCTGTTCTACAGAGTTCACAATTGAATCCCAAGAAGTATCTTCTGCTTTTTCAATCGCATTTTGACTCAACTCTTTACGATAGTCTTCATTTTGGACGATTCTATTAATCGCTGTTGTAAGTGAGGGGACATTACGATTGACGAGGAGTCCTGTAGTTCCGTCATCAACGGCGGTCGGGATTCCGCCCACATCAGTGCCAATAACGGGTGTACCAGAAGCCATTGCTTCAAGCAAGACCAGCCCGAATCCTTCGTACAAGGAGGGCAGTACAAACACGTCTGCTGATGAATATAGTTCTGGGAGTTCGTCTTCCGATACATAACCCAAAAACCGGGTCTGTTCTGCTACATCAAGAGACTCTGCTGTCTCTTCAAGGTGGTCTTTATGTCTTCCTGTTCCTGCAATTAAAAATTCTATTTCTGCGTCCTTGATCTCGCTTAGCGATTTTAATGCTAAGTCTATACCTTTCCGCGGACCTATCCGGCCGACGTAGAGTAACGTTGTTTTCTCAGGACTTACAGCAGGATGCGTTTCCTCTTGGGGTTGAAACTTGTCTGTGTTGACACCGTGTGGAATCATCTGAACTTTCTTTTCACTAAAACCATATCGGCGAATGAGTTCCTCTTGAGCATGGTCACTTATAGAGATGATTCCATCTGCATATCGTCCGGCTAAGTAATCCATTACCACGTTCATCGGATAGAAGAAGAATTTCAAGAGGTAATCTGCCGGAGTTTCGAGTGCGACGGATTTTGTTTCCCCGATAGAGGTGCCATGGCCCGTTAGAACAACCGGTGGTTCGATATCGTTAAATGGGGTGACTAAAATCGTCGATGCTGGCGTCAAAGTTCCATGAACGATATCGTATTGGCTGAAATCAATTGTTCGACGCGCCTTGAAACTGAAATAGAGAGTTTCGAAAGTTACTAGCTTTTTCCGGGCTTTCGTAATCCGGTGTACGGTAACGTTCTCGTGGATATCAATCTCTTCGTTAGGATCGTCTACCCACTGCGTATAGACATCAACTTCGTGACCACGTTGGCCGAGTCCATCGGCTAACTCATATGCATAGGTTTCAGCTCCTCCTATGCCGGGCGGGAACATTTTTGATAAGATGCAGATTTTCATTCCTTGTATCCGAGAGCAGAAAGTCTACGTTCGATTTCATCGTCGTCAACTTCGTCTAAATCATTGACAACGTCAGTTTCACTAGTTCGGTGGGAAATGTGTTCACGTAACTTTTCTGTAACCTCACGGGACCCTGTTTCCGTGATCTCTGTCTGCTCAGTATTTGAATTCCATTCACCTAACGCTTTGCTATCTATACTTCGCGCGGAGAATCGGCGCATATGACTCTCAGATTTTTCGCCACGTGCTTGGGAAAATACGACTCGTTCCTTTGGCGGGTCACTAAGCAGAGAAAATAGCGATTCTCCCGGGCAGTCCACACTAATCCCCGCGTAATCGAAGATGGTAGGGGCGATATCCAGCATCGAGACTGGAGTCTCGCTATATCTATCCGCGTCTACTTCTGGTGATTTGAGTAGTAGTGGGACGTATGTGAGTTCATCGTGGAGATGACGAGGATGTTCGTAGTAGCCGTGTTCTCCGAATGCGTCCCCGTGATCTGACGTGATGATAATGAGTGACTCCTCTAAGAGATCTCTTTCTTCCAGATTCGCTAGAAAACTCTCAATATGCGAATCTGTATACCGTATTTCCCCATCGTAGAGGTTAATCAGAAACTCTTGTTCTGAATCCGTGACGGATTGCGGATCCCTAACAGCTCTCAAATAGAGTCTCTGGGCTTTTCTATCACTGATTGACCTGTTTTCAAAGAGCTCTCTGAACTCGGAAGGGGGCTCGTACGGACCGTGGACATCCATATAGTGATTCCAAAGGAAGAAGGGGTCATCCTCCTCTCGGTTATCAATCCATTTGAGTGACCGCTCATTTATACCGTCAGCCCTCACATAGTGCTTGTTACGGATTTTGTCAAGAGCCCGCTGAGCAAGTGCGATCAGCTTGTTCTTTCCAAAGTGGAGATCATCGTCATACGTATCAAACCCGTCGTCAGTCCCGAATGCCCGAGATGCATACGGGTTAGAGTGAAACGCAGCGGTGGAATATCCTTCTTTGGAGAGGGTGGATGCGATTGTTTGTGTATCTAATTTGTAATCAGACCCGATAGCGGTATCAGGGTATTGACCAGTAATCAGGGCAGGGACGGCCTCTCTCGTGTTCGAACTCGCGCTATACGGGTACTCAAAGAAGACGTTCGAGTCAGCAAATTCATCTAAAAACGGGGACGTCTCTCTTTGATACCCGTAACATGAGAGATGATCTGCTCGAAGTGCGTCTACGGAAAGGAGAATGACGTTCTTCATGATAATCTGGCAAATTTTGGTGTGAGATTCGATGTTTCCTCGTTCCGCATAAATATATCTGTAAGGCGGCGAACTATAGTCATACGGGAAACGTTTCTTTGAATCCTAATAAACGTAGTGTATCCCGTGACGGCAGGTCTATACACAATTAAATCACCGCCCCATAGACCGCTTTTGTACCATATATTCAGACAATTTGATACAGAGACTCCAACTGGTCAATTTTCGACTCCCAGTTAAACGATTCCTCGGCTGTTTTCCTTGAATACTGGGCAGTGGCTTCCCGCAGTTCGGGACTTCGGGATAATCTCTGTATGGCATTAGCTATGGACTCCGGCTCTGGCTGTGCTTTGAGATAGTTTTCGTTTTTAGTAAATACCTCAGGAAGCTGATTATCCTCAACTAGAATTGGAGGAGTGCCTGATGCCAGGCTTTCCAAAATCGTAAGCGTTGGAAGTGCATCCCCCGTTTGATCTGGTACGATCAACGCGCTAGCTTGACTATAGAGTTGAGAGAGCCTTTCAGACTCAACAAACCCCTCGAATTCCAGTATTTCACTTGAATCGGCCATCTCACGTACCTCCTTAGTTAAATCACCTTTTCCTACCACGCGAACTGAGCTGTCATGCCCGTAATTCTCCAGAACTTTGACCGTCTGAAGGAGCCTCTCAATTCCCTTCTTTTGAGTTAACCTTCCAACGTAGAGTACCTCATCTAGAGTCTCAGCAATATTCGGGCTGAACCTATCAACATCTACACCGTTATAGAGTACATCAGTACGATCTGCCCCGAGTTCTTCAAGGTAATCTGCGATATTCTGGCTTACGGCTATGCAATGATCGGCTTGGTTGAGAACCAAACGACCCACTATCGCATCATTCAGGCGTTCTACAGAATTCACTATCGGAGAATAATCGACAAAGGGGGTGTGCTGATGGAGTAGGGTGGGTATTTTCCGATGGCGTAATGCTAGAAGGGGAAGCAGTGAGGTAAGGTAATTCAACCCGTGGACATGGAGAACATCTGTGTCATCGTCTACAACGGTGCGAGTTACTCGTATACAATCAACTGGATTCGGGATCGGGTAGGGAATTCCAAGATCCTCAAGTAGATTCATCGCTGAATAGCGGACGACGGTATAACCGTCTCGTGAATCCTTTCGTGAATCAGAGTCGATATCCGACGTGACAATAGTGATATCGTGGCCTCTCTCTGCAAGACGTTTGGCGTGGTTCTCAACCACACTCTCAATACCCCCTACATGAGGGTAAAAATAGTGCGTGAAGATGACGATTTTCATATGTTGGGGAACACCCGTATTAGGTAAAATGCATCCTTTTTATCTTCTGTCTCAGCCTCGATCCCTGATGAGCTACAACGGGACAAAGAGTTGATTAACTCCACCTCTGAAGAAAGCACTAGAATGTCGATCAAGAAGCTCCTATCGCTAGTGCTAGTTATAGGGGGAATCGGAGTAACTCTCTGGGTAGGGCTGGACGCAGTAATGCGTGGGGTACCGAGATGGAGAAGAATATGGGTGGTGCCCGACAAGTTGTGAAAGATGACCGGACGAAGACGCAGGATGATCGAGAACTGAGATAGGTCAAACTAAATCGGCCTTCGAGAGGCCGCTATTAGCTTTCACTCGTATAGGACATCGCATCGTACAGCCCCCGAGCAATTTCGTATGTCCCACTATCGAGCGCCCCATCCTCTGGATAATCCAGATTCTGCACCCCACACACGCCTTTCAGCGCCACCGTAGGCGGATCTTCGTCATCCAGGTCAGAACTGTACTCGTCACGCGCTGCCAAACAGACCCGAAGCGCATCCTCCGGATCCTGCATGACGTCCGCTGCATTCCCGCAGTCCCTGATGCCTTCGATGACCGCAATCAGCTGGAGCGCACCTCCACCGTCGTCGTGGGCCCAGCACTTCCACCCGTTCTGGCTATCCACACCGAAGTTCGTGCTGTCCTTGTCGTCCGGCCCGGGATTGTCGTGGGACGTCGTCGCCCCATGGACGGGATGCGGACCCTGTCCGTTCCTTCCGTACGTCCGGAACGGTCCGGTGTTCGCTATCGGAACCGGATCGAGGTCGTAGTACTTTGACCGACTACCCCCACTCTGGTCGCCCCGAATCTGGGACTGGTACCGTTCGATCACGGCATTGGCCTGCTCTTGGTCGCTCAGCTGATCCTCCTCATCGACGTACTCCTCGACCAACTCGTCAATCACGTTCTGTGCCTCAGGGACAGTGTGCCGCTGTGTATTCTCGATGTGCAGCCACGTCGTCCCGACCACCCGACCGTTGGCCGGGTAGCCGTAGATCTCGATGTGCCCGCACTCATTCAACTCCTCCATAATCTCCCGCCCATCGACGTCGCCGGGAATCCGTCCCTTCACGAAGACGTGCGCACCGGTCATCGACCGTGACACCTCCGCGTATCCACCGAGTGACTGGATGATGTCCCACGCCTCTCGCGTCATCACACCCGTCCCGTCGTCTCGAACGTCGGTCACGTCGTCCAGACGACGAGCATGAGTGGTCCGTCGTCTGGCTGGAAGTCCGCGTGGGGCACGATCACCATCGGATACAACGGACGCGGCTCTACGGCCTCGCCGTCGTCTGTCGTTCCCCAGTACCACGTCGGATCGACGTGACCGTCCACAGTTCCATTCAGCGCCTTCATCACGTCGCCGAACCGTCCACCGACTCGGTGGTCCCACGATACCGAGTCTCGACCTCACTTCACCGTCCCTGCGTAGCCGTCGTTGAACGGGGCACGCGGTTGCTTCTGTTCCAGATCCCAGCAGAACCAGTTCCGGACCGTTTGCCCGAATTCGATCAGGTCCTGTGGAATCACACGGTCGGCGTCGTGTACCGAGTCAGGGAGCTCCAACAGGACGTGCTCATCAGTCACCTCGTCAACGCGTACCGGACTCCCCGTAACCGCTGACGCGTCTGGAGGCCGTGTCGACGCACTCTTCTCCGTTGTCATCGGTCGTCAGCACCCCCGTCCGTCATCGCTTCGCTCGCCTGTCGCCGAGCGGACGCCGCCGCCTGCGGCGCGAGATTCCCCGGCAGATGATCGATGGCTCCAGGGAAGGCGTCGTACATCAGGTGCAGTCGCTCTGACGCTCTGCTCAGGCCGACGTACCACGTCCGGGCTTCGTTCTGGCGCGTCTCCTCCGACCGATCCATCTCGCGGGCGATCTTCCCTGTGATTCCATCGAAGCAGCAGACGTCCGTGGCCTCGGCTCCCTTGCTCGCGTGGATGGTGAGGACGCGAACGTGATGCGTGTCTTCGACGACATCATCGTACCGCGGGAGTGCTCGACGGAGTGCCTTCAGGTCGTGATCGGTCAGGTCGCCCTTCGTGAGCCGCTTCACGCTCGCAGCACCAGTGGTGTACTCCTGCCAGAACTCCGACGTCGCTATCTCCTCGACGTCACGGATGGTCACCACGCGTTCCTCGCGGCGATGTTCCGCAGCCAAGTCCTCAGCGTCGTCACGGGACAGGGTGAGCGTCCGCGCGTTGGCGTGATCGAGAAGTTCAGCGAACTCGTCGGCTGTGAACCGGAGGCTGATCGCGTCGGCGGCGTCGGTGGCGTACTCGTCGAGTCCGCGGCCGTGGTGTGCGTCGCCGTACGTCGCCGGTACCCGCTCCAGTTTCTTCAGCGCGTTGAAGACGTCGAGGCGATGGCCGTCCCATCCCCAGCCGCCGGGACCGCGCTGGCCGTCGTGGATGATGCCGGCGCGATCCAGCGCCACCGACACGCCCCGCGCCCATCGTCGGGTTCGGGCGAGGTACAGGATCGACCGCTCCGTGTCGGCGATGAACTCGTTGTACAGCCACGCTGGCGACCCGGGCGTGGATTCACTCGGCGTCGTCCAGTCACTGGTCCGGCCTTCTGGCGGTTTGATCGGCGGCGCGTTGTACGTCAAGATCTCCGACCGACCGGTGCGCTCGACCGGTGGCGGCGTGAATTCTTTCTGGAGCATCCGCGTGGCCGACTGCCAGTGCTCCTCACCGACGCGGTAGGTCCTGTCCAGCAGGATCTCCGGCAGGTGGTCCAGCCGCTCCGTGAAGAATCGCGGATGGGAGCCGGCGTACTGATTGACCACCTGCAGCGGGTCACCGCCGGCAATGGCGGTATCCGCGTGCTCGAACCACTTTTCGGCGACAGCTGCCATCAAGGGCGTCGCGTCGTGGTACTCATCGACGACCATGACCCGCGTCGGCGGGAGCGACGAGCCGTCCAGCGCTGCTTCGAGGAGTTCCCAGAAGTCGTGCCAGCCGCGCTGGGCCTTGAAGTCCTGGTACTTCTCCCACTCCGCCTGGACATCGACGCCGGGCCACTTCTCCTCTCACTAGTGGCATGCCGTCTACCAACAGTAAACTCTGAACGACTGCTCGGGGGTCCACGACTGTTGCTCAGATCATGATGTGTCTCTGTCGGCACCGATCAATGGCCAGTACACTCGGTACGTGGTGTGTGCCTGTGGGAGTCACTCGCGGAATACAGTAAGATGGCAGTCGGGTCGAATACTCGATTCGGCTTGCGACTTCGCGGCTTTTGCCAGTTCAAACCCCGCTATCTGGCGTTCATCGGGGCTCGTGGAGAACCCGAGCTTACACTCGGTGTGGGGTGTGTCTGAGAAGGGCCGTTGTCGTTCAGACACCAACAGCCAGTACACTCGGTGTGAGGTGTGCCTGGGACAGACTTCTCGTCAATCAGGTAGCGACAATCACACCCTGTCTCGACTCTATCCCCGCGTCACCCATTCCAGAACACTACCCACATCGGCAGCCGTGGAGCCGCTCTGGCAATTATCGTCGAAATAGAGGTGCCAATCCGCACACGGACCAACTGTTATCAAAGACACTGAACACGGTGAGGTGTGTCCCAGCAATGGCAGCGCGTCTACACTCAACAACCCAAGAGGGCACTCACAGCGCCCTCTGTGACGCGATCAATGTGAACTGCGTATCTGAAGCAATAGCACACGAAAGCCCCATCCCACACAAGGCATTTCCTCGCAGACGGCTTCATCACTACCAATCAGAGCATGGTCCTCCCGATTGAGCACTTCATCATCGCCCTCCTTCCAGTCGCAGGATACGCACTCCTCCGGGACAGACGGCTCCCGTCGCTCCGGCTAGCCGCGGTCACGTTCTTCGGGAGCCAGTTCCCGGACCTCGTCGACAAGCCACTGGCGTACGAACTCTATCTGATTCCCTCCGGGCGGGTGTTCATGCACTCGCTGCCGTTCGCGATTCCGCTCTCGATTGTCGTCATCGCATACGCCGTCCGAACAGACCGTCCCAGACTTGGGGCGGCGTTTGCGTTCGCGCATCTCTCACACCTGGTAGCAGACAACCAACGTATCCTGCCACCGGACTTCTACGTATCGCCGGACCTGCTCTGGCCGCTCCGGCCGCCAGTCGCACGCTCGTCGGTCCCGCAGTGGGTCGGCGAGGGCGCAGTGAACCTTCACCTCTGGACCGGGTTCTCGGTGGTCGTCCTCGCGCTGGCGGCGTACGTCTTGGTCGGTGACCTGCAAACGCATCTCGACCTGTAACTGCTGTCAGCCGACTGGGACTCGCCTGAGCTAGACATGTCGGTGACTGTGGCTCGAATAGCGAAGAATCAGTACGTTTCCGTGTCGAGTCCGTCCACGCGGTCGAAGTGATCATCACGAGTGACAAGTGACCCAGACGAGTCTCGAACCATCCCAGCGATGAGGGTGTCCATCGCTCCGATCTTTGCCCCCTTCTCGCGGAGCTCTGTCTTGATTACTGCGGCTTCCGCTGCACCGTCAACGGTGAGTTCAAGCGGCTCTACCCACTCCAGGTCTTCCTTGGCGTCTTTGATGCCGTCTCGTCCCCGCAACCGAGCAGCACCGACAAATACCTCGTGGAGTGAGACGGTGGGTGCAAAAATCGGCAACTGCCTATTTTCCTGGAGAAATTGGGCTATCGCCTCCTCGCCATGCAGATAATCAATGAGCGCGTTAGTGTCCAAACAATTCATCCTGACGCTCCTCGAAGTCCTCGGCAAGTTCCTCACGCCCCTCCACAACCTCGTCCCGCAGTCCGCTGTCTTTCCACGCACCGAACCCCTTCATCAGGTCCTGTTCGCCGCCGGTTATCCGGAGCAGGGTGTCTGTAAAGCTCTCATCCTCCCGCTTCATCTCGCGTAACCGCTCGTACGCTTCTTCTGTCACAGTGATTGTTTTCGTCGCCACAGTGTAAACATACATGTACACATACAAATAGCTACCGAGCACATACAACACGGAACGAACTGCCTTGGGGTCAAGCCCCGAGGCACTCGGCCTGTTCCGCCTGTAGATGGGTGGTTATGGAGGACCGATACCGTTCTTGTTCCATTCTACCGGAGTGCTTTCCCAGGGTTGAGGCCCGATGGTTATCAGCCATCACTCCGCCACGGGTCAACTCCGCGACGTTTTTAGAAGCCAGGCATACGAGGGTAGCGTATGCGACGACTGGTCCTCGCCGTATGCCTCGTGTCCCTCCTCGCGGGGTGTGGCACATTCATCGGTGATAGCCCGCCGCCGAGCGACGAACGCGCCGTCGCGGCCGTCGAGGAGGCGAACCGTTCGATAGCCCCCGTCGACGCGTACCGATTCGAGATGGACATGCACGTGGCCGCGTCGGCCGACGGCCAGTCACGGACCGTACAGGTCGACGGGGACGGTGCGGTCAACGTCTCTGCAAAGCGGATGCGGGCGACGTCACAGACCCAGGACCAGACGGTCGACTCCTACGTCGACGGGTACAGAGCGTACCAGGGGTGTCAGGAGCCATGGGGCGGCTACGCCGTCGAGAACGTCTCCCGGACCGAGCCGTGGGCGACCGCGACGCCGCTCCATCGGCAGGTCCTGCTGTTCGAACGCTCGAACGTGTACTGGCGCGGGAACGAGACGCTCGACGGCAACCGGACCGTCCTCGTGACGGCCTCTCCGAGCGCCGATACCCTCGAATCGATTATGGACCGCCGCCGGACCGGTGACGTCGGTCTGGACGGTGCCTCGCTAGAGAACGCGACGGCTCGACTGTGGCTCGACCCGGAGACGAACCGGCCGGTGCAGTCGGAGTTACGGATACGGATATCGCAGCGTGGCGCGACCGCGACTGCGACGATTACGGTCCAGTACACGGGGTACGACGAGCCGACCCGAGTCTCGATTCCGCCGGACGTGTACGACGACCCATACCAGCTCGGCTGTCCCGGGGCCGGCTGACGCCGGTCGTCGGTGAGGTTCGGCCGCGGGGCCAGCGCGTCGGGAGCTCGCTCAGTCCGACCAGCTTTCGTACAGGTCACGCCCGACCACGCCCAGGCCGACGAGCGTGATGAGGTTGAGGAGGAAACCGCCGACGACCGGAATCGCGAAGGGGACTGCCAGCAACAGCGCGCCGGCGACCCCGTCGGTTACGCTGACGGTCCCGTCGTCTCCGATGACCGAATTGCCGACCCAGACGGCGGTAATCCCGGTGCCGACGATACCGAGGACGCCGAGAAGGAGCAGTCCGGGAATCGAAATCAGCGCGCCGATGACCGTCAGTGCGAGCAACACCAGTCCGATGGGAAGCAGAATGCCGACAAGAATCCCCCAGCCGATGGCGGCGCCGGGGTCGTCCTGAATCTCTCGCACGGCGTTGGTGGTGTATTCCGGGCCGATAGCGGCGGCCGCGGCACCCAATACTGCGAGAACGACGAAGCCGATACCGAACTGGAGGACCACTCCGAAGGCCGGGTTTGTGAAACCGTCCGGTGCCGTCGACTGTGCTGTTGCGACCCCGGAGAGTCCGAGTACGGCGAGGAGACTCCCGAGGCTACGGAGGGCATGCTTGGAGGGCATCGTAGCGTCTCTCCCCTTTCGATTGGGAATGTAAACATCTTCTGGGAGTGTGAGTCCTGTCATGCCGGTCGCCGATGTCCACGCTCTCGATACGTCTCGTCGAGCTACTGACATCGGGTCGAGAATCCGAGCGAGACCTGTCTTTTTGAACTCCGCGACACGACTAGTCAACGTGGAAGTGACTGTGTACGGCCCGCTTCGGGCGGCGACGGGGGCGAAGACGGTCGAAGTCGGAGCCGACGGTGACACGGTCGGAACCGTCATAACGGCCTTAGTCGACGCGTATCCGCGTGCGGAATCACAGCTGGTCGACGAAGACGGCGACCTTCGGCCGAGCGTGCGTGTGATGGTCGGCGGCGAGAGTGCCGACCGCGACGAACGGGTGCCGCCCGGCGCGGCGGTCGAGATTTTCCCGGCGATGCGCGGCGGCTGAGCGTCGGTGCGTCGCTACAGGTCGTACTGTTCGCGGACGGTATCGGCGAGGCCACGGTCTTCGAGCAGGTCCATCGGCGCGAGCATCGAGAGCTGCACGACGCCGGGCAGCCGCGCGATTTCGACGCCGCCGGTGAACGTACATCTCGCTCGGACCTCGCCCTCCGACATGTCGAACAGCGTGCCGGCGCGTGCGAACGCGTTCTCGGTGGCGTCGTTGATGGTCGCGCCGGACCCGATAATCTGGAGCGGCGCCGCGTCGACGACGTCGTCGACCTGATGTTCGGCGGCGAGGGCGTCGCCGGCCGCTCGTTCGGCGTCCGTGTACGGTTTGGCGATGTCCGGCAGGTCCGACTCGTTCGGGAGCAGGAGCGGGCCGTCGATGTCGAGGCCTTTGATGACGCTGACTTCGAGTTCGGTGCGGCCGCTCACGTCGGTCGTGTGAAGCGAGAGTTCGCCGTCGCCCTGGTTTGCGTGCAGGTCACCGACGTACAGTCCCGCGCCGTCGATTTCGACGGGACAGATGAGCGTCGCGCCGGGGCGGACGTCGTTCGAGTCCAGGTGACCGTCCGTACGGGCGTCCAGCGCCGCTTCGTCGGGGAGACCCCAGTCGTGGTCGGCACCGATGAGGAACTGGCCGAAGTCACCGGCGTTGTGTGAGTCGGGGAACTCCACCGACGGCGTCGTGCCGATGTTCCCGATGAACGGCCGGAGATGGCCGAGCGTCCCGGGTATCTCGTCGGGCTTGTACAACAGAATCGGGTGTTGCCGGGAGTGTTCCGGCAGTGCCATCGCCTCGTCGGCGCGTTCCGCGAGGTCCGCGGCGCCGTCGGGGCCGACCGTCAGCCCGACCGAGCGGTCATCGTCGAACGCGACGGTGTAGCCGAACTCGAAGCCAAACGAGGAGGCGTTGGCCCCACACTCCGCGCAGCGAATCGCGTCCTCGCCGGTGCCCTCAACGACGCTGTCGGGCCACTCGGTCCCACACTCCGGACACCGGTGGTCGACGAACGGGTCGCTCCCGAACGCGCCCTCGCGCTCGGCCATGCTGCCCGTGCTCGTCGCGACGCTCGTCACCTCAACGTCCTTGATGTGGACGGCGAGGGCATCGCCAGGCTCGGCGTTCTCGACGCGGATGGGACGTGTCACCTCGTGGCCGCCGCGGAACTCGGGAGTTATCATCGGTCCCCAGCACGCGGGCGGCGTGTGCGTGCGAACGGTCCCACCGTCGGCGACCGTCCCGGCCCACTCCTGGTCCGGGCCGACGAGTCCCAGTGTGAACCTGTCGACGTCGAGTTCCTGCTGGATTTGCTCTGACATACATTCTCAAGCACGGGCTATTGGAGAATAAATCATCGTGTGGATCGAATCGTCCCCAAGTGTCGACCTGCACAAACAAACGTCCGCCACGGTACGTTCCTCAACTCCACCGCGAAGTCCCACTGACGGTGCTCATCTGACCCACAACTAGGCGCTGGAGCGTCTCGCGTTTGCAGACTTTTCGAACTCTCGGCCGAGTAGCCTCGGTACCTGAACGTTTGCTTACGACCCGTCGAGTAAGGTTCTCTTCACGCGCACCGCTGACATCACACCAGGTCGTCCAAGGATAGCGGCCAGCGTCTCGATTATCCTCGGGAACTAACGAGTCGTCTGGATCGCCGCTATTCTGCCGGGTTACAACCCCTTCCAGCTACACACTACAGGAACGAAGTAAATTCTCCTGTAAAGCCACTCGAATCGCGGAGCCTCTGTTTAGCATGGTCCCGATGAAACCGTGGTACAGAGCTGTAAATTATAGGCACGCAATTATGTCATACAGAGTTTATTTCTTTGCCCCATATCTAAATATGTTGAATTATAAAGCCCATACCAATACAGGCCCGGTTCTACTGTCATGATTATATCAGATAAAACTGAGGAAAATGAAGCGACCACAACAGTCAGCCGACATGGCAACCGAGCAGAATGGTACGACCACGGTCCCTACTCTCGGGTTCGGCACCTACCGAACTGGAGGGTATAAGTGCTACAACGCGGTTAGTAATGCGCTTGAGTGTGGGTACACGCACATTGACACTGCGATGGCCTACGAAAACGAAGCGGCCGTCGGTCGCGCAATCGAACACTCCAGCGTTGACCGCGACGACCTCTTCTTGACGACGAAAATCAAGGGATATCCCGAAATGGTCGAGTATGACCGCTTGATTCAGGCAGCTAAGGGATGTCTCGAACGGCTGGGAACGGAGTATTTAGATCTGTTATTGGTTCACTGGTGGAACCCGCTGGCAGATATGGAAGAAACGTTCAACGCGCTCAACACACTCGTCGATGATGGGTTGGTCAATCAGATCGGGGTGAGTAACTTTTCTATCAAGGAGCTCATGCGGGCGATGCAGCTTTCAGACGCTCCTATTGCGACAAATCAGATTGAATACCATCCCTATTGGGGTGACGAGGAACTCGTCAGATTTTGCCAGGATAACGATATCACAGTTACCGCGTACAGTCCGCTTGCAGAGGGGCGAGTTGTTGAAGACGATGTCCTACGTTCGATTGGTGACCGGTACGGTAAATCGGCAGCACAGCTATCGATCAGGTGGCTAATACAACAAGAGAACGTTGTCACGATTCCGAAGGCCACGACGCCGAGACACGTAGAGGCGAACATGGACGTCTTTGATTTCGAACTCACGGACCGCGACATGCAGCGGATCAGGGAACTCAAACCCCCGTTCTGGTACCGAGAAAACCGCGAAGGTGGATCGATATACAAGGCTCGCAATGTACTGGGGACTTTCGTACCGGACAGTCTCTATAATCGGATTGCCTGAGCTTCTTTCCAAGTCATTGAATGGAAGGTCGACAATTGAGCGGAAATATAATTTGTGCCGAGAACACGAGAATTTTCCACTGAATACCTCGGCCAGCGCGTTTGACAACTGCCACCCGATAATCAGTGCGAGGTGTGCTTTGGTTTTTTAGACGGGCGCTTGCCGTCTAAATCAGCGGGTCAACAATAGATTGCTCAGTCTAGCATCCCAATTCGATCCGCGGTAAAGCCGAACACGTCCTCGTAGCCGTGGGCCGAGAGCAGGACCGGGTGGAACGGCTCCTCCGCGACGACAGTCTCGTCGTCGGCCGCGGCCACGGGGTCGCCCTCGGGGACGTGCTCGAAGTTCCGGACGAACACCTCGTACTGTTCGGCGGCTGACTTGGGAATGGGCTCGCCGAGCTGGAACACCGGCAGCTCCGTGTCTCGCTGGAGCGGTGGCTCGGCAGTGACGCCGGTGGCGGCGAGGAACTCCCGGATGACCTGCTCGGCGTTCTCGGCGGCCTCCGCCGAGCCCTGATAGCCACACTCGACTTCGACGACGGAGTCCACTGTCGCGAACAGCCGCCCTTCGTTTGCCCCCTTCGTCTGGACGACGGCGTCCACGGAGAGCGCGCTACAGAGCCGTTCCATCTCCGACGTGAGGTCGTCGACGAGGGCAAACATCCCCTCGTAGGACTGCGTGGAGTGCAGCGAGAGCACGGTGCAGTCCTGGAGTTCCGCGGCCAGAGCCGCAGCCAGCCGCGTCTCGTGGGACTCGCTGTCGGCGTCGCCGGGGAACGAACGGTTGAGGTCCGTGTCGAGGTACCGCTGGTCCGCGTCGAGGGCCGCCTCGTTCGCGATGATGAACTTGACCGGTCGCTCGACTTCGGGCGGGTCGGCCAGGACGGCTTCGATACCGTCCCGTCCGCACGGTTCGTCGCCGTGGATGCTCCCCACGACGGCCACCTCCGGAATCCCGTCTCCCAGTTGCTCGATTCGCATCTACCCGTAATAACGCCTCCAGCCTTTAGAAGTGCCCGGAACCGGTCAGTGTTCGAGCGACTCGGCGAACTCGATGTCCTCCGGGCGGACGGTCGGATACTCGCCGTCGAGGCGAATCTGCCAGCCCTCCAGCGCCGACGGGTCCGACAGCGCGTTCGTGACCGTCGTCCGCACGTCGAGCAGGTCGACGCCGTAGTAGTCGTTCGGGACGCCACGGAAGTACTGCAGCGACGTGCGAAACAGCGACCGCATGCCGTCGTCGTCCTCGAAGTCGAAGTGCTTGTACGCGCCGGCGGCGACCTGCACCATCCCGTGGAGGAATTTGCTCTCCGTGTTCCCGCGGCCGTAGTTGTACCACTCGTCCTCGAAGCAGTCGTGTGACTCGTGGAACTCCCCGGAGTTGTACAGGCGGACGCCGTGGACGACGGCCCGCCTGAGCGTCTCGTGTTCCCACTGTCCGTCGGCTCGCCAGCCCGCCGGATTCCCGTCCGGGGGCTCGACGGTCGGGTCGCGCGTGTGGTCGTCCATGCGTACGCTACCGTCTCCCAGGGGGTCAAACCACCGGTTCCGTGGGCCGTGCGGCCGCCCGCTCCGAGTCCGTTCCGTACGACATTTATACCGTACTGCCGTGTGTTTCGAGTGCAACACGCGTGCGAGGGTAGCCAAGCCAGGAAACGGCGGCGGACTCAAGATCCGCTCCCGTAGGGGTCCAAGGGTTCAAATCCCTTCCCTCGCATCGTGTAGGGGTCGCACGGCGCGACGCCGAAAGATGCACGCGGAGGGGGCGAAAAGTGCGCGGCGGCCCCACCGTCGCGCGGTTCGCTCCCTTCCATCGCACTGCTGGACCGACGCGGTCCCTCGCAAACCGCGAGCGGCCACCGTCCATCGACCCCGATGGACGACGGTTGACCGGTGCCGGAAGACTCGCACGGAGCGGTCTTCCCTCGCAATTCTCCGACGTACCGCGGCAGAGTCCGGGCTACCGCTCGGGACGGATTGACTCGGATTCCTTCTCGACGCTGGCTACTCTAGATACGATTTACCACCAGTAACACCCTATCTAATCTGTCTTGAAACTGGGTAGTTACCACCTTATTTTCGAGTATATATACTAGATGCACAACTACAAGAAATATATCACTTTTGGGGACACGAGAATATAGTTGTGTCTGAAAAGACGCTTTATACCACTCTCAGAAGTGCTACTGCATAAGAAATATACCACAGGCTTCTGTAATTTCCTCGTAATGGTAAAATCCCCAATACTACGGCGCGCTGCCATCCTCGCCTTGGCAGCCGCGATGTTACTCGCAGGCCCTGTCTCGGTGCTGTCCACTGCCGGGGCGACGCCCGTCGCCGAGCGTCAAACCATCTCGGTGACCGAGAACGTCGACGTGTGGGAGCGGTCGCCGCTCACGCTCCGGACGACCTCTGAAGGTCCGACGACGATTGTAGGGCCCCGGACGTTCATCAACGTCGAGTCGGCCGCGACCGGTGACCTGCCGCTCAACAAGCGCACGCTGACGGTCCACGAGCGCAACGAGTCGATAAACATGTCTTTCGAGCCCAGAATCGGTGCCGGGACGAGGGCGCTTGCCGGCGACGAGGCGCAACTGCTCGCCGTCAAGCTCAATCGGGTCCCGACCACGGACGGCCTGGACACCGGCAACGTCACGGCTTCGATCGGGGCCGTCTTCGCGAACAACACGAACGTCACGTCGTCCGAACTGCTCGACGACGCAGCGGGCGTCGGACGGATTAGTGAAACGGGCGAACTGAACGCTTCTTACACGCCCGAGTCAGGCGGTGCGTACGCCTTCGTCCTGGTGACTGTCGACGAGGGTGACGAAGGGTTGTCGGTCTCCGACGGCAACGTTTCGGTCAACGGGCAGGTGACGGTCGTCGGTGTCGAGCAGGCCATCGTGCAAGACAACGCCTCGACCGTCGAGCCGACCCGGAACCCGGTCAATCCCGGCGACGACGTCACGCTGAACGTCGACACGGAAATCGAGGACGAAAACGCCACGCACGCGGTGGTGCTGGTGCGACAGGGCGAACTCCAGCGCCAGTCGAGTACGGTGACGGTGTCGGGCGAACTGAACGAGAGCTTCAGCCAGGACCAGATTTCCGTCCGAAACTCCTTCGACAGCGTCAGCGGCGTGGCGACGGTCGGGAACGGCACCAGAATCGCCGGCATCAACCTCTCTACAAACCAGTCGATACCCGCAATCGGTCTGCAGGGGCTGTTCGGCGTGCTTGTCTCTCAGGCTGACTCGGACGCCGGCGGTGACGTCGTCCACGCCTCTGCCACGGTCGTCAGTGACGCCCCCGACACCAACGTGACCGTCCAGACGCTCGATTCTTGGCCGAACGGCGCGTACCAGTACGTCCACGTCGCCGTCGGCAACGAGTCTGGGACCATCAACTCGGACACCGGAACGGTGGCACTGAGTCCGGGCGGCGGCCCCGACGACGGAGGGCCTCCCGGCGATAGCCCGGGTAACGGCGGTCCCCCGGACAACGCCGGCGGACCGAACGGCGCTGAGAACGACGAAGCCGAAGAAGCGTAACTACTCCGGTGCCCAGCGAGTCCCTCGGAGGCCGCGAATCTGGCACCGGAACTCGCAGACTTTGAACGGTGCGACGCCCGTGTAATACTCGCATTCTGACAACACGCGGTGGTGCCGATTGCCGCCCGTTCTCATACAATATTTTACATATATCTCACAGATACAGACGGACCGATACACGTGTGCCTGATGGCCTGACGGCCCACTGGCGGAGCAGTCCCGTTTCGCGGGTTTTGCACGGCGCTTCGGACCGCTGGATGTCACTGCATAAGAATTATACCGCACCCCTTCGAAAAAATTCAGTAATGTGTAATACAACAAAAATAAAACACGCTGCAATTTTTGCGACTGCAGTGTTACTGGTGTTGGCCGCGCCGCTGTCCGTAACGTCGGCGACGGCGACGCCGGTCGACGAGGGGCAGACGACGGCGGTGACGGAGAACGTCGACGTGTGGGAGCGGTCGCTTCTCCCGCTTCGGACCACTTCAACGGGGCCGACGACGATAGCGGCCCCGCAGACGTACATCAACGTCGAGTCCGCACAGACCGGTGACGTCCCCCTCAACAGGGACCAGTACACGATTCACGAGGCGGGCGAGCCTGTAGGCCTCACGTTCGAATCGACGATTGGGGCCGGAACCTCGGCGGTTGCCGGCGACGAAGCCCAACTGCTCGCCGTCAAACTCTCCGAGCGCCCGGACGCGGCCGGATTCAGTGACGGGAGCATCAGAACCGAACTGGCTCGCCTCTTCACCAACGACTCCAGTGCCAGTTCGGTCGAACTGCTAGACGACGGGGAGGGGGTCGGTTCGATTGACGACAACGGAGCCCTCGAAACCTCGTACACGCCCGACTCGGGTGGGGCCTACGGCTTCGTTCTGGTCACCGTCGACGACGGGGCGGGACTGTCCGTTTCGGACGGCGACGTCTCGACCGATGGGAACGTGACCGTCGTCGGCGTCGAGCAGACGCTGGTTCAGGACAGCGACTCTACGGTCGACGCGACTGCCGACGACGTCGGCGGGAACGTCACGCTCGACGTCGAGACCGAACTGGACGACGACTCCGTAACGCACGCTGTGCTGGTGTTCAACGAGAGCGAACTGCAACAGCGAACGAGTACCGTCCGGGTGACCGGCGACATCGGCGCGAACCTCTCGGAGGACCAGGTCACGGTCGAGAACTCCTTCGACGGCGTCAGCGGGGTCTCGGCGACCCACGGCGACGCCGCCTTCGCCGGAGAGTCGACGGCGACCAGGGCGATGCCGTCCGCGGGACTGGTCGGCCTGTTCGGGTTCGTGCTCTCCGAAGCGTCCTCGGACGCGACCGGCGACGATATGATGTACGCCTCGGCTACGACGGTGTCCGAGAGCCCCGATACCACCGTGGCCGTCGAAACGCTGGACTCCTGGCCGACCGGCACGTACACGTACGTCCACGTCGCCGTCGGCGAGGACTCCGACGGCATCGCCTCCAGCACCGGCACGGTCACGCTGTCGCAGTCGAACGAGACCGACTCCGGCGACGATGACTCCGAGGACGAGACCGAAACCGATGACGGCGGTAGTGACGGAAGCGACGACGGCGATGATAATGGTAGCAGCGACGACGGCAACGATGATAACGGTGGCAGCGACGACGGCGGTGACGACAATAACGGCGGCAGCGACGATAGTGATGACGATGACAGCAGCGATGGTGGCGATGGCGACGATAGCAGTGATGGGAGTGACGACGGCGATGGAGACGACGGTGACGACGAATCGGAGACCGAAAGCGACGACGCAACGGATGAAGACACCGAAGCGCTGGACACCGACAACGGAGCGGTGACCGACACGGGTGCGGACGACGGCACTGAGGCGGTCGAAACCGACGGCGGTGCCCAGACCGAGGCGGCCACGACCGCCGCCGGTGGTGGTGCCCAGCAACCCGACGACGTGGGCGCGACCGCAACACCGGGCTCGGTCGAGACCACGAGTTCGAGCGGCCCCGGATTCACCGTGCTCGTCGCGGTGCTAGCACTGCTAGGTGCCGGACTCCTTGCGCGACGGGACTGAGTCACAGGCCGCTGGGGTCGACACGGCGTTGTTGTGATTCTTTCTCCGTTATGTCGCTTCCTGGCGGTGTGCCTCCGGGTAGATGCCGTCGCACGGAACCGGTCGCGGCGAAATGTTGCTGAGACGCATGATTTTATGTTATCTTACAGATAATGCGTGTGTATAAGGTACACACAATGGGGGACTACGCAAAGCAATCGCGCGCGTCGAAGCTCAAGTGCATTACGTGCAACTCACCGGTCGTCGTCACAGTCGACGAGGAGTACATCTGCGTCGACTGCGGCGACACGCCGATTGAATCCGCGACCCAGGCCTGAAACCGTCGGTAGCTCCGGTCCATAGCTACCGGGCGTACGATGGCACGGTCTCGCTGACCGACTAGTTCTGAACGGCGTTGATTCCGGACACAATGAGTCTCCGGTACGGGGTCTGGTCCTATAGTATTTCCACCGCCATCGGCTCGTGACTCCGGTACGCCGCCACGACGCCGTAACTGACGGCCAGTCCGAAGACGACGAGCGGGACGGCGAGCGAGCCCAGGCTGTCGGGGGCGTGGGCCGCGAACGACGGCGACCGGTCGGGGTTTGCTGCCAGCAGCGGCCAGAACAGGTTCGGGAAGAAGTAGTAGTCCGTCCCGAGGCGAAAAAAGCCGTTCGGCGGGTGGAATGCGGAACGGGAGGCAGTGGGACAATCCGCTTTAGACCCCGCGGAAAGGGGGTCACTCGGTCACGTTCACCCAGAGGTGGACTTCCCGATAGGCGGTCGATTGGTTGACCGTCTCGGGCGGCGAACCGCGGTACAGCAGGTACTGGAGCCTGAGCCGCTCTCCCGTCATCCCCGGCGTCACCTCGTGTTGGCGGTGCCAGGTCTCGTTGTGCTCTAGCGTCGGCTGGAAGCGCCGCAGTTCGCTCCGCTCCTGCACCCGCGTCTCGTTGCCGACGCGTTCGACGCGCTGTAACTCGGTGACGACGGTGTACTCCGTTCGCTCGTGTTCCTGATTCCCGATGCCGACTATCAGCGACCGGCTTTCGCCCCGCTGGAACTCCGTCGGGTAGCCGTCCGCGACGAGGTCGCCGTCCTCGCCCTCCGTCAGCAGGTAGAACTCGCTGAACCGCTCGCCCTCTTTCGGGACTGTGACGGCGTACGCGACGCTGCCGGCCGCGAGCAGGATGCTCACGACCAGCAACACGTTCAGGGCGGCGTCCGTCCGCGACGCTGGCGAGAACAGCTCCTCGCGGCCGGCGCTGAGCCACGCCCGGTATGGCACGCGGAACCGCTCGTCGGCGGGCAGCGCCCAGCGACGAACGGCCGCGACGCCGGTCAACACAAGCGTCAGCCCGCTGAGCGAGACGAGAATCGGGAGCAGGCGGATGCCCCACGGCGTGAAGTTCAACACCAGGCCCACGAGGGGGACGAGTGCGATGCTGAGGCCAAAGGAGAGCGCGACCCGTTCGATGCCGTCGATGCCGTCGATACCCTCGGCCTGGGGGTTCGTGACGGCCTCGTCGTCGTCGGGGTCGCTCCCGTCCTCCGGGAACAGCGCGGCGATGAACGCGTACCCGGGGACGAAGAGGACAAACACGAGTCCGGCGACGATACGGACCGGCGTGTCGGAGACGACCGGCAGCAAAACGGCCAGGTTCGTCAGGGCAACTACGCCGACGACGGCGGCCAGGTCGGCCGGGAGACGGCGGAGTTGGCGCGGCAGGAGTAGCTTCCACGCCGGGGTGCCAGCCATTAGACGAGGTTCATGTCGGAACGGTAAAAAAACAGCCGATTGGGCGCTCCTCGCACCCCGACACCGGTGGGGTGGGCCAACCGAACGCATTTTATCAAACCAGCAGAATAACACGGTGTGTTCCGGAGCCAGCCGTGGGCCGTGTTCGTCGCTCTGGCACTGCTGGGGCTCACAGCGGGCGCTGGTGGCGCGGCGGCGACGGTGGGAGACAGCCCGGCTCCGAACCCTCAGGTCGAGACGACGACGGACGGCAACGAGACACAGCAGGTGAACCCCGATTCGGTGGCCGACGGGGAGTACGGGGACGAAACGGCCGCCTGGTTGGCCCGGACAATGGGGGGGCGACTGGAGAGCAGTAGTATCGCGCTGTCCAGCGAGCAGTACGAGCAGGCCCGGAGCGTCCTCGGCGACGACTACGACACGCGTCTGGAGCAGTACGTCGAGGTCGCCGGCGACACGTCCTCGGAGGCGGACGACACCGCTGCGGGGGAGTTTGAGGCCGCGCGCGAGAACCAGCGGACCCTCGCAACCGAGGTACAGCGATACCGCCAGCAGTACGCGGCGTACCGGGCGGCACGCGAGCGCGGTGACGAACGCGAGGCCCGCGTCACCGCGCGCGCCATGGAGCGGACGGCGTCGAACGTCAGCGAACGGGGCCGGCAGTTGAACCGGAACTTCGAACGCATCGAGAACGCCACGTCGGTCGACCTCTCGGAGGGACAGGCCGAACTCAACGAGACCACGGCGAACGTCACGGCAACACAGGCCGCCGTCCGTGAAGAGACGCTCGTCGGGACGACGCTGACGGTTCGGGCGAACGACGCGACCGCGTCGTTCACCGACCCGGGAACCCTCTCCGGCCGGATACAGACCGAGAACGGGTCGGCCGTCGCCGACGAGACGGTCGAACTCCGCGTCGGCTCCCGACTCCGGACGGTCCGGACCGATTCGAACGGCGCGTTCGAAACGCTGTACCGCCCCCGTTCGGCGAGACTCGGGGAACAGTCAGTTTCGGTCGAGTACGTCCCGCGCTCGGACTCGGTGTACCTGTCCGACACTGCCACGGTCACCGTGGACGTGCGACAGGTGACCCCGACCGTGAGGAGCGAGCTCGCACCGGAGACGGTGGGATACGGTGACCGACTCGACGTTTCGGCGGCCGTGACGGTCGAATCAACCGGCCTCGCGGGGATTCCAGTCGAGTTCGGCACGGACGACACCGTTTTGGCACGGACGACGACTGGACCCAACGGGACCGCCACAGCGACGGCCCGGGTCCCGGCGACGGTCGACGACGGCGACCGGCAGGTCGTCGCCCGGATTCCCTACGAGAACCGCGCTATCACCGGCGCGAGGTCCACGGCCCCGGTCGTCGTGGTCGAGACCGGGACCACCCTCGCGGTGAACGCGTCGTACACGGACGAGGGGGTTCTCGCCCGCGGCCGCCTCCGGACCGTCGACGGGACGCCAGTCGCCGGCCGTCCGGTCCGTCTCCGAGTCGGCGAGAGCGGAACGCAGGTCGTCGAGACGGACGGGGACGGGTCGTTCGCGGCTGTCCTCGCCGCCCCACAGACGAACGCGTCAGCCACGGTCACAGCCACGTACGACGAGCCGGAATCGAACCTCGGTAACGCGACAACGACGGCGACAGTGCCGGCGACGGGAGCCCCGGGAGACGACGGCGGGCCAGCGCCGGTCGGCAGCGGGTCCGGCGGCGACTCGCTCGTCGATAGCCTGCTGGCGATACTGTTCGGGTCTGACGGTGGCCTGGGCAGCCTCGGAAGTGGCCTCGTCGGGTACGACTGGCTCCCCGTCGTCGTGGGCGGGGTGGTGCTCGCAGTCGTCGTCGCATCGTGGGTCGTTATCTCGCGGTTCCGCGGCTCCGGGGACACGGACCCGGTGGAAACCGCCGACGAGTCGACGGCCGAACCCGACCGACCGGAAGCGGAACCGACTGTCACGGGACCGACGTTCGACGAACGCGTCGACACGCACCTCGACGGCGGGGACTACGACGCTGCGGCGATGGCGGCCTACGCCGCGGTTCACGACGAGCTAGCGGCACAGAACGGAATCAGCGAGGGGGCGACACACTGGGAACTGCTCCAGCGGAGCCGGGCGAACGGCGTGCCCGAGGAGCAAGTGACGGACATCGAGACGGTCGTCGAAGCCTTCGAGACGGCGGCGTTCGCACCGTCCTCGGTCGACCCCGACCGTGCGGAGACCGCCGTCGAACGCGCTCGGGAGATACGGTCGAACGGTCACCCGTGACCGGGACGCCCCGCCTAGCAGTACCTCGACAGCCGTGGACGGACTCCGAGTCGCCCGTCGGCATGCGGTAACGCTCTTACACCCACCCGGTGTAGGGACGGGCAATGAGTGACGGCCGGACGGGGCGACTGCTGCTCGTCGTGGCGGTGGTCGCCGTGGCGGTCGCGGCCCGCCTGACGACGCTCCACTGGACGCCGCTCCCCTCGACGATAGACGGGTTCGGTTACGTCGCTCTGGCCAGGGACACTCTCGAGACGGGGGCGTTTCCGCTCGGCCGGTTCCGGGCGGACAACGTCGTGTTCGCCGCTCTTCTGACGGTCGTCGGCGCGCTCACCGGCGAGCGGCCGCTGTATATCGCTCAGCCGGTCGTCGCGGTCACCGGTGCGGCGTCCTGTCTGACGGCGATGGCGCTGGCCAAGCGCCTGGCGCGGTCGAGTCGCTGGCCGCGCTCGCGGACGACGCTGGCGATGGGCGTGGTGGGGATGGGACTCGCGGTCGAGGGGGTCTACCTCCGGCGCACCGGCCAGACAGACGAGGAGGCCCTGGCCTTCCTCCTGCTCCCGCTGTTTGCGATTGCCGTCCACCGCCTGCTCACGACCGACCGGGACAGGCGTCGCTGGGGGGCCGTCGTGGTCGTCCTGTTCGCCGCCTTCCCGCTGCTCCACACGTTCAGTTCACTCATCGTGGCGCTGGTCCTCACGGGCGTACTGGCCGCACATCTCGCTCGGATTCCGCCACGCCGCGACGCCGTCGTTTCCCTCGCCGTCGTCGCGGGCTTCTGGACGTACATGTGGGGGTACTACCGGTTCGCCGAACAGTCCCAGTTAGTCGTTCCCTACGTCGACCGCATCAGCGCGTATCCGGGGCTGTTCCTGGCCTGGGTCGTCCTCCTGGTGGCGACGCTGGTCTGGTTCCAGCGGACGAGTCCGCGCCTCCAGCGGGTGACCGTCGGCGGCGCGGTCGGCCTCTGGTTCCTGACGCTCGGCGCGAACGCGCTCCGGACCGTGTTCCCCGGGACACAGACCACGCCGACCGGGCTCTTGGCGCTCGTCGCGGCCTTCGCCGTCCCGGTGGCGTTCGCCCTGGTCGGCCTCCCGCTCGCGAGCCGCGACCGGCGGCGCATCGGCCCGGTCGTGCTGGCGCTCCTGCTGGCTCCGATTGTCGTCGTGTACTTCTCGTTGACCGCCTCGCTGACGCCGGAGTACTACGGGACCGCGCTCCGGGGCCAGACGTTCGTTCACCTCCCCGTGTTCGTGCTGGCCGGCGTCGGCGTCGCGTCGCTCGCCGCCCGGAGGTCGCCGTCACCGGACGGCGGGCTCGGGTCGGTCAGGACTCACAGTCACCGGCTCGCGACCGTCCTGGCGGTCGTCGTCGTGGTCGCCGCGCTCGTGACGATGCCCATCGCGTTCGTCAACCTCGACACGCTGGCGTTCCCGACCGGCGCGACCGAGTCGCAGTTCGCGGCCGCGACGTTCACGGCCGACCACGTCGACGAGCAGTGGGCCTCGGACCACCCGTTCAGCCGCATCGTCGCCCTGTACTACCCCGCCGCGACCGCCGGGACGTACCAGCCGACCGCCCGGTGGCTCGGCGGCGGCGCGGAACCGGACTGCCCGACGCTGTCGCGGGCGTCGTGGGGGACGACCGGGGCGCATCTGTTCCCGGCCGCAAGCGAGAAGACCACGCCCGCGGCGCTGGCGGAGTGGCGCTACGAGCACGACGTGGTCTACGACACGCGAGCGCTCGACTCCGTGTATCTCGTACTGCCCGGCGGCAACCGAACGGGGTGTTGACGCGCCCGACCCGAGAGGGCCCGCTCGTGGCCGCACCGGGTATGTAACCGTGGCATACAATACGGGGCCGGCAGAAAGGTCGACAATGACCGACCCCGTCCTCGTCGGTTCGGACCTGTGTGTCACGCGACGGGGCACGACCATTCTCGACGGCGTCTCGCTCACGGTCGAGTCGGACGCGGCGACGCTCGTCCAGGGCCCCAGCGGGGCCGGGAAGTCGACCCTGTTCAACGTCCTCGGTCTGCTAGAGCCGCCGTCTAGCGGTCGGCTGACGGTCGCCGGCCGGGACGCGAGCGCGCTCTCGGAGCGCCAGCGCGCGCGGCTTCGCCGGACGACGCTCGGGTTCGTCTTCCAGGACTTCCAGCTCATCGGCGACCTGACCGCCCGCGAGAACGCCTCGCTTCCGCAGGAGCACGCGGGCGAACGCGACCCCGACTGGCTGGACACGCTGTTCGACCGCCTGGGCATCGCCGGGCTGGAGCACCAGTACCCCGCGACGCTGAGCGGTGGCGAGAAACAGCGCGTCGCCATCGCACGCGCGCTAGCGAACCGCCCCGAAGTCATCCTCGCCGACGAACCGACCGGCCAGCTGGACCCCGACACGGCGGCGGCGGTGCTAGACCTCCTGTTCAGCATGAAGGAATCGACCGAGACCGCGCTCGTCGTCATCAGCCACGACCCGCAGTTGGCCCAGCGGTTCGACGAGCGGCTGTTCATCCGCGGCGGTACGCTCGTGACCGACGCCGCCTCGACGCCGGACGCGCGGTCGACGGAGACGGACTAGCGGACCGATGGGATACCGAAACGCCCTCCTGTTTCGCTGGTCCAGACGAGACCGGCTCACCGTCGTCGTCGTCGCCGTGACGGCCGCGTTTCTCATCGGCACGGTCCTGCTCCTGTTTACCGCCGTCACGTACTCCGAGACCTTCGCCGAACCGCTCGCGAACTCCGGGACGGTCACCTACCACGAGGCGGAGAACGGCCCGCCGGACGCGAGCGGGAACGTCACCGTCCTCCCGACCGCGACGGCGAGCGCGAACGGGACCGAGGTCCGTCTCGTCGGCATCCCGCCCGATGCGCCGCGGGTGCTCGTCGAGGGGTCGGCCCAGTGGCAGGAGGGAAGACTGCCGACGATACCGGACGGCGTCGACGCCCGGGGGCCGGTCTCCCAGCAGCGGACGCGGGCCGTCAGCGGGTCGAACGGGACCGTCTCGCTGTCGGTCGTCCCGCCGGAGCGGGGGACGACGTTCCTCTCCGACCGGTGGTACGCGACGAATGCCTCGACCGCACAGCGGGTCGGTGTCACCGGCTACTTCGTCATCGACCGGAGTCCGAGCGGGACCGGGCTGGGGAGCCTACCGAGCGCGGGCGCACCGCTCGTCAGCGCGCTCCTGTACGTCCTCGGCGGCCTCGAACAGGTGCTCTGGGCGCTGGGCGTCGCGGCGGCCGCCGGCGGCCTGCTGGTCCTCATCGTCGTCTACAACGTCACCCGGATGAGCGTCCGCGACCGCCTCGAGGCGATACGGGTCGTCCGCTCGACCGGCGCGCCGGGCTGGCGCGTCGGGCTCCTGTTTACGCTCCGTGCCGGCCTCCTCGTGACCACCGGGGTCGTTCTCGGCTACGCCGTCGGGCTCGTCCTCATCAAAGCGCTTGTCAACGTCGCCATCTACGTCGGCCTGCCAATCGCCCTGGACGTCACTGTCTCGGGTCAGAGCGCGACCGTCGTCGCGGCCGTTGCCGGCATCTTCGTGCTGATGGGACTCGCCGCCGGCGGGCTCGCGGCCTACCCCGCGGCGACCCGCCCGCCGGCCTCGCTCGGCAGCCGCCACGCCCGGTCGGGCCGGTCTGGACGGTCGACGCTTTCGAGAGTTCGAGGCTGGGTCGCGCCGACGTTCCTGTCCTGGCGGTCGGTCGTCCCGACGGCGGCGACGCTGACCGTGTTCGGCATCACCTTCCTGCTGGTCGTCTCGCTGGCCGGACTCGCCTCTCCCCTCGGTGGCAACGCGGGAGGCACTGGAACCATCACCCAGGCCGGCGCGCCTCACCCGCTGAACAGTCGCCTTGACGCCGAGTACGCGTCGGCGCTCAGAGCCGACGGGACGCCGGCCAGCCCGGAAATCATCTACGCACAGGTGTCCGACGGGCAGCCGTACATGGCCCACGGGGCGGAGTACGGCCTGTTCGCCAACGTCACCGGGGCGACGCTGGTCGACGGCCGGCGACCACAGCGCTACGACGAGGCCGTCGTCGGGAGCGACCTCGCGCGGACGCTAGACGTCGGGGTCGGCGACGAACTGACCGTCAGCGGGAGCGTCAAGCCCGGGATTCGCCGGGTCACTATCGTCGGCCGGTACGACGCCCCCGGGACGCTCGATGACCTACTGATTCTCCCGCTCGACTCGGCGGCCGACCTGGCGACCGGGCGCGGGCAGGTCCACATGATTCGCGTCGAGGGGCCGGTCTCGGGAATAACCGACGGAGCACCCGACGGGGCCACCCGGTCGGGCGCTGTCGTGACCGGGATTTCCGGCCCGGCCCGCGTCGTCAGCGGCGACACCGTCAATCTCTCCGTCACCGTGCGAAACGTCGGTAACGAGCGGGCGACCCGAGAGGTCACAGTCCGCTATCGGGGGGAGCGGCAAACGACGACGGTGGCCGTCCCGCCGGGACAGGAGCGGACCGGGACCGTCTCCTTCGAGACGTCGGCACTGGGCACCTGGAACGCCACCGCCGGGGAGTACGCCCACTCGGTGACCGTCGTCTCCCCGAACGCCATCGAGATTCCGGACCAGCTCCCGTCGCAGGCACCGCCCGGGTCGGGGCTCTCGGTCCCCGTGGTCACGAAGACCGGCGACCGCGTCTCGAACGCGACCGTCACGGTGAACGGGCCGTCGCTGAGAACGGGGGCGAGCGGCGTCGCTGTCGTCCCCCTGCCGCGCGAACCCGGGAACTACACGATAACCGCCCGTTCGGGCGACCAGACGGCGACACACGACATCCAGGTGGTCCGGGGGGCCCAGCGGGAACTGTACGGGGAGGTGTCCGTCTCACCCTCCTCGGGGTCGGTCCTGACGACGCCGACGCTCAGGGTCGGCCTCGCCAACCCCTGGCAGGAACCGCTCGTCCGGGACGTGCGCGTCGTCGGCCCCGGCGTCTCCCGGAACCGGACCGTCTACATGCCGCCCGGAAACGCCACGCAGACGCGGTTCTCGCCCGACGGCGGCCGGGGCCAGCCCGGGACGTACACCTACCGGGTGACGGCCAACGGGACCACCCTCGCGACGACGGCGTACACGGTGACCGGCGACCGCCGACTCGCCTCCGCCGTGGCGAGCAGCGGGTCCTACGCCGCCGGGACGCCCATCGAACGCTCCGTCGAGGGCGTGTTCGGCAACGTCCAGTTGATTCTCGGCGTCCTCGTGGTCCTCTCGGCGCTGAGCACCGTCGGCAGCACTACCGCCACGTTCGCGCAGGGAGTCCACGCGCGCCGACAGGCCATCGGTATCCACCGCTCGACCGGGGCGACCCAGTGGCGGGTCCTGCGGACGGTCTTGGCGGACATCGCCCGCATCGCGGTTCCGGCGACGGCTCTCGCTCTCGGCCTGTCGGTCCTCGCGTTACAGGCTCTCGAACGGGCCGGCTGGCTCGTCTTCTTCGGCTTCCGCCTCTCCGCACGAACGCCCCCGACCGTCCTCGCGGCGATATTCGTCGGCGGCGTCTCGCTCGCGCTGTTCGGTGCGCTCGTCGCGACGGTGCCGTACCTGACGGCCTCCCCGGTGTCGCTGCTCCCGAGCGGTGACCGGACGCGGACGCCCGACGAAGCGGGGGAACCGCGACGGCACGGCGACGACTGAGCCGGGTCGCTAGACGGCGTTCGCTGCCGGTCGGAACTTTGACTGTCCGCGGCAGCCAACGCCGTGGTATGGCGACCCGACAGCGCCAGCAGTTCATCTACGGTCATCTGGCGTGGGTGCTCGGCACCGTCCTCGTGTTGACCCTGCTGGACGCGTTGACGCTCGAACTGTTCTTCGTCGTCTCGCTCATCGGGTTCCTCGTCACCGTCGAACTGGTCGCGCCGCAGGTGGTGTCGCCGCGCTGGCGACGGCGGCTCTGGTGGCTCATCGGGCTCGGGCTGGCCGGCTTCGCCTACGTGGTTATCAGACGTATCCTCGAAATCCTCCCTCCGGGGCTGGTCTGATGGCGTCGACACCGGTTTCCGGCGATTCGCGGCTGCCGTCGCTCAGTCTCCCGCAGCTACTGCTGGCCGCTTACACCGCCCTGACGGTTATCGCGCTGGTCTACGCCGCGAGCACGTCCTCGGCCGCGTTCGGTGCGTACAACGCCCAGTGGGACGGGGCGGGCGAACTCCGGACCGTCGCCGCCGACACCGGCGCGAGCGTGACACTCGGAACGAACGTGAGCCAGTATCCGACGGCCGACGCGGACGGCACCGTCGCGGTCGTCCTCTCGCCGACCGAGCCGTACACGTCGGGCGAACGGGCACGTCTCGCGGCGTTCGTCCGGAACGGGGGGACGCTCGTCGTCGCCGAGGATTACCGACCACACGGGAACGCGCTGCTCGCGGCGGTCGGTGCCGACGCCCGGTTCGACGGCCGCCCGGTGTACGACAACCGCAACTACTACCGGAACGCCTCGTTCCCGGAAGCGACGCCCGCCGGCGACTACCCCGAGACGGCGGGCGTCGATACCGTCGTCCTCAACTACGGCACGACCGTCAGGGCCGGCGACGCCACGCCGCTCGTCACCACCTCCGAGTACGCCTACCTCGACACCGACGGGGACGCCGAGCTGGACAACGACGAGCGGTTGGCCTCCCGGCCGGTCGCCACGAGCGAGTCGGTCGGCGACGGACGGGTCGTCGCCGTCGGCGACCCCAGCGTCTTCGTGAACGCGATGCTCGAACGCGGTGACAACCGTCGGTTCGTCCGGAACCTCCTCGATGGCCACGACAGCGCACTGCTCGACTACTCACACGCCGACAGCCTCCCGCCGGCGGCCGCCGCCGTGTTGGCCGTCCAGCGGTCGGACGCGCTGTTGCTCCTCTGTGGCGTCGTTCTGGTCGGAACGTTGCTCGCCGTCGACCGTCGCCTAGACGAGCGACTCAGGGACTATTGGGGTCGGGACCCGGCACCGGAACCGAGCCTGTCCCGCGACAGCATCGAGCAGTACATCAGCGCCCGGCACCCGGACTGGGAGCGCGAACAAATACAGCGGGTAACGGAAGCCGTTATTAAACAGCGGACCGAACGTCAACGCAATGACTGATCCGTCGGTCCTGTACGACCGTCTCAGGGAGGAGACGGACACCGTTCTCATCGGAAACGAGGACGTTCTTCGCCACATTACTATTGCGATGCTGACACGCGGCCACGTGCTCCTTGAGGGTGTGCCGGGCGTCGCCAAGACCACGATTGCCACGCTCGTGGCCAACGCGACGGACCTCCAGCACTCCCGGGTCCAGATGACGCCCGACCTGCTCCCGGCTGACATCACCGGCACGACGGTGTACCACCAGCGAAACGGGGAGTTCGAACTCCAGAAGGGGCCGGTGTTTACGAACCTGGTCATCGCCGACGAGATAAACCGCGCGCCGCCGAAGACCCAGAGCGCGCTGCTGGAAGCCATGCAGGAGGAGCAGGTGTCCATCGAGGGGTCGACGCTGGAGCTCCCGACGCCGTTTACCGTCGTTGCGACGATGAACCCGCTGGAGATGGAGGGGACGTTCAGGCTCCCCGAGGCCCAGCGCGACCGGTTCCAGATGAAGCTCGTCACGGACATTCCCGACTCAGAGGAGGAGCGCGCGATTCTGGACCGGTTCGACGCGGACCCGGAACTCGACGCGGACGCTATCTCGCAGGTCATCTCCCGGGACGAACTCCTGCGTGCCCGGACCGTGGTTCCCGAGACGCACATCGAAGACAGCGTCAAGGAGTACATCCTCTCCATCGTCGACGCGACGCGGGACCACCGGAACGTCGTCCACGGGGCCTCTCCGCGAGCGACGATTGCCCTCCAGAACACGGCCAAGGCGGCCGCTCGTCTGGACGGCCGGGAGTACGTCATCCCCGACGACGTCAAGGAGATGGCGCTCCCGGTGTTGCGCCACCGGCTGATACTGAACAGCGACGCGGAACTGAGTCAGATAGGACCGGACGCGGTCCTCGAGGAAATCCTGCAGTCTATCACGCCGCCGGGGGCCGACGCCGACCACGGCGCCGGGCCTGAGCCGGCAGTCGGCGACGGCGGCACGACCGGCGAGTTCGAGTAACGCCCGAGCCGCCTATGCGCTCTCCGAAGCCGGTGTCGCTGCAGTCGCTTGGTCGCCGGACCGCACCGACGACTGGGCGGCGTCCCACGAGACTGTCACGACCCCGTCGAACCGGTCGTCGTCGCGCGTTTCGACGGTCACCGGCCGGTCGAGGGCCGTCGCGAACCCCACAGCGAGCAGAGACACTACCGGGTGGTCCAGTCGGTGCATGTCGCCGAAGGCGGGATTGTCGACGGCGACGGACGCGGTCCCGTTCTCGCCGTCGGTCTCAACCGTCGTGTCGTCGACGAGTTCGAACTGCTCTGCCAGGGCGCCGGCCAGTTGCGTCGCCACGGCTCTGGGGTCGTCATCCGGCTCGGTCGACACCGTCCGCTCGAACTCGGTGTACAGCCGGTCCCCGGTCGGTGGAAGGGAGATGCCTTGTTCCGCTTGCACGTCGCCGGTGACGAACAGCTCACCCAGCCGCGACGCGTCCGGCACCTCGTACTCGACGTGCTGTGGCACGAACAGGCGCGCGTTCGCTCCAGGACGCGACGCCGTCGGGACGTACACCGCCTCCGTCTGGAGCTCCAGTTCCGTGACGAGGCGCTGTTCGACGTCGGCCAGCGTGTCGAACACCGCGTCGCCGACCGACGCCGCGACGAACCGTTCGGGCGTGAGGTAGAACGTGACGAGACCGGCGAACACGCCGGTTCCGCCGAAGGCGACGAAAACCGTCTGCAGGGCCGGAAAGAGGACGGCCGCCGCGAGGGACAGCCCGCCGACTGCGAAAAATCCCACTGCGGTCCGTCTGAACGTCGCCCGCTTCGCGTGGGCGTACCGGTCGCGCAACCGCCGGTTCTCCTCCCGCAGCACCTCCAGTTCCGCTTCGAGCGTCTGCCGGTCCCGGACGATGTCCGTTTCTTCGGTGCGGTCGTCGGCCGATACGTCCTGTCGTGTGGGCTCACTCATGTGTTCTCACTCTCCGTCACTTGTTCATCGGTCACGACGCCGAGGTCTATCAGCAGGTACCGGTGGAGCAGGTAGCCGACGACGGCGACGCCGGTGACCATGGCGGTCCCGACCGGGAGCGGGTCCAGGGTCCAGCGACCGACTGACAGCCAGCAAAGGCCGCCAAGCAGCGGGACGACGAGCGCAGCGAGGCCACCGGCGGCCCTGCCATCGGGCGTCCCGACAGCCCCGGCGAGCAACACGACCAGCAGGCCCCCTTCGACGAGGAGAAGGGCCAGCAGCGACGGTGCGTCGACCGCGACCAGCGCAATCTGCCCGAACACGACGGCGAGAACCGGCGTGCCGAACAGGAAGAGTCCGCCCAGCGCGACACCGGCGAGGCCGAGCCACGTCGGCCCGTCAAGGGCGAGGCCGGCCGTCGCTGCGGCGACGCCAACCGCGCCGAGGGCGGTCGCTGCTGTCCGTCGCGGCCGTTCTCTCGACTCCCGCCCCGTACTCATGCGTACTCCCCCCGTTCGGCGCTCGCCGGACTGTCGGACAGGAGAGCCGCCATCCGCTCCGGCGACCCCACCTCGTACGCGGTCACCGAGTCGATGCCGTCCAGTTCGCGTCGGAACTGGTCGAAGGCCCGGTAGCGCTCGTTGGCCTCGTCGAGGTCCGCGACGAGGTCAGTGTCGAAGGCCACCGAGGGCGTCACGAACACCACGACCTCCGTCGCGTTGCGTCCCGCCAATCCGACCGCGTTCCGCAGTTCGTCTGGGTTGCTGTCGTCAGTACAGATGACCAGCAGGTCCGCGCCGCGTATCTCCCGTGGAGCCGCCTGCAGCCCGTTGTACAGCGGTTGGTTCGGCAGGTGTCGCTTCGACCCGGCGGCATCCCGATACGCGAGCAGCGTCGTCTCTATCGGCGACTGCGCCTCCGTCACCGGTCCCGGCGCGCCCCTCAGCGTTCCCGTCCGGCCTGTGGCAGTCTCGGCCGACGACTCGGTATCGAGGTCGTTGATGCGGTGCTGACACGCCCTGTAGCGTTCCGCCCTCGCCGCGGGGATTCGCGACTCGGTCACGCCCGTGTCGTCGACGGTGAGATAGCCAAGCGGGTCACGGACCGTTTCGGCGCGCTGTCGGAACGCCGCGGCGACCGCCCTGAGGTGGTCCAGTTTCGTCTCTCCCGGCCGGCCGTCCCCCAGCGTGTGGCGATGGTCGAGGACGAGCGCCACGCTCCGGTTGCTCTCGGCTTCGTAGTTGCGGACGTGGGCCTCGTCCAGCCTGGCGGTCGCCTTCCAGTCGACGTATTTCAGTGCGTCGCCGGGGACGTACTTCCGTACCTCCTCGGCAGACAGGCCGCCCGTCCGCCCGCGAGCTTCGTGCTCGCCGACGCCGCGCAGTAGCCGTTTCCCGCCCTGACCGACGTGAATCGGACCGACCGATGGGGACTCGACCGTTATCTCGGGACCGGGGTCGGTCGTGAACGACTGCGTAAACAGTCCCGCACCGCTGCGCATCGTCACCGTGGCACCGGCGACGGTGTAGTGACCGACGGTCTCCCAGGTGAGTGGGACAGTTACCGACGACGACTGCATCGACTCGCCGAGGTCTATCACTGGGGCCCGTCCCGCCTCCATCCGCGCCGCGAGTGGGACCGTCGCTTCGACGGACAGCGGGAGGTGTTCGCCGGCGGTGGCGACAGATGCCTCGAGCGTGTACGTCGTCTCGACGCCGGTCCGTATTCGGGCCCGACTGAGCGACTGGCTGACTGTGAGTCCGTCCCGCAGCCGAGAGACGGCGCGGACGAACACGACCTGCATCGCGAGCAGCCAGCCCGCGAGTCCGACGGCACCGGCGACCAACAGGGGGGCATCGAGTAGCCCACCGCCCAGGAGGAGACAACCGATAGCGGCGAGCGTGAGCCAGAACCGCCGGGTGACACGCATTAGCTTCGGGTACTGGACCGAGGCCATTGAAGATACCGACGGCCACACCCGCAGTGCTTCGGCAGATGTCTGCGCATAATATCGAAATCGATACTGATATCTGGAGAATCAATTACTTACCCGCAACACTACAATCCGGAAGTAGAGATGCCAATGTCGTCTATTTTATCTCGATTGCTGCGACCCGTATTCGGCGCAGCTTTAGATATCGAAATCAATATTGGTTCCAACGCCCGCCGACTCGCGGGCGACTCGGGCCGTCGGCTGCCGGTGCTCCGCGTCGGGGCCGTCCTGTTCGTCGCGTTGCTTCTCGCTGCCGTCGTGCTACCTGCCGCCGGCACGTCGCCGGAGGCTGCCGCTGGCGGCGGGGCCGACGGCCCGGCCGCGCAGCAGGTCGACGCGAACGCCACCGATACGGACGGAGACGGACTGGCGGACCCGCTAGAGCGGTCCGTCTACGAGACCGACCCGACCGACCCGGACACGGACGGAGACGGCTACCCGGACGGCATGGAGGTCCGCTGTGAGGGGGTCGTTCCGGGCGCGGACCCGCTTCGAACGGACATCTACGTCGAGGTCGATTCCACGCAGGCGGCGACGCTCAGCGACCCGGTCCAGGGGGCTATCGTCGAGACCTTCGCGGACGCGCCCGTCTCGAACCCGGACGGCTCCACCGGTATCGACATCCACCTCGTCGCGGACGACACCGACCTTCCAGTCAACGGGACGGTCTACTCGAAACGCCGCGCAGGGCCCGGAAACGACATCTACGACTTCCGGGCCAACCACTCGGAGTACCGCTCCGATGGCTACTACTACCTCTTGGTCACCGACGACGTGGCCTACAACGGTGACGACTACTACGTCGGCGCGGGACGGCCCGGAATCGCGGCGATGGAGCGATACAACTCGACGACTGTCACCGCGTCGCTGTTCATGCACGAGTTCGGGCACGCGATGGGGCTGGACGCCCATCAGGACGGCATCGACGAGAAGCGCTACTCCAGGGCGGAGTACGACAGCGTGATGAACTACAACGGGCTGTACAGACAGCTCTCGTACTCGAACGGAACCGATAGCGTGGGACGAGACGAATGGGAGTTCGTCGCCCAAAACCGAACGCAGCCCGAACTTCAGTGCGTGGAAAACGGGACCTGCGCTAGTCGATGTGTGCAGGCCTGACGGCCCGCCGAACGCCGGTGTTTAGCTGTTGTCCGCTAGCATGCTCATGAAGAACGAGCCAAACACCGTCTGTAGCCCGAGCACCACGACCGTCGAGGCCAGGAGAGTGGCGGTGGCCGACGGCAACGCCGCCTGGCCGGCGAGGAGCCACTGCCCGAACACGGTCCCGAGGTACAGCACGCCGATAGCAGCCGCGAGGACGCCGATAGACGCTCCGTGCTCTAGCTGGAACTGTTCCCGTATCATGCCGACGAGGGGGCCGTCGGGTTCGTTAATCGGGTTCGCGGCGATGGAACTGAACAGCGCGAGCGTCCAGACCTGATACCCGACGATTGCCAGCAAGGACCCGCCAACCATCGTCTGGATGCCGAAGTTGACGCCGGCGACCGACAGCCGAGCGACCGAAAGCGCCATCAGCACCGCCCCGGCCGAAACGAGCAGCAAGGCCGGATAGGAAAACAGGTAGTCGGGAGCGTTCACGAGCATGAACCGGACGTGTCGCCAGCCGTCGCTGAAACTGTCGAGCGTCTCCTCGCCCTCTCGCTCGTGGTATATTATCGGGACCTCCTCGATGACGAGGTCGTTCGCGCCCGCTTCCATAATCATCTCGCTGGCGAACTCCATCCCGGTCGTCTCTAGCTCTAGCGTTTCGAGCGCGTCCTTGGTGAACACGCGGAACCCGCTGTGTGCGTCGCTCACGCCGGCCCCGTAGAACGTGTTCAGGAACCGCGTCAGCAGCGGGTTTCCGACGTACTTGTGCAGCGGCGGCATCGACCCGTCCCGTATCTCGCCCTCCAGCCGGCTCCCCATACAGATGTCAGCGTCGCCGTTCCGAACCGGTTCGAGGAGCTGTGGTATCATCTCGAAGTCGTACGTCGTGTCCGCGTCGCCCATCGCGATGTACTCCCCCCGTGCCTCGTCGAACGCGTAGCGGTACGCGTACCCGTACCCAGGTTCGTCCGGCGTCACGACTGTCGCGCCGCGCTCGCGCGCTAGCTCCGGTGTCGCGTCGGTCGAACTGTCGCTCACGATTATCTCGGTCGGCACGCGCAACTCCGATATCGCCGTCTTGATCCGGTCGATACACTCCACGATGCCCCTCTCCTCGTTGAGCGTGGGCATCACGACGCTCAGAACCGGCGTGACGTCGCTCTCCGGAGTAACGAGGAACTCGTCGACTGCCTTCGAAGCGATCCCCTGTTGGTCTGCTTGATTTGCCTGTTTTGCCTGTATCGTCATTCCCGTACCTCAGTTGATGGATATCCTAGCATACGCTCTACTCCCCCTGAGCCGCAGCTGCCACCGCTGGTAAGCCCCGTTTTATTGGGTTTCAATGGCTGGCTTTGGATAGGTGCCGCACGTTTCCCACACAAGATGTCATGTCAAAGTAGCATATAATAAAGCTGTCGGGTGAAGTAATCCACAATTAATAACCAGGATCGGCACATTCACCGGAAATTTTGGTCGGCTTGTACACGATTCCGTCAGAGTGTGGTTCGCGCGTCGTGGTATTCACTGCGAATACGCCACATTACCAGCATACTAACACACACCTCACCCCGACATATATCAAATTCTATGACTATGTATATCGGGGACCCCTCATAATCCTTTCAAACAGGTAATGGAACAGCGCCCGATAGGCCCGGACAGACCCAGGGTCGGGCCCTACTCACGGGACGTCACGGGATGCCTCGGACAGTGGCCACCGACGGCGGCGTAGTCCGCTATACATACTCGACTGTCGCGGTTCGTCGCGGTCGACGGTGTCTCGCCGTCTCACGCCGGCCGGCGGAGTCGGTTTCGGATTTCGTCGCCGAGAGCGTGTAGCCGCGGCAGGCGACTCGACGATGCACTGGCGACAGTCTTCACGCTCAGTCCGAGGACGTAGACGGCCCCCAAAAGCATGATAACCGCGACGTTCTTGCTGAACCGGAACGCCCCACGTATCGAAGCCATATGTACACATTTCCGGGGGTAGTATAATCCGTTTGGGTCCAGTTATCAATTATTGAAACGCGGCCCGGTTCTCCCGCCCCGAGCCGTAGATTTAAATCGATACATGCGTTACGTGGTAACATGGCTACAGACCAGTCCGAGGGGGCCAGCCTGCGCGTGCCGCCGCTGGAGAACACGGCGTTTTTCTCAATCGAGGACGACGACGGCTACGTCCGCATCGAGCAATCGCTGGGGAACCAGGTCCTGTACACGCCCGACGAGGCACGGGACATCGCCGAGGCTATTCTGGAGGCCGTCGACGAGGCCGTCGAAGACGACTGAGTCGTCGCCGGTCGAGGGCCCTGTTTTGCTGGAAGCCGAGGTGGTTTGAACGAGGCCAGTCCAGCCACAGGTATGACTGATGCAAGCCACCGGGCGGCGGTCGCCGAACGGGCGGCTCGCGCCGGCGGTGTCGTGGCCCGCGAGCAGTTCCGTGGCAGCCTCAGCGTCGAGTCGAAGGCCAACAAGAACGACCTCGTCACGGAAACCGACCGCGACGCCCAGCGACAAGTCGTCGCGACGATCCGGGAGGCGTTCCCCGACGACGGGTTCCTCTGTGAGGAAGAACTCTCGATAGTCGCCGGCCCGGAGAGCGACCGCGACGCCGAAGCGGTCGACAGCGTCCCCGAGAACGGCGCGGCGTGGGTCATCGACCCTATCGACGGGACCGCGAACTACGTCCGTGGGATGCGTCTGTGGGCGACGAGCGTCTGTGCGGTCGTCGACGGCGACCCGGTCGCTTCGGTGACCTACCTGCCCTCCTATGGTGACCTCTACGCCGTCGGCCCCGAGAGCGCGACGCGGGACGGGACCGGACTCTCGGTGAGCGGCCGGACCGACCCGGAGACGTTCGCCGTCGCCCCGGTCGGCTGGTGGGACCGCGACGCCAGGGCCGAGTTCGGCCGGCTGTGTGGTGCTATCGGCGACCGCTTCGGCGACATCCGCCGTCTGGGGTCGTTCCAGGCCACGCTCGCCCACGTCGCCGACGGGGCACTCGAAGGCCTCGCGTGCACGCGCCCGATGAACCCCTGGGACACGCTCGCCGGCGTCCACATGGTCCGTCGGGCCGGCGGCACGGTCACCGACCTCGACGGCGAGCCCTGGAGCCACGACAGCGATTCGGTCGTCGCCTCCAACGGCGAGGCACACGAGGCCCTCGTAGCGGCGGGCAACGAGGCGCTCGCCCGGGACTGAGCCGGTCTTCGACCCCGCCGAGCGGGCCACGCGAGTCCGGGCCGCGCAGACGCGACCGGAACGCTAAAACCGCCTGCCACCGGTCACTCGGCCATGGAAACGTTCGAGCGAGCCGTCGATGACTTCGGGCCCGGTCAGCTCTGGGTGGGCTCTCTCGTCGCAATTCTCGCCGTCGCGGCCGGAGCCGTCACCGCCGCGCCGCAGGCCGTCTGGGACCGGTTCCTCTGGCGGTATTTCTGGGGACCGGTGTACGCGGACGCCAAGGCGGCCAGCTGTGCGGAGATGACCGCGTCCGGGCCACAGCCACTGTACGAGGGCTGTGCGGCGGCCATCCAGGAGGGACGGCTCGTCGCCGAGCCGGGGTACACCATCGTCTCCGAGGTCGGCTACATGCTGATTCTGGTGTACATGCTCGTCGGCGTCTACTACCTCCTCGAACGGCTCGACATCGCCGAGGACCCGAAGCTCTACTTCGCGTTCGTCCCGTTCATGCTGCTGGGCGGCGCGTTGCGGACCGTCGAGGACGCGACCGACCGCGCGGTCGACGCCGGCGTCACGCCCATCGTCGAGTACCCGCTGAGTTCGCTCATCATCAGCCCCGTCATCTACGGCACGGTGTTCCTGCTGACGCTGCTCGTCCTCGTCGTCTGCGTGGACCTCGACCAGCGCGGGGTCGTCGACAGCTACTACCGGACGACCGGCGCTGTCGGCAGCGCGTTCGTCCTCGTGACGCTCATCTATCTCACGTTCGTCGCGCTGACGCGCGAGTACGCGACCCTGTACCCGTCGGTCCTCGCCACGACCGTCGGGCTGGCCTCGGTCCTGTCTTACGGGCTGTACCGCCTGTTCGAGTCCTATCGCCCGGCGATAAACGACGGGACCGGCTACATCGGCCTGCTGGTCATCTGGGGCCACGCCATCGACGGCGTCGCCAACGTCCTGCTGGCCGACTGGCTCGACGCGCTCAACGTCCCGCTGACGTACTACCCGAAACACCCGGCCAACGAGTTCATCATCGCGGCCACCGAGTCGCTGCAGCCGGCCGGCCTCTCGGCCGCTATCGGCACGTCCTGGCCGTTCCTGGTCGTCAAGCTCGCCGTCGCCTCGCTGGTCGTCTCGCTGTTCAACCGGGAGTTCATCGACGACAGCCCGCGGTACGCGCTCCTGTTGCTCATCGCCGTCACCGCGGTCGGGCTCGGGCCGGGCACGCGGGACATGCTGCGGGCGACGTTCGGTATCTGACCCCGCGGCGCTCCTACGGGAACGGGTGGTGGGCCCGGTCGAGTCGCGGCTCGAAACCCAGGTCGGCCGGCACCGCCTCGGCGCGCTCGCCGAAGAACGAATCACCGAAGAACAGCGGCTGGGCCGACGGACAGACGACGCGGACCGCCTCGAACCCCAGTTGTTCGAGGTCGCACGTCGTCAGCCGCGCCGCGTACGGCCTGAGCCCCGCGTCGGCGGCCCGGTCACACAGCGCCTCCAGTTCCGCCTCGCCGGAGCGGTCCGCGTCGGGACCGAGCGAGTCCAGCGGGACCGCCGTCTCGGCCGCCGTCAGGTCGGCTGCCTCGCCGGGCGATTCGGCGTAGCGCCCGATGGCCCCCTGTGCGTCCATGGCCGCCTCCGGCCCCATCCCGTCGAGTTCCATCCAGTTTTGGAGCGCCTCCTCCAGCGCGCCGGCAGCGGCGGCACCCGGGTCCAGGTCCGCGTCGGTGCCGAGCGCGAATCGGGGCCACTCGTCCCGTTCCAGCGCGACGGTGACGACCGGCACGTCGACGTCCTGTGTCAACAGCAGCGCCGTCACGTCGAGCCCCTCGGACGTGGCGCGCCGCCGGAGCGTCTCGTATCGGTCGTGGTCGTCGACGGTGACCCGGAGCGGCTCGAACGTCGAGTACCACGACAGCATCGCCGCGTCGCGCTCGACGACCTCGTACAGCCCGGTCAGCAGCGCCTCCGTGACGGTGTTGCCCAGCCCCAGCCCGGTCGTCGTCGCCGGCCTGACGGCGTTCGACGGCGGCGGATAGTGGACGGTCTCGGCCGGGAGCGACCGCCGTTCGTCGGTCAGCAACGCCTCGGCCGGCACCCAGGGCAGTTCTGTGGACGGTTCCCACTCGGCTTCGTCCCTGACGAACGAGTCCGGCCCGACGGCGTCCGGGACGTCGGCGACGGGTCCCTGCTGGAAACTCCGTTGGCGGTAGACTCCGGCCGCGTACCGCTCGTAGTTCTCGCCCAGCGCTTTCATGAACGCCGTGTCCCAGTCGACGGCGACGCCAGCGGCCTTGGCGGCGGCCGACACGTCGCTGAAGCCGGCGGTGTCTGCGAGCGTCGACAGGTAGTAGGGGGCCGGGAACGATGCGACCTCGCCGACCTCCGTGGCGATGCCGACCCGTTCGTCGAGCCCGAGTTCCGCCCGCGACAGCGCCTCGCCGTCGGGGGCCGTCCGGCGGCCGTCACCGAGCGTTCGGCTCGGCGGCTCGCCGCAGTCACAGCCCGGGACCGGGAGGAACCGCCGCTGGGTGTGTGGTAGCTCCGTGACGGTCCCGAGGAGGGTGCCCCCGCCGTCGAGGAACTGTGTCACAAGCCGGCCGGCCAGCGCTCCCGCGAACCGCTGGGTGGCCGCCGACGGGGCCTCCGCGAGCGCCTCGGTGTCCTCGACCGTCGCCTCGACCCGCGACCGCAGACAGTCGAAACAGCCCGTCTCGGGCCCGAAGCCGCTGATGGCGGCATCGGACACCGGGACGCCGCCGACGCCGCCCAGTTCGACGGCCACCCAGGGCGTCCCGGCGTCTCGCAGCCGGTCGTTCCACGTTCCGAACCGCTCGGAGCCGACGGTGTCGACGACGACGGCGAGGTCGCCGCCAGAATCGGTCGGCGTCGACGGCTGTGATACTGAGACGTCGATATCGGCGAGAAACGCTGTGAGTGCGTCGACGGCCGGTCCACGCCCGACGACTTCGACAGTTCGCATGCCCAAGCCCTCGCGGTGGAGCCTGAAAAACCTACGCGGCGAGAAGCGACTGTGCCACGGCGGCCAGTTCGTCCGGCTCGGCCTCCTTGAGCCGCTCGTCCCCGAGCATCAGGCGGAGTCGCGGCCGGCCCACGTCTATCGGGACCTTCTCGGTGTCGATGAGGTTCATGTCCTCCAGTTTCGTCTTCGTCCGGGAGAACGTCGCCTTGCTCGCCAGCCCGACGTCCTCGCCCCACTTGCTGATGTCGTACAGCAGTTCGCCGTTCCGTGCGGCCACGAGTAGGCTGATGGTGACTTCGTCCAGCCCGTCGCCGTCGCCGCGGGCCGTCGACAGCGAGTTCAGGACCTCGTCGAAGTCCGACGCGGTCTCCGAGCCGATGTCCGATTCCAGCGTGCTCCGGACGCGGTCGAGCGGCGGCGTCCGGAGCGAGTACTCGTCGGCGTCCGCCCAGCTGGACTCGTAGTAGTCGTAGGCGTTCTCGACGAACTCCGCGTCGTCGGTGCCGAGACCGCCGACAGTGTCGCTTATCGTGACCAGCGCGTACACCGTGTCGGCGGTCACCGCGACCGAGTGGTTCGGCACGTCGTCCAACAGCCGCATCGCGAGCCGCCCCTCGTCGACGAGGTCGGCGGCGGTGCTCGCCACGAGGAAGTCGTCCATGACGTCTTTCAGCGCGCGCTCGTCGGCCAGCAGGCGGACCTCGGGGGCATCCGAGTCGGCGTCGAGTGTCGACACGAGCTCTGAAATGCTCCGTCGCGAGGGGTTCACGACGTACACCGGCTCGTCTGTCGACCCGAACACTGCGGTCAACATAGAGCCGACGTCGTCCTGTAGGAGATTTTCAGTCATTGTCCGTTGGACGGATATAGTGTATTAGCATATTTAATTTTACCGACCAAGTAGTGTTGATTTCGCCGGGAATCCGACAACACCCACCGTCGAGCGGCGATAAAATATTGTTCACCCGTTCTAACAGAAGTCCTCGAACGGGCGGGCTTGACACCCCGCTGTGTTCGCCAGCGTCGCCCGACGACGGCCGAATCGGTCGCCGGGAGCGACACTTCCACACCGGAACGCGACGGCGACGCGTCAGAAATCCGTCCGGAGACGCGCGGCCAGGTCGTCCGACCAGTGGAACTCGCCGTCGTAGATGACCGGCAGCGACGTCTGTGCCAGGGCCTCGGCCAGCTCCGCGGCGTCGAGCGAATGGCTCGTCTGCTCGCCGTTCAGCGCCGTGCTGTCCTCGAACGGCAGCCGGAAGCGCTCACCGGGCCGCTCCGGGGCGACGACGGTACACTGCACGTCGAACCCGGTCTCGCCCTCCGAGAGCCAGACCACCGCCGGATGCGCGGGTGTGGGCCCAATCGAGTAGGTCCCGTCGCCGACGACCGCGTAGTCCTTGCACATCACTATCCGCCGCCGGGCGAGTTCCAGCGCCCGCTGGATGCTGAAGCCGTTGCTCAGCAGGCGCGCGAAGGCGGTTCCGACAAGCGCCGCGTGTCTGTCAAGCACGTCGGTCATCGTCACTGCACCGGCGACCGCGCCCCGTTCGACTAGGTCCAGTCCTTCCTCGTAGGACCCGCAGGCGTTCAGGAAGAACGTCTGCGTTCGGGCCTCCGACAGCGAGGACAGCGCCAGGTTCCCGTCGGGACAGCGCAGTCCATCGTCGTCGCAGTGGCCGATGAAATGGACGAACTCCGTCGGCTGTCGGAACACCTCGGCCAGTTCCTCGACCGACAGCAGTTCGCTGACCCGCACGTCCATCTGGAGGTCCGCCGCCCGGTATATCTCCGTGACCTCCGTGTGCTCCTCGGCCATCTCCTCGTCGTTGAGGACGACCGCGACTCGCTGTCCGTCGGTGTCGCGGCTCTGGCTCCGGTGGCGGTTCGCGTACGCCTCCGGCGGCGTCTTGCAGGCGTCGATTGGGGTGCCCGGCGCGAGCCAGGCGTGTAGTTGCCCCTCGCGCAGGGTCGGCTCGATGACCGGCGGGCGCTGGGCCGACCCGCGGCTCAGATACGCGTCCGCCAGCGTCCTGTCGAGGAGTTCGTCCCGGTCGAGCCGGGAGCTGTCCGGCAGATAGACGAGGCTGAGACGGTCGAGCAGGAACGGGAGACAGCGGACCCGTTCCGGCTCCGGGGGGACGTACGTCGACAGGGGCCACTCCGGCAGAATCGAGTTCACGGCCTCGTCGGAAACCTCGGCGTACCGTTCGAGGCGTCCGGCCGGCGACAGCGACCGAACCGCATCCGGGTCCAGCGAGAGCGCCGACGTGATGCGGCCCCCGCTCTCGGCCGGGTCGACGCGTCTGACCAGGCAGTCGAGGTAGAACACCTTCCGGAGCAGCGCGACGACGCCCTCCTGTAGCGACGGCCACGCGTCGAAGGCGACCCTGACCGACGCGTCCTCGGCCGTCAGCACCGCGGCGTCCCGCGACTCGACGACCACGTCGGCCCCGAGATAGTACGCCAGCGGCGCGCTGACGAGCAGTTCCGCCTCACACGGCGGCACCCGGAGCGTGATGCCGGTGTCGGGGCGGTTCTGCCGAACGGTCTCGGGGATGCGGGTCGTCTCGCCGGTCGTGACCAGCGGCGGCCGGCCACGCAGATCCGGGTGCGACCGGGACGGGGCCATCGTGTCGTGGGCCCCGCTCAGGTGCGTAATCGCGGTGGCGAGTCCCGTCGGCGTCGCCGGGACCTGCAGACGCGGTCGGTCCGCGTCCGTTCCCCGGACGAACCCAACGGTGACGCTCGTCGGCTCCTCGAACGCGAGGACGGCGGTCACCCCGGCCGAGTGGAGCGACGCCGGCCCGTCGAATCGGACGTGAATCCGGACTTCGTCACCGACCCCCGGCGAGACCGCCCGGCCGCGACCGGCGACGCGGGCCTGCATCGTCAGCAGATACGTCCCCTCCCGGAGCGTCGCCGGCACCTCGGCGGGGTCCTCGTCGGCGTCGACCCGGGTCACCGTGGCGTCAACCGCCGGCAGCGCCAGCTCGGTGACTGTCCCGCGGTAACAGTCGTCGACGCGTCCCGGCAACCGCTCGCCGTCCGTGGCTTCCCGACTGTGCAACTGACACACCAGCGCGTTCGGGTCGACCGTCTTCCCGTCCCAGTCCGGCGTCTCGCCGCTGTCCCGGCCCACCCGCTCGCCTGTCACCCCCCAGGCGACCATGTGTGGTCATGTGGAACGTCATCCAATATATACGTACGGATGTCAGCCCGCCGTCACTCCCCCCGCACCCACAATAGCGAGGTGATGCGTCTCGCACACGCGGGGCAAAGGGTAGATTATTGTCGCACCGGTCCCGACCCGGATATATGAGCTACGAAACCGTACGGGATGCGGACCCGGCAGTCGCGGACGCCCTGGAGGGCGAGCGCGGCAGGCAAAACGACACGCTAGCGATGATTGCGAGCGAGAACCACGTCAGCGAGGCCGTCATGGAGGCCCAGAGCTCCGAGCTGACGAACAAGTACGCCGAGGGGTACCCCGGCGAGCGCTACTACGGCGGCTGTGAGTACGCCGACGACGTCGAGGAACTCGCCATCGACCGCGCGAAGGAACTGTGGAGCGCGGACCACGTCAACGTCCAACCGCATTCGGGCTCGCAGGCCAACATGGGCGTCTACCTCGGCGTGCTCGAACCCGGCGACAAGATTCTCTCTCTGGACCTGACCCACGGCGGCCATCTCTCCCACGGTCACCCGGCGAACTTCGCCGGCCAGGTGTACGAGGTCGAACAGTACAAGGTCGACGAGGAGACCGGCTACATCGACTACGAGGGCCTCCACGACCACGCCGAGGAGTTCGAGCCCGACATCATCGTCTCGGGGTACTCGGCGTACCCCCGGGAGGTCGACTTCGAGCGGATTCAGGAGACCGCCGACGCGGTCGACGCCTACCACCTCGCGGACATCGCCCACATCACCGGTCTCGTCGCCGCCGGCGTCCACGAGTCGCCCGTCGGCGTCGTCGACTTCGTCACGGGCTCGACCCACAAGACCATCCGCGCGGGCCGGGGCGGCATCATCATGTGCGACGAGGAGTACGCCGACGACATCGACGCCGCCGTCTTCCCCGGCTCCCAGGGCGGCCCGCTGATGCACAACGTCGCCGGCAAGGCCGTCGGCTTCGGCGAGGCGCTCGCCCCCGAGTTCGAGGAGTACGCACAGCAGACCGTCGACAACGCCGTCGCTCTCGGCGACCGACTGCAGGAACACGGTCTGGACCTGGTCTCGGGCGGCACGGACAACCACCTCGTGCTCGCCGACCTCCGTCCCTCCCACCCGGACACCACCGGCAAGGAAGTCGAGGAGGCCCTCGAAGAGGCCGGCATCGTCCTCAACGCCAACACCGTCCCCGGCGAGACCCGCTCGGCGTTCAACCCCTCGGGCATCCGCGCCGGCACGCCCGGGCTCACCACCCGTGGTTTCGACGAGGACGCCTGCCGCGAGGTCGCCGACCTCATCTACGAGGTCGTCGACGCTCCCCACGACGACGACGTCGTCGCGGAGGTCAGCGCCCGCGTGGACGAACTGACCGACGAGTACACGCTGTACGACTGAGCGGCACCGACCCCTTTTACCGGTGGTACCGCCGTTCGTCGTTGACGCCGGTGAACAGCATCGAGAACGGGACAAGCACCGCCATCGCGGCGGCGATGAGCGCAAGAACCGGGAGCGGCGGCAGGAGCGCCAGTGCTATCGCCACCGCGTCTCCCTCCGCCGCGTCGACGGCGGCGGCCGCTCCGCTGTCGACGACGATGGTGTAGACGACGCCGAAAAGCAGCGTCATGAACACTATCGAGTAGAGCGTCCGAAACGGTCGGGTGACGATTTCTGCGGCGTTACGCCGGATTCGGTCGGTTTTTCGGTTCACATCTCTGGTCGTTCCGCTGATGAGCAGTCCCAGGAGCCGTCGTGCAACCATGAGACACAATGGATAGCTGACAGCATGAACGTATACCCTGATTACCGACGACGGTGGACTGGTGGTCGGCCGTTGGCCCGGGGTAGAGACCCCGTCACGCAGGGACCACAGCGTCGGGTCGTCGATGGCTCGGGCCGTCCCTGAACAGTACGGCCGGCGCACCGGTCGAATTCCGGGACGTTCATACCATCCCGCGCCGCGGGTGTACGTAATGACCGAGATTATCGACGGCAACGCCGTCGCACAGTCTATCCGTGACGACTTGGTCGCGTCCATCGACCGTCTCGCCGACGCCGGTGCCCGGCCCTCGCTGGCGACGGTCCTGATGTCCGAGGACCCGGCCAGCGAGACGTACGTCTCGATGAAACAGGACGATTGCGAGGAGGTCGGCATCGAAGCCATCGACATCGACATCGACCCCGACGCGGACGCCGCCGAACTGTACGACACAATCGAGGATCTCAACGCCGACGAGAACGTGAACGGCATTCTCGTCCAGATGCCGGTCCCCGACCACGTCGAGGACCGCGAGGTCCTGCGCGCTATCGACCCGCTGAAGGACGTGGACGGCTTCCACCCGGAGAACGTCGGCCGGCTCGTGGCCGGCGACGCCCGCTACAAGCCCTGCACGCCCCACGGCATCCAGAAGCTCATCGAGAGCGCCGGCGTCGATACCGAGGGCAAGGACGCCGTCGTCGTCGGCCGCTCGGACATCGTCGGCAAGCCGATGGCGAACCTGCTCATCCAGAAGGCTCCGGGCGGCAACGCGACGACGACGGTGTGTCACTCCCGGACCGACGACCTCGCCGAGCGGACGCGAAACGCCGACATCCTCGTCGCCGCGGCCGGCGTCCCGGAGATGATAGACGGCGAGATGATACAGGAGGGCGCGACGGTCATCGACGTGGGCATCAACCGCGTCGAGGCCGACACCGAGAAGGGCTACGAACTGGTCGGCGACGTGGAGTACGAGAGCGCGAAGGAGAAAGCCGGAGCCGTCACGCCGGTCCCCGGCGGCGTCGGCCCGATGACCCGCGCGATGTTGCTGTACAACACGGTCAAAGCGGCGGGCCTGCAACACGACATCAAGGTCGACCTCGCCTGAATGCCGGCGCTCGCGGCTTTCCGGGACCGTGACGTGCTCACCCGGCGGGTGACCCGCGAGACCGACGCGGCGGGCGTCGATGGGGTCCGGGCCCGCGCCGAGCGCGGCCTCCGCTGGGCGGTGGGTGCGCTCGTCACCGACTCCGAGGACCGCGTGCTGTTCGTCTACGAGGACGACACGTGGAAGCTTCCGGGCGGCGGCGTCGAGGCCGGCGAGACCCGCCGAGAGGCCGTGCGCCGCGAGGTGCGCGAGGAGACCGGGGTGGACATCGCCGTCGACGGACTGGCCGCCGTCACCGAGGTCACGGTGACCGACGGCGGGCGCGAGGCGACGTTCTTTTTCGGGACCTACCGCGGCACGCCGGAGTCGACGGCGCTCGCGTCGGACCCGGGGCTCGACGGCGAGGGTATCGAGACCGCGGCGTGGAAGGGGGCAGTGCCGTCGGACTGCCTGGACGAGACACTGCTTCGGCGACTCAGGGGCTAGACGGCGTCGTCCTCGATGCCGGCGAGCCAGTTTTCGGCCCTGACGAAGGCGCTCTCGTCGCCGGTGACGTACGACCCCAGGTCCCGCGCCGCGTGGACCAGCCGGTTGGCGTCCGCGGGGTCGACGTCGCCGTCCAGCGCCTCGATTCGCTTCCGGTGGTCGCGGATGCGTCCGGAGAGCCGGCGGGCAGTCGGGTCCGGATTCTCGTCCAGATACGTCCGCACGTCCCGCTGATAGCTGTCGACGGCGGTGGCCATTGCCAGCCCGTACGGGACCCGCAGCGTCGACGGAACCGTCTCGACGGCCGGGCGGTCGCCGTCGTCGGCCCCGCCGAGCAGGTCGTAGAAGTACCGCTGTGCCGGGTCGCTGTGTCGCATCTCGCGGGCGAGGTGCGTGCCGACGTGCTGGAGTTCGACCGCGGCGACGAACGTCGGGTCGAGCGGGCGCAACTCGCCGGCATCGATGAACCCGCGCTTGCGCGTGTACTCCCGGCACCGCTCGGCGGCCGCCTCCGCGAGTTCGCGGGTCGACTCGGCGTCGATTCGGTCCCGGACCGGCGTCAAATCGAGCGTGGCCGGCGTGTCGGTGTGCTCGGTGTGGTCGTCGATGCCGACGCTGTGGATGCTGCCACACTCCGGACAGGCGATGCTCCCCGTCTCGTAGTACCGCCACCGCGTGCCACAGTCCTGGCACTCGCGTTCCCCGCGGACTTTCATACCTCATGCTGGGAGGGCGGCCCTCAAGATTGTTCCGCGAGGGAGGCGTAGGGCGACGCATGCGCTCGGAAGCCGAGATACGCGAGCAGTACGAGTTCCTCGCCGAACAGCTACAGGACGAGGAGATGAACCACGAGCGGGTCCGAATGATGTTTACACACTACAAGCGGGCGCTCGGGTGGGTACTGGAGGAGGACCACATCTGAGTTAGTTACAACTTACGTCCGTTTCAGATTCGAAAACTAACACCTGCTGGACGGGGCCGGTACTTTTAAGTTATTCTGCCCCATTCGACAAGATGACGCTTCGCTTGGAGGGCCGAAGCGTCAGCGGGGACCAATTCAGGGCGGCAAGCGGTCGCGGTTTCCGCGACCGCTTTCCACTTACTTCGCTGCACTCGACCCGAAAAGAGCGTTCTTTACACTCGACGACGGCTTACTCGATAGACAGTTCGGTGTCCGTCGCGTTCTCGGGCCACTCCAGTTCGAGTTCGATGCTGAGCTCGCCGTCGCCGCCCTCCGGCCCCTCGCGTTCGGCTTTCACTTCGAACTCTACCTGGGACGGCGGGGCGAACGTGGCCTCCTGGCTGCCCGCGCTGAGCGTTATCTCGGACCCCTCTTCCAGGGAGTCGGCCACCGTTCTGAGATACGCCGCGACGGCGCTTCGGTCGAGTACTTGTTCGTTTTCGAACAGAACAGTTTCTACCATATCACCTGTAGGCTGTGCTGACAAATAATACTGTTGCCATCAGTTTCGAGAGAATGATGATATACTGACTGGATTTACCATATGGACAAAACCTCGTTTGAGCCGCCAAATACAGAAAATTCGACATTCCGTACTATCGAAACCAATCCAAGTTCTCCCGGCCGATATATTTAACAGTATAGATACTAAATCATTACATAGGTGAATCGATGCACGATTTGACAGGATTCCAGCGTGACCTCCTGTACGTGATCGCTGGCAGGGAGGAGCCCCACGGCTTAGCTATCAAGGAGGAACTCGAAGCGTACTACGAGAAGGAGATACATCACGGTCGCCTGTATCCGAACCTCGATACCCTCGTTGACAAAGGACTGGTCGAGAAGGGGCAGCGCGACCGTCGGACCAACTTCTATACGCTCACGCGGCGCGGCCGCCGCGAGATAGACGCCCGGCGTGAGTGGGAAGACCAGTACGTCGACCTGTAACGGCGCACTTGTGCCGAGGCCGTCGCTTCGTCGATAGCCCTGCGTCCGCGAGCCGGTCGTCCCGCCGTCCGGCCCTATCACTTTAACCGACGCCCGCCGTATCTCGGCCGTGGACCCTCTGCAACTGTCCCCCGAGCCGATTCAGACCACGGTGTTTCGAATCCTGCTCGCGGGCGCGCTCGGGATGTTCCTTGGATTGGAGCGGGAGTGGTCACAGAAGTCGGCCGGCATCCGGACCTTCGCGCTGATAAGCCTCCTCGCCGCGGTGTTCACGCTGGTCGAGAACCAGGCGCTGCTGGTCGTCGGCGGCGTCCTGGTCATCGTCCAGGGGATTCTGCTCGCGGCCCAGGGGCTGCTCGGCGACGGGGAGAGCGAGGGGCTGTCGCTGACCACGTCCGTGTCGATGCTCGTCGCCTACGGCGTCGGGGCGCTCGTCGCACGGGGGTTCGTTCTCGAAGGGGTGTCGGTCGCCGTCTTCTCCTCGCTCCTGCTGGTGCTCAAGCGGGAACTCCACTCGCTGGCGTGGGGGCTCTCCCGCGAGGAACTGCGCTCGGCGACGGAGTTCGCCATCATCGCCTTCGTCATCTACCCCCTGCTCCCGGCGCAGCCGGTCGAGGTGCCCGGCGGCCTGCTGGACATCGCCGTCGAGCTGCGGGTCATCTGGCTGATGGTGGTGTTCGTCGCCGGCATCGGCATCGTCAACTACGCCATCGTCCAGACCTACGGCGGCCGCGGCATCGCCGTCACCGGCTTCTTCGGCGGTCTGGCGTCGTCGACGGCGGTCGTCGGCACGATGCTCGACCACGTCCGACGGCGGCCCGACGCCACCTCCTACGCCGTCGCCGCGATTCTGCTGGCCGACGCGGCGATGGCGCTCCGGAACCTCCTCATCACCGTGTTCTTCACCATCGAGCGGGGCGTCCTGGTCGAGGCAATCGTCCCCCTCGGAGCCGTCATCGCCGGCAGCGTCGCCGTCGCCGCCTACACCGCCGACTGGTCCGAGACGGTCGACATGGGGCTGGAAAGCCCGTTCTCGCTGCGGAACGCGCTGGCCTTCGGCGGGGTGTTCCTGCTGGTCGTGGTCGCCGGCGGGTTCGCGGAGACGCAGTTCGGCACGGCGGGGCTGTACGTCACGTCGGCGCTCAGCGGCCTGGTTTCGAGCGCCGGCGCGACGACCTCGGCCGTGTTGCTGTACCGCGCCGGGGCTATCAGCGCCACGACGGCGATGCTCGCTATCCTCGCGGCGACGGCAGCCAGCATCGCCGTCAAGGCCGCCCTGACCGCGCCCGGACCCAACCGTGCGTTCGCCTCCCGCGTCGCGTTCTGGAGTTCCGTCGTCCTGGGCGTGGCGGCGGTGCTCGCGCTCGGACTGCTGTTTCAGAACTGGTAGCGGCGGTCGTCGTTGTCCTGTGGCTGGGGGAAGTCGTTGCCGGTCATCTGGTCGAAGGTCATCCCAGAGAGGTACTCGTCGTACGTGCAGTCGTAGCTCGACCGGAGGTGGAAGTCCAGGGTCCCGCGGTCGACGGTCGACTGGAACAGCATGTGTACCGCGCGCCTGACGAGTTCGTCCGGGTCCTCCGGGTCGAGCGCGACAGACAGCATGGCGAGCTCGTTGCGCGTCTCGCGGTCGACGGACAGCTCGAACTCGTCGTCGAAGTCGCCGTACGCCGCTTCGATGTCGTCCTGTAGCTCCTCTAGGCTCATACGAACTCGGACGGCGAGCGCGAGGAAACCCCTTTCGTCTGCGGGCGGTGTTCGCGGCCGTGCGACCCGGTCGGCGACGACCACCACGCACAAATCGGGACGGAGCCAAACGGGGGTATGACCGACCAGCCGGCAGCGACGGACCGTCCGGGAGGCGTGCCCGCGGACCCGTCGGCTGTCCAGGACGCGCTCGTGGAGTGGTACGAGGCGGACCACCGCTCGTACCCCTGGCGTGAGACGACCGACCCCTACGAGATTCTCGTCTCCGAGGTGATGAGCCAGCAGACCCAACTGGACCGCGTCGTCGACGCCTGGGAGGACTTCCTGGACCGCTGGCCGACCGCGGCGGCCCTGGCCGAAGCCGACCGTTCTGCCGTGGTGGGCTTCTGGACCGACCACTCGCTGGGGTACAACAACCGGGCGAAGTATCTCCACGAGGCCGCGGGGCAAATCGTCGAGGACTACGGCGGCGAGTGGCCCCGCGACCCGGACGGCCTCAGCGACCTGATGGGGGTCGGCCCCTACACCGCCAACGCCGTCGCCTCCTTCGCGTTCAACAACGGGAACGCCGTCGTCGACACGAACGTCAAGCGCGTCCTCTACCGCGCCTTCGGCGTGCCCGACGACGACTCGGCGTTCGAGGCGGCCGCGAGCGCGCTCATGCCCGAGGGCCGGTCCCGGGTCTGGAACAACGCCATCATGGAACTGGGCGGGGTCGCCTGCGAGAAGACGCCCGACTGCGACGGCGCGGAGTGTCCCTGGCGCGAGTGGTGCGGGGCGTACGAGACCGGCGATTTCACCGCGCCGGACGTGCCCACACAGCCGGAGTTCGAGGGGAGCCGCCGGCAGATGCGGGGCCGAGTCGTCTCGGCGCTGAAGGAGTACGACGAACTGCGGCTGGACGAACTCGGCCCGCGTGTGCGCGTCGACTACGTCCCCGACGGGGAGCACGGGCGGGCGTGGCTCCGCGGGCTGCTGTCGGACCTCGAAGACGACGGGCTGGTCGAGTGTGATGGGGCCGGCGACGGACTCGTTGCCCGCCTCCAGCGGTGACCCCAGTTGAACACACCCTTGAACCCCTGTGGCTAATACCTCCCCAATGGTTGGCTTGCTCGGCTCGGTCGTCCTCATTGTCGTCGCCACCGCTGTCATCTGGAAGGGGACCGCGTACTTCGAGCGGGCCGCCGAACGGCTGAGCCGGTACTACGGCCTGCCGGTAGCGGTCCACGGGGCAATCGTCGTCGCCGTCGGGTCGAGCTTCCCGGAGATAAGTTCGGTCGTCATCAGCACCGTCGTCCACGACGAGTTCTCGCTGGGCGTCGGTGCCATCGTCGGGAGCGCGATATTCAATCTGCTCGTGATTCCGGCCCTCGCGGCGCTGTCGAGCGAGGAGCTACGGGCGACGCGCGACATCGTCCACAAGGACGCCCAGTTCTACGTCATCAGCGTCCTCATCCTCTTCATCGTGTTCGCGCTCGGGGCGACGTACGTTCCGGGCGGGACGAACCGGGCGGCCGTCCTGACCCCCGCGCTCGCCGTTGTCCCGCTCGTGACCTACGGCATCTACGTCTTCCTGCACCAGCAGGACGCGAGCGACCACGTCGCGGACGAGACCCACACCGTCCGTCCGGGTCGGGAGTGGGGCATGCTCGGGGTCGGACTCGTCGTCATCACCGTCGGCGTCGAGGGGATGGTCCAGGGGGCGCTCTCGCTCGGGGCTATCTTCGATACGCCGACGTTCCTCTGGGGACTGACCGTCATCGCCGCCGGCACGAGCCTCCCCGACGCCTTCGTCAGCGTCCGGGCGGCGAAAAACGACGACAGCGTCACGAGCCTGACCAACGTCTTGGGGAGCAACACGTTCAACCTCCTGGTAGCGATTCCGGTCGGCGTCCTCCTGGCCGGCCGGGCGACAATCGACTTCCTCGTGGCGATTCCGACGATGGGGTTTCTGGGCTTTGCGACGCTCGTGTTCATCGTGTTCACGCGGACCGACCTCGAACTCACCGACCGCGAGGCGTACACGCTGCTGGGCCTGTACGTGGTGTTCGTCTGCTGGATGGTTCTGGAGTCCGTCGGACTCATCGAGACAGTCCGCGGCATCTGAGCGGCGCTGCGTCGTTCTGTCCGACGTCCAGGCCCGCGACCCCAGTCCGCGGGCTACTCGTCGGCGGGCGGTAGCTCGCGGGAATACACCGCCTCGTCGTGGGGCTCGCCGCCGATAGTGAGCGTGCGCGTCTCGACCCGCTCGAAGCCGAGGTTCTCGAAGAACGCCCGGCTCCGGTCGTTCGAGGCCAGGTCGAGCGCCCGGAACCGCTCGACGCCGTGGTCCCGGAACGTCGATTCGAGCCTGTCGTACAGCGCCGTCCCGACGCCCTCGCCGTGGTGGTCCGGGTGGACGTACAGCCGCAGCATCGTCCCCATGGTGTGCATGGTGATGCCCTGTGTGAACCCGACGACGTCGCCGTCCTGCTCGGCGACCAGCAGCGTCGCCTCGATGTCGTCGAGGTCGTTCGCCGGGACGCCGCCGGCCCACCCGTGGAGCGCGCTGCCCAGCGGGTCGGCGTACCAGTCGGCTATCGTCTCGTCGATGACTGCGGCGTCCAGCGAGTCGTAGGCGTCGTGCCACGCCGCCCGAGCGACCCGGCGGATGCCGTCGGCGTCCGCGTCGAAGGCTCGGCGGATGGTCGTCATGCCTGTCCCGTCGGCGGTCGGGCCGCAGATACGCGAAGCCGCAACCGACGCCACAGACGGTGTCCTGTCCGAAAATCCCCCGAGAGCGTGCATGCGTCGCGTAACATAGCGTGTCCACTGGATGATTTGTGCTAGCACGGCTAATATCATTCCCTTCGACAGTGTGAACCGTTGCCACAATCTATAATGGTTTATCATTAGGTTTATGTAGGTGACGCGCTTTGGTGGTCCTGTATGAGGACAGTCATCCTGGGTGTCATCGGCTCCGACGCGCACGTCGTTGGGATTACCATTCTGGAACGGGCGTTCGAAGCGGCGGGGTTCGAGGTAGTCAACCTCGGCGTTCAGTCGTCCCAGTCGGAGTTCGTCGACGCCGCGGATGAACACGACGCCGAAGCGATACTCGTGTCGTCGCTGTACGGCCACGCCGAGCAGGACTGCCAGGGGTTCCAGCAGCAAATCAACGAGGCGGGGCTGGACGTGACGACGTACATCGGCGGGAACCTCGCCGTCGGGCAGGATTCCTTCGAGGAGACGCGCGAGACGTTCAAGGCGCTCGGCTTTGACCGGGTCTTCGATTCGGAGACCGACCCGGAGGAGGCCATCGAGGCGCTGAAAGCCGACCTCGGCCACCGCTCCCGCGAGGAAGCCTCGCCCGAGAAGATTCAACTCGGCTCCTGAGCGACCGCCCGCACGGCCGACGTTCTCGGACGACCGGCGACGCCGCCCTCCATCACCGATATACCGGCCGCCCGCGATAGCCTTCTCATGAGCGAACCACGCGTCGTCGGTGTCGCCGGGAGTCTCAGAGACCAGAGCTACACTCGTATCGGCATCGAGCGCGCGCTTGCCGCGGCCGGGCGGATGGGAGCGACGACGGACCTGCTCGACCTCCGGGAGTTCGACCTGCCGGTGTTCGACGCCGACCGCCGCGAGGCCGGCGACGCCGTCGCGTTCGCCGACGAAATCCACGCGGCCGACTCGATTCTGCTCGGGACGCCGGTGTACCACGGGTCCTACTCCGGCGTGCTGAAGAACGCCCTCGATTACTGTGGCTTCGACGAGTTCGAACACAAGACGGTGGGGCTGCTGGCAGTCGCCGGCGGCAGTTTTCCCATCACCGCGCTCGAACACCTCCGCTCCGTCTGCCGGGCGCTGAACTGCTGGGTCATCCCCCACCAGGCCGCGATTCCGAACGCGCGCAACCACATCGCCGACGGTCGGATAGTCGACGCCGGCATCGACGAGCGCGTGGCGACGCTGGGCGAGGAGGCGGTCCAGTACGCGAACATCGAGCCGGACCCGGCGTGTTTCGAGAGCACGGAGAACGTCGGGGCAGATGATTAACGGTGAGGACCGCTGTGTGTGTCAGACCCGTGAGCATCTGCGCCGAAGAAGCAGCGGAGTAGCCCCGAGCACCGCTGTGCGTGTCCGAACCTGAACCCCACGCGCCCGGAAGAAGGAAACGGTCAAACCGACCCACGCCCTACGCACTGCCGTGACTCAGTGGGTCGAGAATCCGAGCGGCGGCCGGGACCGGGGGCCAGTCGCGCTGGTTCGCGCGTGGGTCGAGATACTGTCTCGCCCGCGGCGGTTCTTCCGCACCGGCGTGGCTCCGGGCGACCAGGCACCGGGGCTGGTGTTCGCGGCGACGGTCGTCCTCGTCGAGGAGGTGAGCCGCTACGCCGTCGTCAAGCTGGCCGAGCGGGGACTGCTGTCGACGGGGCCGTTCGACTACCCCGCCATCGCGGGCTTCTCGCCCGGCGTCGCGGTGCTGGCGCTGTTTGCCGTCCTCGTGTTCGTCACGCCGGCGACGGTGCATCTGACGGCGGCGTTACAGACGCTACTGTTGCTCCCGCTCTCGGTGCTCCCCGTCGCCTCCGACCGCGGTGGCGTGAGCGAGACCGTCCAGGTGCTGTGTTACGCGATGGCTCCCTGCCTGCTGGCCGGCCTGCCAAGTGCCGAGGTCCGGGTGTTCGTCACCGCCTGGGGCGCGGCGCTGTACCTGCTCGGGACGGCCGTCGTCCACGAGGTCAGACTGCCGGTCGCCGCGGTGGTCGGAGCCGTGCCCGCCGCCATCGTCTTCGGCTACGGCTTCCGCGGCTTCCAGGCCCTCTCGGTGCTGGTCGCCGACTCCGGGTTTTAGGGGCCGCCGGCCCGCGTCTCCACGCGATGCTCAGTATCGACATCGACCAGTTCATGCTGGAACTCAAGGACGGCGCGTTCAAGAGCGTCGGCCCGTCGAACAAGGAAGCGACAATCAAGATGTACGACGTGGCGGGCGTCGACGTTCGCGAGTACGGCGACAAGCGCGTGAAGCTCGCCTTCGAAGACGAGCAGGGGAGCGAAATCGAGGTGGCTCTGTTCCCGGAACAGGCCGAAGCGGTCGCTGCAGGGCTCGAACTGCTCGAAGAGGAGAGCGACCTGTTCGAATAGCGGGCCCGCCCAGCTCGTCCGGAATTCGACAACCGTTTTAGGCCCGACATGCTTGCACCGTGTAATGGGTTCGTGTATCATCTGTGGCAAATCTGTCGAAGGACGCATCTGTGACCTCCACGAGGAGGACGCCCTGTTCGAGTTCCGCGGGTCTCGTGCCGACCAGCTATCGGTCGACCGCTACTACCGCGGCAGTGTCGACGGCTTCGCCGAGTTCGGCGTGTTCGTCGACATCGGCGACAGCGTGACGGGGCTGCTCCACCGGAGCGAACTGGACCAGCGGCTCGATTCCCTCGACTGGGAACCGGGCGACACCGTCTACGTCCAGGTCAAAAACGTACGGGACAACGGCAACGTCGACCTCGGGTGGTCGATTCGCCAGTCCGAACGCGAGTTCCGCGGCGTCCTCGTCGACGACCCGGACATCGGCCACTCCGTCCTGCTCGAAAACGAAGACGACGAGGACGACGAAGACGACGAAGCCGCCGACTCAGAGGCCGACTCTGCGACGGAGTCCGAGAGCCAGGGCGAGAGTGAATCGAGCGCTGACGACGATTCGGGCTCGTCCGACTCGGACAGCACCGCGAACGCCGGGTCGGTCAGCCGGGCCGGCGACGCAGACCGCGTCGAAGGTACCGCGGCCGTCGGCGGCAACGACGGCGGGTCGAACACCGCCGTCGTCACGGAGTCCGACGACGAGACCGACGAAGGCCAGACGGCTGAGGCGGTCGCCGCCGCCATCGGCGACCTGGAAGGCCACGTCGGTTCGGACGTGCAGCTCGAAGGGGAGGTCGTCGGCATCCGACAGACCTCCGGGCCGACGGTGTTCGAACTGCAGGACGAGACCGGGACCGTCGACTGTGCGGCCTTCGTCGAGGCGGGCGTCCGCGCCTACCCCGAGGTCGAGGAAGACGACTACGTCCGACTGATGGGCGAGGTCCGCGAGCGTCGCGGCGAACTGCAGGTCGAGACCGAAACGCTCGAGGTGCTCGAAGCCGACGAGCGCGAGGCGGTCGAGCAGCGACTCGCCGACGCCCTCGACGACGAGGCCCGCCCCGACACGGTCGACCCGCTTGCCGAGGACACGGCGGTCGCGGCCCTCTCCGATGCCCTGGTCGAAGCCGCGACCCACATCCGGAAGGCCGTGCTGACGGACCGCCCGGTCATCGTGCGCCACGCGAACACCGCGGACGGCTACCTGGCCGGCAGCGCGCTCGAACGGGCGACGCTCCCGCTGGTCACCGACCAGCATCGCCGGGCCGACGCGAAGTACCACTACTTCGACCGACGCCCCATCGAGGGCGGCGTCTACGACATGGACGACGCGACGAAGGACACGACGACGATGCTGGACAACCGGGAGCGCCACGAGGAGAAGCTCCCGCTGTTCGTCTTCGTCGCCGCCGGCGGCACGCGCGAGAGCCTCGACGGGTTCGACCTGCTGAACGTCTACGGCGCGCCGACGGTCGTCGTCGACGACATCGACGTCGACGGGGCGGTCGTCGACACGGTCGACGCCGTCGTCTCCCCTTCGGCCGAGACCGTCTCCGAGACCACCGCGACGTCGCTCGCCGCTAACGTCGCCGCACACGTCAACGACGACGTGCGCGACGACCTCCAGCACCTCCCGGCCGTGAGCTTCTGGGAGAACATCCCCGAGCCGTACGCCGCGGCCGCGAGCGAGGCCGGCTACGACGAGAGCGCTGTCTCGGAGCTCCGGGAGGCCGTCGCGCTCGAAGCCCACTACCAGTCCTACGAGGACAAGCGCGAACTCATCACCGACCTCGTGTTCGGCGACGACGAGGAGGACGTGGGCGGCCTGGCCGGCCACATCGCCGAGCAGTTCCGCGAGAAGGTCGACGAGGAGGTCGCGACCGCCGAGGCCAACCTCGACTACCGGACCGTCGACGGCGTGGACATCGCCGTCCTCGATACGGACGCGTTCACCCACCAGTACGAGTTCCCGCCGGAGTCGCTCCTGCTCGATGAACTCTACCGCGAGGTCCGCGACGAGAGCGACGCCGTGCTCGGCATCTCGACGGACACGATGTACGTCCGCGCCGACGGCGACGTGGACCTCCACGAACTGGTGCGCGAAGTCAGCGAGCGGGTCCCCGAAGGCGGCGTCGCGACGCGGAGCGTCCGCGAGGGCACCATCCGCTACCTGGCCGGCGAGCGCCCGGCCGTCCTCGACGCCACGCTCGACGTGCTGGCCGACGAACTGTAGCGCAGTAGATTTTTTCTCCCCGCGGGCAGTCTGACCGGGCATGAGCGACGGCCCTGTCAACGAATCCGACCTCGACTGGACGGACTACGAGCACGGCGACCGGACGTTCAGGCGCAAGCAACTGGGCGACGCCGCCGGCGGCGAGGACCTCGGCGCGAGCCTCTACGCCGTCCCGCCGGGCAAGCGGCTCTGGGTGCGCCACTATCACGAGGGGAACGAGGAGGCGATATTCGTCCGATCCGGGACAGGGACGCTCTGGCTCGGCCCCGAGGCCGAGGCGCACGCGCTCGAACCGGGCGATTACGTCGCGCTCCCGGCCGGCGAGGAGAGCGCCCACGAAATCGAGGCCGGCGACTCCGAACTCCGCCTGCTGATGGTCTCGACGATGGAGGAACCGGACATCACCGTCTACCCCGACAGAGAGATGGTCGGGCTGTACGCCGGGTCGCCGCCGGGCGGGGAGAAAGCCGACCGGACGCTGTCGACCTACCTCGACAGCAACGCCGAGAAAGAGTACTGGGAGGAGTGAGCTACCGGCTGCCGACGTCGAACTCCGACAGCATCGTCTGGAGCTGCTCCGACTGTTCGGCGAGCGATTCGAGGCTGGCGCTGACCTGCGACATGGACGCGGCCTGTTCCTCGGCGGTCGCGGAGGCGGTCTCGGTCTCCGTGGCGGTCGCCTCGCTGATGTCCACGGCCTCCCCGACTATCGACACCGCCTCTTCGGTCGTGGCGGCCTGGTCGTCGGTCGTGTCGCTGATTTCCTGAATGCCGTCGTCGGTCGCCTCGGCGTTCTCGGCGACCTTCGTGAACGTGTCGACGACCGCCTCGACGGCCTCGGTGCTCTCGCGCATGTCCTGTTTCGCCTCGCGTGCCTCCGTGACCGTGGTCTCGGTCTGGGCCTGGGTCTCCTCGATTAGCTGCTCGATTTCGGTCGCAGAGGCCTGGGTCTCCTCCGCGAGCTGTTTGACCTCGTCGGCGACGACGGCGAACCCGTCGCCGCCCGACCCGTTCCCGGCACGCGCGGCCTCGATGTTGGCGTTCAGCGCGAGCATGTTGGTCTGCTCGGCGATGTCGCCGATGAGTTCCACGATGTCGCCGATTTCGCCCATCTTCTCGTCGAGCCGTTCGACGTTCTCGACCGTCGAGTCGATGGCGGTCTGGACCTCCCGGGACCCCGCAATCGCCTCCTGTGCCGTCTCCTCGCCGGCGTCCGCGATTTCGGCCGTCTCGCGGGACCGCTCGGCGACGGTCTCTGCGGAGGCGGCGACCTCCTCGACGGTCGCCGACAGGTCGGTCATCTCGCTCGAAACGGTTTCGAGCATCTCCCGCTGTTCGTCCGCACCGCTGGCGATGCCCTGAATCGACTCGCTCATGTCCTCGCTGGCCTCGGTCGCCTCGCTCGCACCGGCCGTGACCTGGTCACTCGTCGACGCGACCTCCTGTGAGAACGCCTGGATGTCCTCCATCGCCGACTCGGTCTCGGTCATCATCTCGTTGAACGACTCGGCGATCTGGGCCATCGCCTCGCTCTCGCTGTCGGGGTCGATGCGGACCGTGAGGTCGCCGTCTGCCGCTCGGGACATCGCCGCGCTGTAGGCGTCGGCCGTGGCTTCGAGGTGCTCGTTGAACTCCTCGACCTCCCGCTGGCGCGCCTCCGCTTCGGCTTTCGCCTCCTCGGCTTCCGCGATGGTTCGCTCCATCTCGGCTTTCTTCTCCTCCAGATTCTCGACCTCCTGGGTCTTCGTTCTGGCCTGTTCGAGTTGCTCCTGTGCCGCCTCACGGGACCGCTCGGTCGAAGCCCAGTGGGCCATCAGCGCCGCGGCCAGCATGAGGACGAACGCCGCGTGGATGAACGCCCACGCCCACGGGTTGTTTATCGCCGCCGAGTGGTTGTACACGCGGCTCGGGTCTATCATGCCGAACACGCCGTGTTGGACGGCGACGTACCCGATGCCGAGGAAGAACGGCAGCCAGTCCTCGTAGACGGCGACCACGGCCATCACGACGAAAAAGTGGAAGTGGGCCTCGATGTACCCGCCGGAGAAGTGGACCAGGAACCCCGAGGTCGTGACCAGCCCCATCGTCGCCAGCCCGGTTCGCGTCCGCCGACCGAACCGCGGTACAATCGCCAACGCGGCGAGCGCGACGACGACACCGACCTCCGCGAGAACGTGGAGCGTGTCGATTTCCGGGAGCGTCGCGCCCGTTACGAGCGACTCGGTTCCCGAGTAGAGCCCGAGCGCCAGCAGGAACGGGACGTGTGCCAGCAGCAGAATCAGGATGTTGCGGTGTCGTCCGCGCCACGTTTCGTCCGGAATGGTGTCGCCGCTGGGAACGTATGAGACGAACTCCCGGAACCGTTCCATCGGCGTCAATCCCCGGAAGCGAGTTCGCGTAGAGCCACTGGTCGTGTCCGGCATATAGACACACTGGAGGCGAGGACTGACTAAAAAACTCGGCCGGCAGTATCATTCGAAATAACGAGGGACAGTGCCGGAGGCGGCGCTACGTCGACTACGGAGTTGTTTCAGAACAGTTGACACGGACCTCACGTGTCCGGCGACGAGACAGACCCGACCGCTTTCTTCGCGCCGTAGTACGCCCACTCCGCGCCGTAGCAGAACACACAGCCCCGGAAAGTCGGCCGGTCGGGGCCGTCGGCGTCGTCCGTTTCGCTGCTCATACCGTCACTTGGTGTGACGACACAATGAATCTCACGGCTGGCCTCGCCGCCGACACCCGAGCGACACGCTTATTCGGCCGAGACGCCGATTCCGGACAACGCCGATGAGCACGGAGACGCCGGACCCAGAGGAGACAGAGACCTTCCAGCAGGTGTGTGCGGAGCTGGTCGACCGGATTCTTGCTGGCGAAATCGAGCGCGACGAGGTCGAGTCGGCCAAAATCGACGTCTGCCGCGAGTACTCCGCGCCGAAAGTGCCGAAAAACTCCGAACTGCTCGACTACGCGCCACAGGAGCACCGCGAGGTACTGGAGGAGGTCCTCCAGCGCAAGCCGGTCCGGACCGCCTCGGGGGTCTCACCCATCGCCATCATGACCTCGCCCGAGCGGTGTCCCCACGGGAAGTGCCTGTACTGTCCCGGCGGCCCCGACTCGGAATTTTCCTCCGCCCAGTCCTACACCGGCCACGAGCCCGCGGCCGCACGCGGCGAGCAGAACGACTACGACCCGTACGGCCAGGTCAAGCTCCGGCTCAACCAACTGCGGGAAATCGGCCACCCCGTCGACAAGGCCGAGCTCATCCTGATGGGCGGGACGATGACGGCCCGGAGCCACGATTACCAGGAGTGGTTCGTCAAGCGGGCCCTGGAGGCGATGAACGACTTCGATGTCGACGCGGAGCCGACGCCCGCCGAGGACGTGAGCTTCGCCGAGGACGACTACGAGTTCCGCTACCTGGAGGACGTCATCGCCGAGAACGAGACTGCCGACGTCCGCAACGTCGCCACGACCTTCGAGACCAAGCCCGACTGGTGTGACCCCGAACAGATAGACCGGATGCTGGACCTCGGCGGCACGAAAGTCGAGGTCGGTGTCCAGACGACCTTCGAGCGCATCAACCGCGAGATGCACCGCGGCCACGGCGTGCAGGCCTCCATCGACGCGAACCGCCGCCTGCGCGATTCGGGGTTCAAGGTCGGCTTCCACATGATGCCGGGTCAGCCGGGGATGTCCAAGGAGATGTGTCTGGAGGACTTCCGGCGCATCTTCTCGGAGACGGACTGGCGGCCCGACTACCTCAAGATATACCCGACACTCATCGTCGAGGGCACGGTCACCTACGACTGGTGGCGGAAAGACGAGTTCGACCCGCTAGACAACGACGAGGCCGCCGAACTCGTCGCCGAAATCAAGGACATGATTCCCCGCTACACCCGCCTCCAGCGCGTCCAGCGGGACATTCCGGCGGACTTCATCGAGGGCGGCGTCTGGAAGTCCAACCTCCGCCAGCTCGCCTGGCAGCGGATGGAAGAGCACGGCTGGACGTGTGACTGTATCCGCTGTCGGGAGGCCGGTCACAGCGACGAGGCCGCCGAGAACGTCGAACTCGACGTCATGACCTACGACGCCTGTGGCGGCACGGAGCAGTTCATCTCCGTCGAGGACTTCGACAACGACGTACTCGTCGGGTTCTGTCGGCTCCGGTTCCCCAACGACCCGGTGCGACGGGAGCTACAGGACGCCGCAATCGTGCGCGAACTCCACGTCTACGGCAACGCCGTCGGCGTCGGGCAGCAGGGCGACGACGGTGACCACCAGCACAAGGGCTACGGCCGGAAACTGCTGGAGCAGGCGGAGCAACTGGCCCGGGAGGCCGGCTACCCGAAACTGGCCGTCATCTCCGGTATCGGCGTCCGGCAGTACTACCGGGAGAAACTGGGATATAAGCAGGACGGGCCGTACGTGAGCAAGCGTCTCTGAGCGGCGTCCATTCCACGGCGGCGGAGCGACCAACTGCCTTCGACGGAGCATCCCACGCAGGGAGTATCCTTCGCCGCGCGACAGAAGTTCGACTGGGACTCGAATCCCGCCCTTCGGTCGACACACTATGTGTATACCGACGGCCCGGTCGGGCGCACTGATTGCGCCTATCGGGCCATTAGTGATAATGCCCGTTCGTGACCCTTATCCGACAAGAACGGTCGATAGCGGGCGTCAGGACCGATAATAGCACCTTACTCGACGATTCGTTCCCGCTAACTAATTACCACAATGGCTTCGCCCGAGCCATGGGTAAGATTACGGGCCTGTGGCTGACAGTGCTGACGCTGCTGGCTGTGGTCGCGGTGTCGGCGGCCCCGATGCTGGGGCCGGGCGTCGCGGCAGCGTCCAATCACGGAACACCGACTCCCGAGGGACCGGACATCCAGGTACAGGACGCCGGACTGATAGACACACGGGCCGACACCGGGGCGATGCAAACGCCGGAACTCGACCTGTGGGTCGCGCTCGAGAACACGGGCGACGTGGAAGGGGAAGCGACGATAACCGTCGAGGTCGGCGGCCGGGCGGTGACGGTCATCGACACAGAGACAGTGGCGGTCGAGCCGGGCGAGTCGACAAACGTGACGACGACGTACGTCTTGGAGACTGCGGACGACGGCTACGTCGGAAACGGGGAACACGAAGTGACGGTCAACGGCGAACCCGCCGGCACGCTGGTCGTCGGCGAGTCGGACATCACCGTCACGGACCACTCCTGGAACACGACGACAGTCAGCGAGGGCGGTGCCGTCGAACTGACCGTCACCGCGGAGAACACCGGTGCCGTCTCCGGACAGCGGGACGTCGTCACGACCGTCGACGGACAGTCGGTCGACGCGGTGTCGTTCGACCTCGAACCGGGCGAGACCGGGACGGACACGTACGTGCACACCTTCGACGAATCCGGGGCGTTCGAGTTCGGCACCGCCGCCGAAACCCGGGCGATAACCGTCGAAGCACCGGACGACGGTGGCGGGGCCGCCCCGCCGGAGCTACGGGTACTGGACGCCGGACTCTTCCAGACGGAGGTCAACACCGACACAGATACGGGTGGGTACGGAACCCGCGAGCCGGAACTGTGGGTCAGGGTCGAAAACACCGGCGGGCAGAACGGAACCGTCACGCTGCCTATCGAAGTCGGGGACACGGAGGTCGGTGGTGGGTCGGTAACGGTCCCCGCCGGTGAAACGGTCAACGAGACGCTCCTCTACCGCCCGGAAGGTGCGGTCGAGGAGGGCGAGCACGAGGTCACTGTCGGCGGCGTCACCGCCGGGACCCTGACCGTGGGCCAGCCCGATATTCGGGTGACCGGTGCCGAGTGGAACCGCACGACGGTCACCCGTGGTGGGACGGCGGAACTGACGGTGACGGCCGAGAACGACGGCCTCGTGAGCGCAACGCAGGAGTTCTGGGTCCAGGGCGGGAACGACATCGACAGCGCGGTGTGGTTCGACCTCGAACCGGGCGAATCCGGCACGGACACGTACGTGCACACCTTCGACGAACCCGGAACGTATCAGGTCACGGTCGGCGACGAGACCCAGACCGTCACGGTCCTCCGGCCAGCCACATTCGAGGTGACCGACAGAGCGCTGAACACGACCAGGGTGAGCGAGGGGGAACGCGTCGCGGTGACCGCGACGGTCACGAACACCGGCGACCAGGGCGGCACCTACGAGGTTCCGCTCACGGTCGCTGACGAGCCGGCAGGCTCCAGGGAACTGCAATTGGGTCCGGGAGAATCGACGACCGTCTCGTTCACGGAACGGTTCACCGCCGTCGGAACGTACCCTATCGACCTCGACGGCGAGCGGGTCGGGACGGTCCGGGTCTCCGAGGCGGCGACGTTCGAAACCACTAGCGTCGACCTGAACCGGACGGACGTCCTCACGGGGGAGCCGATAGCCGTCACCGCGACCGTCCGAAACGAGGGTGACCAGACCGGGACGGCCGACGTGCGACTCCAGGAAGACGGCACCACTATCGACACCCAGGCGGTGACACTGGACGGCGGCGAAGAGACGACCGTCACGTTCGTCCAGTCGTTCAGCGATGCGGGGACGCGAGCCGTCGCCGTCGACAACCAGTTCGGGGGCCGCGTGTCGGTCACCGAACCGGCGTCGTTCGAGGTCAGCGACGCGGCGGTCAGTAGCGACTCCGTGACCCAGGGCGGCTCTGTCGAGCTTCGCGCGACCGTCACGAACACCGGCGGGCAAGCCGGGACCGTCACCGGGAGGTTCTCAGTCGCGGGGTCCGTCGTCGAGAGCCGCGACGTGACGCTGGAGGGCGGCGAAGCGACCGAAATCACGTACACCCACGTGTTCAACGACAGCGGGAATTACGTGGTCGGCGTCAACGGCGAGCGGGCCGGCACGGTCACAGTCAGGGAACCGGCGGCGTTCGACACGACCGCCGTCGAACTGAACCGGACGAGCGCTCGGACGGGCGACCCCGTCGAAGTGACGGCGACGGTCGTCAACGACGGCGACGAGTCGGGGACTTCTCAGGTACGACTCCAGACCAACGACGAAATCGTGGAGACGACCAACGTGACCCTCTCCGGCGGTCAGCGGACCGACGTCACGTTCGTCTACGTCTTCGAGCGCGGCGGTGAGTACGACGTGGCAGTCAGTGGGACCGCCGGCGGCAGTATTTCGGTGACCCAGCCCGCGACGTTCGAAGTCAGGAACGTACAGTTGAGCAACGACTCTGTCGAGACAGGCGAGTCCGTGGCCGTGACGGCGACGGTCGCAAACGTCGGCACGGAGAGCGGAAACTACACCGCGGAACTCACGGAAAGCACCCGGGTGCTCAAGTCCAAATCCGTCGGCCCGGTCGGGGGCGGGCAAACGGAGACTGTCACCTTCAGCATCGCCTTCGACAGCGAGGGCAACCGGTCGCTCGCTATCGGCAGCGTCACCGCCGAGACGCTCGCCGTCGAGGCAGAGAGCAGTAACGGTGGCGGCGGTGGTGGCGGTGGTGGCGGCGGTGGCGGTGGCGGATTCGACTTCGATGACGAACCGGAGGAGACAGAGACCGAAACCGGCGGCGGCGCAGCGCCGCCCGCTATCTCGCAGACTCGCCTCGACAACGGCGTCGCCGTCCGAGTGACGGCGGCCGCAGCGAACTCGACGGTCACCCAGTCGCTGAACCGCTCCGGACCGTCCGCGACCGCGCCGGCGTTCACGCTCTCGTCGCTCTCCCTCGACGTGGCCAACGGGAGCGACGGGTTCAACGCCACGATGCTCGGCCCGCACGTGACGCCCAACGACATGACCGCGGTCCAGGCGGACGGTGTGCGTGGCTACGTGACCGTCACCGCCGGCGCGAACGCGTCTGCAGTCAGTCGGGCGACGTACACCCTGACACTGAACGCGTCCTCGCTGCCGGACAACGGCTCGATGGCCGACGTGCGGGTGCTCCAGTACCACAACGGGACCTGGGGCCAACTGAACAGCACCGCCGACGCACCCAACCGGTCCGTCCGGGCGCAGTCCCCCCGTCTGTCGACCATCGCCGTCGTCTCGCCGGTCACGAACGAGTCCGCACCGGCGGCGACGGCCACGCCCTCGGACACGTCGGCCGTTCCGTCCGCCGAACTCTCCGTGACCGGGGCGACCCTGCTTGCCGATTGGGTCCGGGCCGGCTTCAACACGTCGGCGCGGGCGACGGTCGAGAACCCGACCGACGAGGTCGTCGAACAGACGCTGACCGTGACGGTCGACGGTGACCCGGTCGCGTCGCGGACGGTCCGACTCAACGGCGGCGAACAGACCAGCGTGACCATCGAGTTTGAGGCCGTCGACGGGGCAGTCGCGGTCAACGGCGTCAGCGCGGGCGACCTGCGGGTCGGCTCGGACGCGACCGAGACCGCAAGCGACTCCGAACCCGGCGGCGGCGCAGAGCCGGCGACGGAGACGGTCGCGGCGTCCGGCCCGGGATTCACCGTCCAACTGGTCGTGCTCGCGCTGGCGCTCCTCGCGGGCCTCGTTCGCCTCCGCCGGACGAGGTAACCGCGTCTCCGGGACGCCACTGCGGGGGAAGGACCTCCTTACCGACGGCTTGGCTGCTCCGTAACTAATCCCGCGCTGCCGTACGCTCCTGTATGAGCGATGCCAGCCGACTCCGCGTCGCCGTCGTTCTCGGCACCGTCGCGCTCGCGTCCGCCTTCGCTGTCGGTGGCGTGCTCGCTTTCGACGCCGGACCCCGGAGCGCCCCGTCGGACGCCCCCGCAAGCGGCGCCACTGCCCCGTCTATTTTCGAGGACCTCACGGGGACGCTGTTCGAGGCCGACGGGACGGACAGACCGGACGGCGACGAAGAGACGGAGGAGCCGACGGAGAACGAGGAGACAGAGGAGACGGAAGAGTCGACTGAGAGTGAGGAAACAGAGGGGCCGACCGAGAGCGAGGAAACGGCCGACTCTGCGGAAGACGACGAATCGGAGGATTCTACGGACACCGAGGAGACTGAAGAGCCGGCCGAAAACGAAGTGACCGAAGAGCCGACCGAGACCGAAGAACCCACAGACGAAGACGAGACTGAAACCGAGGAGCCGACCGAAATCGAGGAACCAACTGCAACTGAAGAGCCCACTCCAACGGAAGAGGCCACGGAGGAAGACGAGACTGAGGAACCAACTACGACCGAGGAACCGACTACTACGGACGGGCCGACCGACACTGCGGAGCCGGCTGAGACAGAAGAACCGACCGAAAACGAAGAAACCGCGACCGAGGAACTGACCGAACGTGGAGAACCAGAGACCGGAACACAAGAGGAACCAGCGACGGAAGGCGGTTCCGACGACGGTGACGACTCGGACGAGACCGACGACTCTCAGTCCGGCGACGAGACCGACGACGAGACCGAGCCGTCGACCGACGGAGCGACCGCACAGACTGGGACGCCGGGCGGCGCTGCGCCTGCCGCCACTGCGACCGCCGACCCCGGAACGACTCCCGGGACCGAAACGGAGCCCGACGGGCCCGAGCGCCAGGGAACCGCCGACCTGCGGGTCAGGGACGCCTCGCTGTCGGCCGACTGGGTTCGGTCGGGCTTCGACACGACCGTACGGACGACGGTTCGGAACCCCCGGTCGCGGCCGGTCAACGACACGCTGACCGTGACGGTCGACGGCGACCCGGTGGCGACGGACCGGGTGCGAGTCGAAGGCGGGGCGGAGCGGGTCGTCGAGACGGAGTTCGAGGCGGCCGACGGCACCGTCCGCGTCAACGGCGTGAGGGCGGGCCAACTCACGGTCGGAAGCGGCTCCGAGCCAGCCAGTGACGACGACCGGGCGACGACCGCGGCGCAGGGTCCCGGCTTCTCACTCGCGCAGGCGGTCGTCGCGGGCGTGGCCGTCGTCGGCTGGACGCGCCGGCGGTTCCGCCGCCGGGGTCGCTGACTTCTGACGACCGTCCGAACTGGTCGTGTGGTGGATTTTTACTCACACCGTGTGACAGTCCGGTATGGCTCGTGACCTCGCAGTCGTCGGTGCCGGCGCTGCCGGTGCGGCGGCGACGTACGCGCTCCGCGGCGAAGCGGTCGACGTGACAGTGTTCGAGAAGAGCCGCGGTGTCTGCGGACGCGCCGCGACCCGGCGGCACGGCGACTGCACGTACGAGTACGGGGCGAACTACCTCAAGGATGACGACGAGCGCGTGACGGAACTGGTCACCGTGGCGCTCCCGACCGAGGGACTCGTCGACATCGACGAGCCGGTGTACGCCTTCGACGCGACGGGGGAGATAGACGCCGGGCGGGACGCCGACGAGCACAAGTGGACCTACGAGGCGGGCATCACGCAGCTCGCAAAGCGGCTGTTCGCCGGGGCCGACGTCGACGTGGAGAACGGCGTGCGGGTCGAGCGCCTGGAGCGACAGCGGGACGGGTGGCGGCTCGAAGACGACGGCGGGGCCGACCTCGGCCACTTCGACGCCGCGCTGTTGACGCCGCCCGCGCCACAGACGGCCGACCTGCTGGGGCAGTCGCGGTGGGACCACGACGACTGCCGGGAGCTTCGGGAGGCAATCGCCGCCGTGCCGTATCGGACGGTCATCGCCGGCGTTCTCCACTACCCCTTCGAACTCGACGTGCCCTGGTACGCCGCGGTCAACGCCGACAATGACCACGACATCGGCTGGGTCGGCCGCGAGGAGTGCAAGGACGGCCACGTCCCCGACGGCGAATCCCTGCTGCTGGTCCAGATGAACGAGCCGTGGTCGATTGCGAACTACGACGAACACCCCGACGCGCTCGTCGACGACATCGCCGCGCGGACGGCGCGATTGCTCGACGACGACCGGCTGGCCGACCCGGACTGGACCGACCACCAGCACTGGCGCTACTCCCAGCCCGAGGGGGAGGCCGACCACGACCTGCTGTCGTGTGCGGCCGAGCACGACCTGCACTTCGCCGGGGACTGGGTGGCCGGCGAGGGGCGACTCCACGCGGCCCTGCGGAACGGGCTGGAGACGGGTGAGGCCATCGCCGACGGCGGGTAACGGAACGCCTTTGGGTGCCCGCCGACAGCCACCGACATGGACCACAAGCGGGAACTGACGAGCGTCGACCTCGCCGCCCTGGAGGGCGAACTCGCCGGCTACGAGGGCGCGAAGCTCGACAAGGCGTACCTCTACCCCGAGGACGACCTCGTCAGACTGAAGCTCCGGGACTTCGACCGCGGACGCGTCGAGTTCCTCATCGAGGTCGGTGACGTCAAGCGCGCCCACGTCGCCGACCAGAGCCACGTCCCCGACGCGCCGGGCCGGCCGCCGGACTTCGCCATGATGCTCCGGAACCGGCTGTCGGGGGCCGACCTCGTCCGCGTCGAGCAGTTCGAGTTCGACCGCATCATCGAACTGGAGTTCGACCGCGACGACGCCTCGACCACTATCGTCGCGGAGCTGTTCGGCGACGGGAACGTTGCCGTGCTGGACGAGCACGGCGAGGTCATCGACTGTCTGGAGACGGTGCGGCTCAAGTCCCGCACCGTCGCGCCGGGGACCCCCTACGAGTTCCCGTCGGCGCGGTTCAACCCGATGACCGTCGACTACGACGGTTTCGTCGCCCGTATCCGGGAGTCCGATTCCGACCTCGTCCGGACGCTGGCGACGCAACTGAACTTCGGCGGCCTCTACGGCGAGGAACTGTGTACCCGCGCCGGCATCGACTACAACGTCGCCGTCGACGAACTGACCGAGTCCGACTTCCAGCGGCTGTACGAACTCGTCGACGAGATGGGGACGCGCCTGCGTGAGGGGAACGTCGACCCGCGGGTGTACTACGAGACGGTCGGGGACGAGGGAGCCGACGACCCGGACCGCCGCCGAATCGACGTGACGCCGATTCCGCTGGCGGAGTACGACTCGCTGTACAGCGAGTCGTTCACCGAGTTCAACGCCGCGCTCGACGACTACTTCTTCAACTTCCAGCGGGAGGCGGAGGTCGAGGGCGGCGAGACACAGCGCCCCGACTTCGAGGCCGAAATCGAGAAGCAGAAACGCATCATCCAGCAGCAGGAGCAGGCCATCGAGGACTTCGAGGCCGACGCCGAGGCCGAACGGGAGAAGGCCGAACTGCTGTACGCCAACTACGACCTCGTCGACGACGTGCTCTCGACGGTCCGGGCCGCCCGCGAGGACGACGTGTCCTGGGACGACATCGAAGCGACGTTCGACGAAGGGGCCGAGCGCGGCATCGCGGCCGCGGAAGCGGTCGTCGCCCTCGACGGCAGCGAGGGGACGGTGACCCTCGACATCGACGGCACGCGCGTCACGGTCGCCGCCGACGAGGGGGTCGAGGTGAACGCCGACGAACTGTACAAGGAAGCAAAGCGCATCGAGGAGAAGAAAGAGGGCGCGCTGGCCGCCATCGAGAACACCCGCGAGGACCTCGAAGCGGTCAAGGAGCGCCGCGAGGCGTGGGCGGCCGACGACGGAGAGGACGACGCTGACGAGGACGAAAGCGACGACGGCCCGACCGACTGGCTCTCGATGCAGTCCATCCCGACCCGGTCGACCGAGCACTGGTACGAGCAGTTCCGGTGGTTCCACACCTCGGACGGCTTCCTCGTCATCGGCGGCCGCGACGCAGACGACAACGAGGAACTCGTCCAGAAGTACCTCGAACGCGGTGACAAGTTCTTCCACGCGCAGGCCCACGGCGGTCCGGTCACGGTGCTGAAAGCCACCGGCCCCAGCGAGCCCGCGAAGGAGGTTGATTTCCCGCAGTCGTCGCTGGACCAGGCCGCGCAGTTCGCCGTCTCCTATTCCTCCGTCTGGAAGGACGGAAAGTTCGCCGGCGACGTTTACATGGTCGACCCCGACCAGGTGTCGAAGACGCCCGAGAGCGGCGAATACCTGGAGAAAGGCGGCTTCGCCGTCCGCGGCGACCGGACCTACTTCGAGGCCACGCCCGTCGGCGTCGGCGTCGGCATCACCTGCGAGGACGAGACGCGGGTCGTCGGCGGCCCGCCGGCGGCCATCGAGGGGCAGGCGGCGACGACCATCACCGTCGAACCGGGCCAGTACGCCCAGAACGACATCGCAAAGCGACTCTACCGGGAGTTCAGGTCCCGATTCGCCGACGAGTCGTTCGTCCGGAAGGTAGCCAGCCCGGACCAGATACAGGAGTTCCTGCCGCCGGGCGGCAGTCGGATGGTGGAGGAGTGACGTGGTGGTCTCGGCGCGCCCGGGGTGGGCCGAGTCGTGAGTGACCTCGGCAAGATCGACCGCGAGGTGTTCGACCGTGTCATCTACCCGGAACTGGGCGCGGAGCGCGACGACGTGGTGCTCGGGCCGACCCACGGGGTCGATTTCGGCGTGATCGACGTCGGCGGAGAGGCGCTCGTCACGGCCACGGATCCGCTGTCGGTGCTGCCCGACCTCGGATTCGAGACGGCCGGCCGCTTCGCGATGGACGTGGTGCTGGCCGACGTGGCGGTCTCCGGCGTCCCGCCGTCGCACCTCTCGGTGACGTTCACGCTCCCGCCGGCGATGACCGACGACGAGCTCGCGTCGATGTGGGGCGGCATGGCGGGTAGAGCGGAGGAACTGGGTGTGAGCGTCGTAACCGGTCACACCGCGCGCTACGACGGCGTCGACTACTCCTGGGTCGGCGGCGCGACGGCGCTCGGCGTCGGGTCCCACGACGACGTCGTCCGGCCCGACGGGGCGCGACCCGGCGACAGACTCGTCGTGGGGACCGGCCCCGCCGCCGAGGTGGCCGGCCTGTTCGCCCGCCTCTTCCCCGAGGAACTCGGCCTCCCGCCCGAGCGCGTCGCCGTCGCCCAGGAGCGCCTGTCCGACACCGCCGTCGTCGAGGACGCGGCGGCCGTCGCGAGCGCCGGCGAGGTCACGGCGATGCACGACGCGACGGAGGGCGGGATCACCGGCGCGCTCGTCGAGATGGCCGACGGCGCGGGCGTCCGGTTCGACGTGGACAGCGAGGCGGTGCCGCTGGCCGACGGCGTCGGTACGCTCTGTGACGCGCTCGACATCGACCCCTGGCACGTCAGCAGTTGCGGGACGCTGCTGGCCGCTGTCGACCCCGCCGACGCCGACGCCGTCGTCGGCGCGCTCCGGGACCGCGGAACGCCGGCCGCGGTCGTCGGCGAGGTACGCGAGGGTGCGGGACTGTACGTCGACGGGACGCAGCGGTCACACCCGGGAGCCGACCCCTCGTGGGAGGCGTTCGCGCGGTTGCAGGCGGCCGCGGACGGGGACGCCGACGAGTAGTGACTCGCGGGCACCTACCATCTGGACCCGTCTACGACCGATAGCACGGCACACATACTGTTATAAATACTTGTAAGTAGTATTATATGTCGATGTGACACCTCGTCGCGACTGACGTGGCAGCGGCCACGCCGGCCAGGCTGATGTCACGGAGTACCATCATGTTCCAAGAAGCACTACAATATCCGCGGGACGGCGACAGCGCAGTGAAGACCATCGCTATCGGGGGCGTGTTGCTGTTCCTGAGCTTCCTCGTCGTGCCCGTGTTCTTCGTCCTCGGGTACATCGCCCGGACGCTCCGGTCGGTCCTAGACGGCGACGCCGAACCGCCGGTGTTCGACGACTGGGGCGACCTCGGTATGGACGGCCTGAAGGTGTTCGTCATCGGGTTCGCCTACTCGCTCGTCCCGACGGCCATCGCCCTCGCCGCGGTGGTCGCGAGCGGTGCGACGCTGGGCCTGGGCGGTAGCGGATCGGGCAGCGGCCTGGCCGTCGGCCTCATCGTCCTCGTCGCCGGACTCGCGGTGACCGTGCTCTCGCTGGCCGTGGCGTACGTGCTCCCTGCGGCAATCGTCGCGTACGTCCGTTCGGACAACATCGCCGCGGCGTTCGCACCGAGTGAACTCCGCCGGTTCGCCTTCAGTCGGACCTACGCCACCGGCTGGCTGGTCGCGTTCGGTATCAGCCTGCTGGCCGGCGTCGTCATCGGCCTTCTGAACGCCGTCGTCATCGGCGCGGTGCTGGCCCCCTTCGTGACGTTCTACGCGAACGTGGCCGGGGCCTACGCGGTCGGGACCGCCGTCCGCGAGATGCCCGCCGTCGACGCGGGCGGCGAGACGCCCGACGCCCGGCCCGCGGCCTGATTCGACTCGTTGACGTTTTTCGTGTTCCTGCGTGTGGGTTTATCAGACTGGTCCGACAACACTGACCCGTCACCGGGTGCTGTGCCCGAACCCACATCGAGTCCCCATGTTAGAAGACGCAATCCGCTACCCCTGGAACGGCGAGCAGAAGGTCGAAACGATACTCATCGGCGGCGTCTTGAGCCTGCTGGGCGTGTTCTTCGTCCCGGCGCTGTTCGTGTACGGCTATCTCGTCCGCGTCGTCCGGGCGGTGAGTGACGGCGACGACGAGGTACCGCCGGTGTTCGACGAGTGGGGTGACCTGCTGGTCGAGGGGGTGGTCGCGTTCCTGATTTCGCTCGTGTACTCGCTCGTTCCGCTGGTGGTCATCGGCCTCGCCATCGCCTCGCTGGTCCTGCCCGTCTCCGTGGTCTCGACGGCGAGTGGCGAGCCGACGGCGGGGTTCGCCGTCGGCGGCCTCCTGCTCGCGCTCGTCGTTGTCGCCGTCACCCTCGTTGTCTCGCTCGGCGCGGCGTATCTCCTCCCCGCCGCCGTGGCCGCGTACGCGGTGACCGGGCGCGTCGGCGCGGCCTTCTCGCCCGGGACGCTGCGCGCCATCGGCGGGTCGGAGACCTACGCCGTCGCGTGGCTGGTCGCCGTCGTCATCGCCATCGGCGCGCAGGTGGTCGGCGGCTTCGCCACCGTCACCGTCGTCGGGGCCATTCTCGTCCCGTTCCTCTCGTTTTACGGCAACGTCGCCGGCGCGTACGCCGTCGGGACCGCCATCAGGGAGGTGCCGGCCGTGGGAGGCGAGTCCGGGACGCCCACCACGCCCTGACCCGGACGGTCGGCGCGTCGAATGGCAGAACACTTGTGTCCATGAGGCGGACGCTCCAGTATGCAAATTCAGAGCCGGGAGACCACCGCCGAGGGGGCCGAGCGCATCGAGGTGGTCCCCGAGACGCTGGACGACCTCTGGCATCTATCGTACGTCATCGAGCCGGGGGACCTCGTCTCCGGCGACACGACGCGGCGCATCCAGCGCAACGACGACACTCTCCGGGACAAAGGTGGCGAGCGCGAGCCGATGTGGATACAAATCGAAGTCACGGACGTGGAGTTCGCCAAGTTCGCCAACCGCCTCCGGGTCGGCGGCGAAATCGTCGACTGCTCCCGCGAGGACCAGTTGGGCTTTCACCACACGCTCAACGTCGAGGAACACACCGAACTCACCGTCGAGAAGCACCTCAAGCCTGACCAGGCCGACCGTCTGGAGGAGGCCGTCGAGGCGACGGACAATCCCGACGTGGCCATCGCCACCGTCGAGGAGGGCGAGGCCCACGTCCACACCGTCGCCCAGTACGGCACCGAGGAGCGGGCGGCCATCACCTCGACGACCGGCAAGGGCGAGTACGCCCGCCCGCGGAAGGAACTGTTCGGGGAACTGGCCGACGTGCTGAAACGCCAGGACGTGGACGCCTACATCCTCGCCGGCCCCGGCTTCACCAAACAGGACGCCCTGGACCACTTCCAGGACGAGATTCCCGACGTCGCCGAGCAGATTACCGTCGTGGACACGTCGGCCGTCGGCGACCGCGGCGTCCACGAGGTGCTCAAACGCGGCGCTGTCGAGGACGTCCAACAGCAGACCCGCATCGCCGAGGAGGCGGACTACATCGACGAACTGATGGAACGCATCGGGTCCGGCTCTGAAGTGGCCTACGGCCCGGCTGAAGTCGCCAAGGCGGCCGACTACGGCGCAATCGAGACGCTGCTCGTTCTCGACGAGCGGCTCCGGCTCGAACGGGCTGGCGAGGGCGACTGGGACATCGACGTCGACCAGATTATCGAGACGACCGAGCAGAAAGGCGGGGACGTGACCGTCTTCTCGGCGGAGTTCGCGCCCGGCCAGCAGCTCTCGAACCTCGGCGGTATCGCCGCGCTGTTGCGGTACCGGCTCGACTGAGCGGCCCAGCGTGTCTCCAGGCTTTCATTTCAGAGTCGGCTCCCCCGAAACCGTTTTTTGCTCCGGTCTCTATTGATGTGTAGTTCCAATGTCTCCGAGGAGTGGGTGAAATGTCATTCGAAGAACAACAGGACTTTGCCAGACAGGTCGCCGACCTGAACAAGTACGGCCAGGCGCTCAATCGGTGCGACTCCGTCGACGAGGTCGTGTCGCTCACGCTCGAAGCGATGTCGCTTTTGTTCGAGTTCTCATACTCCACGTTCGTCGAGGTGCGCGAGGACGACCTCCGTGTCGTCCACAGCACGAACCCGGACCTCGTCCAGGGCGAACCGCCGAGCGACCTGGCGCGGCGCGCCCGGGACGCCGGCGAGACCTTGGTCGAACAGGGCGCTGACGCGGCTGTCGGGTCCGATTCGGACGTGACGGGGGCTCTGGCCGTCCCGGCCCGGATGGGCGACGAGGTGACCGCGGTGCTGGTCACGCGGTCACAGACCGTCGAGGAGTTCGGGGACGAGTACGTCAAGCCGATGGAGATTCTGGCGACCCACGCCGCGACAGCCATCTCGAACATCCGCTCCCGCGAGCGACTGGAACGCGCACACCGCGACCTCGAGCGGCGAAAGGAGATGATAGAGCTGTACGACCGCCTCCTCCGGCACGACCTGGGCAACGACCTCCAGGTCATCGCCGGGTTCGCCGACGCCGTCGCGGGGCAGGTCGACGGCCAGACGGCGGAGTACGCCGGCAAGATACAGCGCGCGGCCGAGAGCGCCGCGGACCTCATCCACCGCGTCGGCGACCTCGTCTCGACGCTCGAAGCCCAGGACAACCCGGAGCCACGCGACCTCGGGGCGGTACTCGGGGAGACGGTGCGGGACGTCCGGGCAAACTACGGGTCCCTGACCGTCGAGTTCGACGCCGCAGCGTTCGACTACCAGGTGTACGGCGGCGACCTGCTCGACTCCGTGTTCACGAACATCATGTCCAACGCCGCGGTCCACAACGAGGGCGAGGTCCGCATGCGCGTGTTCCCGGCCGAGGCCGGTCCCGACGAAGTGACCGTCTGCTTCGCCGACGACGGCACGGACGTCCCCGAATCGCTGCGCGAGGAAATCTTCGAGATGGGCGTGAAAGGACAGGAGAGCTCCGGGACTGGGTTCGGTCTCGGGTTCGTCCGGGCGCTGACCGAGTCCTACGGCGGCAGGGTCGGCGTGGCCGAAAGCGACGGTGGCGGGGCCGAGTTCCGCGTCACGCTGGAACGCGCCTAGCTGACCGTTATCGTCAGGCCGTCCTCGGCGAACTGCACGTCGCCGTCGTAGCTCTCGGCTATCGAGTCGAGCATCTCCTCGTGTCGCCCCTCGGTGTGTGGGTAGAGGTGCGTGAGGTAGACGCGGCCGACCTCGGCGTCGGCGTCCCGGAGCGTCTCGCCGAGCGTCGACGGCGTCGGGTGGTTCGACACGTCCACCTCGTCCGGGAACGAGCAGTCGTGGACGAGCACGGCCGACCCGTCGGCGAATTCGACGAGGTCGGTGAACGCCTCAGAGTCCGCGCCGAGCGTGATTGCCGGGCCGTCGCCGACGGAGAGTCGATAGGCGAAACACTGCATCGAGTGGCGCGTCTCGCAGGCGTCGCCGTCGAACCCGGCCAGTTCGAACGGCCCGCCGTCGAGGTCCCGCAGCGTCAGGTCCAGTCGGTCCTGCATGTACGCGTGTGTCTCCAGCAGGTCCCGGACCAGGTCGCTCGTCCCCGGCGGGCCGGCTATCGTGAGGGCCGTCTCGCCGGCCAGCCAGCGCGCTTTCATCAGCACGTCGAGGTCCGAGACGTGGTCCAGATGGTGGTGGGTCAACAGCACGGTGTCGACCCCCTCGTACCCTGTCTCGGTGCGGGCCAGCGTGTGTAACGCGCCGCTCCCGCAGTCGACGAGCAGTCGGTTCCCGTCCCGTTCCAGCAGGTAGCCGGACTGCATCCGCAAGCCGGTCGGCATGGCGCTGCCGGTGCCGAGAAACGTGAGGCGCATACTGGAGTCAGCGAGCGAACGGACAAAGGCGTTGGCGTAGGGGGATACGCTGTCAGGGAGCGTCAGCGGAGTGAGGGCGGTGGCCGTCGGCGGGGACGGGGGCAGGGCGGCCGGGGGAAGTCACCCGTCGACGGCGCAGTTCGACCTTTGGACGGGGATAGCAAAAATTCACCCGTGGCTCAAAAACCGTTTTAACCGACCGATACCGAGCGGGAGACACTTGTGCGAGCGCGACGAGTGGCGACTATGAAGAAGTCACTCGACGAACACGCCGAACGGTTCTCCGAACACGCCGACGCCTACGACGAGGACCAGGACTCGGCGGCCTATCGCGCCTGCGTCGACTTCGTCGTCGACCACGCGGCCCCCGGGAGCGACGACGTGGTCCTGGACCTCGGAACCGGCACGGGAGCCATCGCACTCGCGCTCGCCCCCGACGCACGGGCAGTCATCGGCCGCGACATCAGCGACGGGATGCTGGCGAAGGCCCGCGAGAAGGCCGACGAGCGAGGCGTCGAGAACGTGGCCTTCGCCGACGGCCGCTTTCGCGCCCCGAACGTCGACGGCCCGGTCGACATCGTCACCTCGAACTTCGCGATGCACCACCTGGGCGACGACGAGAAGCGCGACGCCATCGACACCATCGCCGACCTCGGGCCGCGGCGAATCGTCCTCGGGGACGTGATGCTGTTCGGCGACGACGACCCCGACGCCCCGTTCTACAGTCCCGAGGTCGACGACCCGGCGACGGTCGGCGTCCTCGCCGACGCCGTCACCGACGCCGGCTACGCGCTGACGGCCGTCGAGATGGTCACCGACCAGGCGGGCGTGCTGGTCGCCGAGCGGGCCGCGTCGAAGTAGCGGCGACAGTCAGCGGTAGTTCCGGTACGCCCAGAGGGAGACGTACAGGATCAATACGAACAGCCCGCCGAGGAAGAAGACCACGCCCGGTTCCAGGGGGAGGCCGCCGCCCGCGGCTTCGGTCGTCAATCGGCGGGCCTCTTCGGTCACCACCTCGGCCGGGGTGTCGGCCGCCGGGGCCGGCGTGGCCTCCGGCGTCTCCGTCGCCTCGGCTATCTGGAAGCCGCCGTCGTCCGCAGCGGTCGGGGTCGCCGTGGGTGCCTCCGGTGTGGCTGTATCGAGGCTCTCGACGTCCCCGCCGCCCTGGCCACCGTCCCCGGCGGTTCCCGCGTCGCCGGCCCCCGAAAACTGGACCGGGAACTGTCCCAGCAGGAGCTGTAACATGACGCTGGCGGCGGTGAGGATGCCGACGATGGGCAGGACGCGGCGGACGAGCGAGCGCAGCGACTGCTTTCGCTCCCGGGTCCCGACGAACAGCACCAGCGGGTCGTCCGGTGGCTCGTACACCTTCATCTCCTGGCCCTTCTCCGAGTACTGGACGCCGGCGACGGTGATGAGCTCCTCGTCTTCCAGTTTCTCCAGGTGATACGAGACCTTCTGTATCGACATATCCAGCCGGTCGGCGAGTTCGGAGGGCGTCCCCGGCTCCTCGTAGACCGTGTTGAGTATCTCTCTGGCCGTCTCCGAGGAGAGAGCGTCGAGTACGGCCGACACGTCTTCGTCGACCCCGACGACCTGGAGCTCCCCGTCCTGTGAGGTGCTCGTGTCGGGACCGCGGGAGGGCAGCAACGACATATGTTCGGTTCACTGCCGCCCAGCGTAATGAATCTCGTGGAACCTCACAGCCTCGTTTGAGCCTGGCGCTCACTCCAGCATGCCGGTCACGGACGCCACCGTGTCCGGCGAGAGCGAGTCCCGGGGCGGTCGCACCGTCGCGTGGTCGATGACGCCGCGGTCGGCGAGCAGCGCCTTCACGGTGGGGGCGAAGCCGTACTCGGCACACGCCTCCGACAGCGGCGAGAGGACGTCCCGCTGGACCGCTCTGGCCCCTGGCACGTCGCCGCTTTCGAGGGCGGTCCCCGCCCGCTCCAAATCGTCGAACAGCAGGTGCGAGAGCGCGCTGACGCCGCCGTCCCCGCCCAGCACGAGCGACGGGACGAACAGGCCGTCGTGGCCTTGGTAGACGGTGAAGTCCTCGGGCGTCCGGTCGAGGACCGACGTGACGTAGGGGAGGTCCCCCGAGGAGTCCTTGAACCCCGCGACGGCGTCCGACTCGGCGAGCGCGGCGACCGTCTCGACGGACAGCGTCTGCCCGACGGCCCCGGGGATGTTGTAGAGATACACCGGCAGGGGCGCGTCGGCGAGCACCGCGTCGAAGAACGCCTCGTTGCCCGCTGCGCTGGCCTGGCCGCCGTAGTACGGCGGTACGACGAGCGCGCTGTCCGCGCCCTGTTCGGCGGCGAAGGCCATCCGGTCGTGGACGGTCGAAACGTCCGTCGCCGCCGTCCCGACCATGACGCGACAGTCGTCGGGCGCGGTCTCCGTCGCGGTCCGGACGACGGTCCGGTACTCCTCGGGCGAGAGGGTCTCGAACTCGCCGGTCGTCCCGCAGGGGACGACGCCGTCGACGCCGGCCGCCGTGACGTGGTCGACCAGCGATTCCAGGCCGGCGACGTCGAGGTCGCCGGTCGCGTCGAACGGTGTCACCAGCGGCGTCAGCACGTCGAATGACTCGGCCATGCCAGAGGCCAGACGCGGCGGTCGCTTAGGCGTTCCCCAAACGGGCGGGCGGAACCCACTTGCCGCGCCGGTCCTACTACCCGGTAAGAGCCGACAATGGGAGGACGCGAGCGTCTCGCAGCGACGGACCCGAGTTTCGACCCGGCGGCGGTCGACATCGACGACACGGAGGTGCTGGAGCGCCTCGCACCCGTCGTCCAGGAGTGGTGGGTCGAGCAGTTCGGCGAGTTCGTCCCCGGCAACGGCGGCTTCTTCACGCCGCCCCAGAAGGAGGCCATCCCGCTGATTCACGGCGGCGAGAACGCCCTCATCTGCGCGCCGACGGGCAGCGGCAAGACGCTGGCCTCCTTCACCGGCATCATCAACGAACTGTTCGGGAAGGCCCGCGACGACGACCTGGAAAACTCCGTCTACTGCCTGTACGTCTCGCCGCTGAAGTCGCTGGCCAACGACATCCACCGGAACCTCGAACAGCCGCTCGACGGCATCACGGCCAAACTCGACCAGCGCGGCGAGGACGTGGAGATACGCCACGCCATCCGCCACGGCGACACCAGCGACAGCGAGCGCCAGGCGATGCTGGAGACGACGCCCCACATCCTCAACACGACGCCGGAGACGCTGGCCATCCTGCTGAACTCCCCGAAGTTCAAGCAGAAACTTGAGACCATCGAGTACGTCATCGTCGACGAGATTCACAGCCTCGCGGAGAACAAGCGCGGGACCCACCTCTCGGTGTCCCTGGAGCGGTTAGAGGAACTGGTCGAGGGCTCGCCCACGCGAATCGGCTGCTCGGCCACCGTCGAGCCGCTGGACACCGTCGCGGAGTTCCTGGTCGGCCGTGAGGAACCCGGCGGCGACCCCCGGGACTACGAAATCGTCGACACGCGGTTCGCCCGGGACTTCGACATGGAGCTGTCCTGTCCGGCCGACGACCTCATCAACACGCCGCGGGACATCGTCACCGAGCGGTTCTACAGACAGCTCCACGACCACATCCAGTCCCACACCAACACGCTCGTGTTCACGAACACCCGGTCGGGGGCCGAGCGCGTCCTGCACAACCTCCGGGAAACGTTCGATGCCTACGACGTGTCGAACTCGGGCTGTCACCACGGGTCGCTCTCGAAGGAGAAGCGCCGCGAGGTCGAGGAGTCGCTGAAGGCCGGGTCGCTGGACGTGGTGACGACCTCGACGAGCCTGGAACTGGGCATCGACATGCCCCACATCGACCTCGTCGTGCAGGTGGGCTCGCCGAAATCCGTCGCCGCGCTCCTCCAGCGCATCGGCCGCGCGGGCCACCAGCTCGGCGAGACCGTCGCGGGCCGTGTCATCGCGCTGGACCGCGACGAACTCGTCGAGTGTGCGGTGATGCTCGAAAAGGCCGAGCGGGGGTTCGTCGACCGGGTGTTCATCCCCGAGAACGCACAGGACGTGGCGACACAGCACGTCTACGGCATGGCTATCAACGACGTTCGCCCCGAGGAGACGTTCAAGAGCGTCCTCCGGCGGGCCTACCCCTACCGAGACTACGGCGACGAGGACTGGGAACAGCTGATGCGGTACATGACCGCCGACTACCCGGGGATGGAGGACAAGAACGTCTACGCCAAAATCTGGCGTGACACGAACGACCCGCCCGACGGGGAGCACCACTACGAGGACTACGCGGTCGGCGAGCACCTCATCGGCAAGCGCGGCCGGCTCGCGCGGGTCATCTACATGACCAACATCGGGACGATTCCGGACTCCTTTACCTGCGACGTGGTCACCCGGAGCGACGACAGCTGGGTCGGCCAACTCGACGAGTCGTACCTCGACACGCTGGAGAAAGGCGACGTGTTCGTGCTGGGCGGGGACAACTTCGAGTACCGCTACCGCCGCGGGTCGAAGGTGTACGTCGACCGGACCGCCGCGCGGCCGACGGTCCCGTCGTGGTTCTCCGAGCGGCTCCCGCTCTCCTACGACCTCGGCCGCGAGATACTGGACTTCCAGGGGCAACTGCTCGACCGGCTGGAGGACGGCGGGATGTCCGAGGTCCGGAACTGGCTCCGGACCTTCCCCGTCGACGAGAACAGCGTGCGGGCCATCGCGCGGATGTTCCGCGAACAGGTGGCCTACGCCGGGGCCGACAGCGTCGCCACGTCCGACCGGCTGGTCGTCGAAGAGACGCTGGACCACGACGAGTACGAGCGACACTACCACGTCCATTCGAACTACGGCCGGCGGTTCAACGACGGCTTCTCGCGGCTCCTGGCGTACCACATCGCGCAGGCGGCCAGCGCGAACGTGCAGGTCGCCGTCGCCGACAACGGCTTCACCCTCTCGATGCCGCTGAACCGCAAGGTCGACATCTCGCGTATCGTCTGCGACCTGGACCCGGAGACGGCACGCGAAGACCTGCGGGCCAGCCTCGACGGGACCGACCTTCTCCAGCGGTACTTCCGCATCAACGCCACGCGGTCGCTGATGATACTCAAACGCTACAAGGGCTACGAGAAGTCGGCCAGCGAACAGCAGGTCTCCTCGGAGATGCTGCTCGGGTTCGCCGAGGACCTGGGCGAGTTCGCCGTCGTCGAGGAGACCTACCGCGAGATTCTGGAGGACAAACTGAACGTCGACGGCATCGAGTCCGTCCTGCGGGCGATACGGGACGGCGACGTGGACGTGGTCCGGACCCGCGTCGACTCGCCGTCGCCACGCGCCTTCGGCCTGGCGACGCTGATGGCCAGCGACGTGGTCCTCGCCGAGGACGAGTCGGCCGTCCTGCAGGAGTTCCACCAGCGGGTGCTGGACGAAATCGAGGGCGGAGACGCCGAGGACAGCGCCGTCGCCACTGACGATTGAAGCGAGCCCCCGTCCGACCTGCCCGCGCCCTGTCTACACTGCCTCCGAGCGAACAGTAAAGGCTGCGCGGCGCAAAATCGTGTTCTGCAATGCCACATCACACGCACGGGAGTGACGACAGCGGCGAGGAACCGGAAGCCGGTCACGTCCACGAATCGGTCGACGCGGACGTCGACGCGCGCGACGACTGGGCGCGCCGGCGTCGGAAGGGGATTCCGACCGACAAGCAGTTGCTCGTCGTCGCCTGCATGGACGAGCGCATCCCCGTCGAGGAGGCGCTCGGCCTCTCGCTGGGCGACGCGCAGATATACCGCAACGCCGGCGGCAAGGTCACGGACGACGTGATTCGCTCGGCCGCGCTGACGACACAGTACTTCGACACGACGGAAATCATCGTCGTCAACCACACCGACTGCGGGATGATGAGCGCGTCCGACGAGGACGTGGTCGCGGGGTTCGAGGCCGCGGTCGACGGCGACCTCGACGACGTCGACCTCGACCCGGCGCTGCCGGAGCTGTCCATCGGCGACGCGTCAATCGCAGAGTGGGTCCGGATGACAGACGACATCGACGCGGCCTGTGCCGCACAGGTCGAGTACCTCGAAAACCACGAGCTGATTCCCGACGACGTGACCGTGACCGGGTACGTCTACGAGGTCGAGAGCGGGCACCTCCGGCGGCCCGGCGAACGCGTCGCCGAACAGGTCAACGAGCGCGTGTAGCCGGCCGACGTCGTCGCCGGGCGACGACCGCCGACTCCGGCCCGGAGCCAAACCGTTAATCCGCGGCCGGTCCCTCGGATGAGGCATGGAGTCGCTCCACCCGCGGGTGAGACTGCTGTGGGTTCTGTCGACAGTCATCCAAGCGTCGGTGCTCGGCGTCGTCGCCTACCTGGTCGACCGGTTCGCGGTCTCGCTACCGGCGATGGTGGTCGTCGGCGGCTGGGTCGTGCTCGTGGTACTGGGCGTCGCCCACGCCGTCGCCGCCCACCGCATCTGGCGCTTCGACCTGCAGGACGACGCGCTCTTTCTCCTCCGCGGCGTCGTGACCCGGACCGACACGTCGGTCCCGTACGTCCGCGTCCAGCACGTCGACACCACCCGCGGCCCGATAGAGCGGGCCGTCGGGCTGGCCAGCGTCGTCGTCTACACCGCCGGGACCCGCGGCGCGGACATCACGATTCCCGGCCTGCGGCCCGAACGGGCCACCGAACTGCGCGAGCAGCTACGTGACCTCGCAAACGAGAGCGAGGCCACGGACGCGGTATGAACCGGCTCCACCCGCGGAGCGCCGTCGTCCGAATCGGCCGGGCCGTCCTGCAGGGCGGCTTCTTCGGCTTCTTCGGCGGGTCGCTCGGGACCGGGATGCTCGACCTCCCGTGGTTCGGGGTGCCGGTCCTGGCGGTCCTCGGCGCGGTCGCGTTCGGCGGCTACGCGCTGGCGCGGTACCTCCGCTTTCGGTACGAACTCGACGGCGACACGCTGACCGTCGAGTCGGGCGTCTTCGCCAGACAGTCGCGCCAGATTCCGCTGGGCCGGGTCCAGAACCTGGACGTCGAGCAGAACGTCCTCAACCGCCTGCTCGGGCTCGCGGTCGTCCGCTTCGAGACGGCCGGCGGCAGCGCGACGGAGGCGACGCTGGACGCGGTCGACGAGCGCGAGGTCGAACGGCTGCGAAACTACGTGCGGACCCACGACCGCGACGCAACCGCGGAGGAGGGGGCCGGCGCTTCGCCGTCCGAGAGCGTGACGAGCGGCCGGTCCGCCCACGCCGACCTCCCGGGGGCGACCGGTCCCTCGCCGGCGGAGACTGGCGATTCACGGACGGCTGCCGACCGGAGTTCGCCAGCACCGGACGCGGACAGCGACGGCCGGCCGGACGGGTCGCTCCTGTTCGCGTTCGACCGGCGGGAGCTCCTGACTTACGCGCTCGTCTCCGTGCGCCCCGCTGCGCCGATCCTGACGCTGGCGTCGCTGCCGCTGGGGATGGATGTCGTCCGCGCCGTGTTGCGGCTCAACGCGACGCTGGTCGGGGCGTCGCTCGGCGGGCCGGTGGTCCGCTGGCTGGTCGGGACGCCCCCGACCCCGCGGCTGGTCGTCTTCGCCGCGCTCTCTGTCGTCCAGTTCCTCCTGCTCGCGCTGGTCGTCAGCGTGGCGCTGACCGTCGTCGAGTACCACGGCTTCCGGCTCACGCGGGCCGACGGCGACCTCCGGTACGAGCGCGGCCTCCTGCGCCGGTACAGCGGCAACATCCCGCTGGAGAAGGTCCAGACGGTCACCATCCGCGAGAACGTCCTGATGCGGCGGTTCGGCTACGCGACGCTGGCCGTCGAGACGGCCGGGTACAGCGGCGGCAATCAGCAGTCGACGCAGGGCGTCGCCGTCCCCCTCGCCCCCCGCGAGGAGGTGTACGAACTGGCCCGCGACATCGAACCGTTCGCCGACCTAGACTTCGACCGGCCGCCGAAACGCGCCCGACGGCGCTACCTCGCGCGCTTCTCGCTGGCTGCGGCCGGCCTCACCGCGGTCGCCTACGCCGTCGATTCGCTGGTGCTGGGAACGGGCTACTGGTGGCTCGCCGCTCTCCTCTTTCTCCCGGTCGCACCGGCGGCACACCTTCGCTGGCGACACCGCGGGTTCGACCTGGACGACTCGGTGCTTGCGACCCGGAGCGGGTTCTGGCGGCGGACGACCCGCGTCGTCCCGTACTACCGGCTCCAGACGGTGTTCGTCACGCGGTCGCCGTTCCAGCGCCGCCGCGACCTGGCGACGGTCGGGGCCGACACGGCGAGTTCGTCGAGCCTACTGGGTGGCGTCGCCCGGGTGTACGACGTCGACGAGGGCACCGCGGGACAGCTCAGGGACACGCTGCGGGAACGGCTCCGGGCGGATATCGCCGCCCGTCGCGCCGGGAGAGAACACGCCAGACGGAGCGAGCGGGGCGGCGACGCCGCCGAGCAGTCCAGCGAGGCCTGACTACCCGCGCGCCCACTCGACCATCCGGCCGTACACCTCGTCGGTCGCCAGCGCGTCGGCGTCGCCGACGAGGACGAGCGCCTTCTTCGCCCGCGTCAGCGCGACGTTGATGCGCCGGTAGTCCTCGAAGATGGGGCCGTCGAGCGCGCCCGTGGCGACGAAGGAGATGACGATTACCTCCTCGCTCGACCCCTGGAACCGGTCCACCGTGTCGACGGTCACGTCGGGCAGGCGCTTGGAGAGTTCGGCGACCTGGGCCCGGTACGGCGCGATGACGCCGATGTCGTCGGCGGGCACGCCGGCCTCGCGGTAGGCCGCCACCACCTCGGCGACCGCGTCGGCCTCTGCGGGGTTCGTGTTCCCCCGCTGGCTCCCGTCGGGGTCGACGAATGAGACGCGGTCGCGGAGGTGTGCCGGCAGCGCGTCCAGCGAGACGCCGTCGAGGTGGTCGATGCGCTGGGCGGCCACCGCACCCGTCGCGGGCCGCAACTGCCCGTCGTAGAACTCGCGGGAGGCAAAGGCCTGGATGTGCTGGGCCATGCGGTACTGGCGGTCCAGCATGACGCCGGCCTCGGGATGAGCGTCGATGAGCCGCTCGAACAGCGAGGTCGACAGCGTCTCGTCCTCTGACTGGACCACCGGCGGCAGTTGCTGGTGGTCGCCGACCAGCACGAAGCGGTCGGCCAGCGTCGTCGCGGCGAGCGTCCCCGGCTCGGTGAGCTGTCCGGCCTCGTCGACGACGGCCACGTCGAACTCCTGGGTCTGGAGCGTCGTCCCGCCGCAGGTGGCCGTCGTCGCCGCCACCACCTGCGCGGTCTGGAGTCGAGCGGCGCACTCACCGGGGTCGCCGCTGGTCTCCAGCCGATACTCCTGCATGTCCTCGCGGACGCCGCTCTCGGTCCCCACGCGGACGATGTCGGTGAAGCCCTGGTCTTCGAGCGCCTCGATGAGGTTGTCGACGGCGCGGTTGGTAAAGGCCGAGAGGAGGACGCGCTGGCCGCTCTCCCCGTCCGAGTCCCGCCCGTCGCCCTCGACCAGCGCCCGGACCATCCGGGCCAGCGTGTAGGTCTTGCCCGTCCCCGGCGGGCCGTGGACGAGCGCGAAGTCCTCCGCGCCGACCGCCAACTGGACGGCCTCGTTCTGGGCGTCGTTGTTGTCGATGAACGTCTCCTCGACCGCGGCGAACTCCGGGTCGCGCCGCTCGAACAGCACATCCTTCTGCTCGGGCGACTGGAGGAGCACGGCGTCGTGGAGCGCGTTCTGGAGCCGGTCGGTCGTCAGCTCGGAGGGGTACACGTCGAGTCGTCGCAGTTCCAGTGGCTCGTCGACGGTGACGACCACCTCGTCGCCGAGGCGCTCGACGCGCGCCAGTTCGGCGTTGCCCGTCACCGGGTCGCCGTCGCTTGCGAGCACGAGGTTCCCCTCGCGTATCTTCGAGACGGCCCCCGTGGCCTTTGCGCGGAGTTCCCAGCGACCGCCGTCGAGTTCGCGGCGGCCGGCCGGTTCGAGGCCGACGAGCGCGCGGTCGTCGTCGGCCCGCTCTTCGGGCGTCTGTTCCCAGAGCTTCGCGTACTCGCGGTGGACGGCGCGGCGCTCGGCCTCGACGGCCTCGTAGAACCGCTCGAAGTACGCCAGTTCCTCGTCGGGCACCGCTCGCCCGACCTGGCCGGCCTTGGACTCCTGGTCGAGGCGGCCGGAGACGGCCATGCAGGTGTCCTGCTCGAAGCAGTACTCGCACTTGGCGTTTGCCTCGTAGCCCGTCGGCACGTCCCTGTCGTACTCCATCGCCGCGATTTCGTTGCGGGCGCGGACGACGTAGTTCAGCAGGCCGCTGCCGATGGAGAACTCCTTGGCCGGCGAGAGGTCGCCGCTCTCTTCGTTGCGGTCCACGGCGGCGTTTTTCGTGTACAGGAGCGTCCCCGTGTCCGGCGCGGCATCGACGGCGCTCCCGCCGTCCCCGGCCGCTCGTTCGCCGAGCATCAGGGCGTAGGCCGTCGCCTGAATCTTGTCCTGGAAGCGCGGCTCGCGCTTCGTGTTCTTGCCCGTCTTGAGTTCGACCGGCATCCCCCGGCGGACGGCGTCGGCACGCCCCTTCATGCCGAACCGCTCGGAGATGAGCGTCATCTCTGAGCGCCACTTGTCGGTTTCGGTTAGCGTCCCCTGCTGGAGCCACCCCTGGATTGCCGCGGCGTGGTCGCGTACGTCGCCGGCCACCTCGTCGGCCTCGCGGCCCAGCAGGCCGATGGACAGTCCGGCCGCCTCGACCTGCTCCGCGATGGCCTCGTCCATGTCCCGGCCCCGCAGGAGGTCGCCGAACACCTCGTGGACGACGGTCCCCTTCACCAGCGGATAGGCGTGGTCCGCGCCGTCGAGCTTGTTGAGGTAGTACATCCGGGGGCACTGCACCCACGACCGGATGTCGGTCACGTCGACGAGGAAGTCCGGCTCCACGACGAGGGCGGCGTCGCCGCCGACGGAGTACTGCTGTTCCCCCCGGTACTCCCGCTCGTCGGGGTTGTAGACGGTGACCTCCATGCCCGGTTCGATGACCTCGGCGGTCTCAGTCCACTTGCCCCACAGCGTCACCGTCGTCGGCTCGCCGGCCCCGCGCTCCGGCCGAACCGTCAGTTCACAGAGGTCGCTCTCGCCGTACTGCGTGTTCACCGTTTTCGGCTCCTCGACCTCGACGACGACGCCCCGGACGCGGTCGACGCTCACGGAGTGGCCCTCCCCTGTTGCACGACCCAAGCGACGGGGCGACCACTCAAAAGTCGTTCGCGCCGTGGCTCACTCGCGCTGGCTGTCGGCATCGGACTCCGTGTCGGCGGCGTACTCCTCCAGCGTCTCCAGCGGCACGTCTTCGAGCACGTCCTCGCTCGTCGCCGCGAGGTTCACCGGCGGCGCTTTGCCGGCCTCGTGGGCCTCTACCCAGCGCGGGACACAGACACACCAGTGGTCGCCGGGGTCGAGGCCCGGGAAGTTCAGGTCCGGCCGCGGCGTCACGAGGTCGTTGCCCTGGGCCTTGCTGTACTCCAGGAACGCCGCAGTCATCACGGCACAGATTTCGTGTCGGCCGGGGTCGCGCTGGAGCGGGTAGCAGTAGCCGTCGCGCATGAACCCCGTCACCGGGTCCATCGAACAGGGAGCCAGCTCCCCGCCGAGGACGTTGCGTTCGCTCTCCATACCACGTCTGGCTGTTCCGTGGAGTAAAGGCGTTCGCCCGCCCCGCGGTGCCGGCGTGACACTCCGGACCGATGGGTTCATTCTGGCCCGGGCCGAACGTGAGACTGACAATGCGCGTTCGCGACTGGCAGGACATCCTCGAAGACGTGATGGAGAGCAATGCCAATCCGGGGGACTGGCGCGCCGTCGGGGGCGACCGCGCGAACGGAATCGGCGAGGACATCTACTTCGGTCACCCCGACGCCGGCGTCTACCAGCTCAAGACCTACGCGAAGAACCCTTTCGAGGTACAGGGCGTCGGGTCGCAGGTGGCCCGCCGAATCGACGACGACATCGACCCGCTGTTCCCGACCGACGGCTCGGGCATCTTCGGCGTCCAGCAGGGGCCCGAAGACGAGGACGACGCCAAGGAGAAAGCCAAGAACCTCGAAACAGTGCTCGAAACGCACGCGGACGCCCCTACGTCGCCACGGGCACTGCTGGAGGACGTGATGGACGCGATGGACTCCCCGGCGTACGGCCCGATGGAGTTCGACCACCACGACCGGCCCGACCGGATGGGCGACCTCACCGAGACGTTCGAAGAAGCGGAGGAACTCCTCGACGCGGAGTTCGAGGACGTCATCGAGGAAGACGTAGAGCGGGGCTTCTACTGATGGCCGAACGGACACGCGCCGCCCGTCCCGGGGGTCGCTGATGGTCGGGCCCTCGATGACGGACGCCGACCGGCGGCGCTTTCTCAGGTACCTGCAGGTCGGCTTCGCGCTCCTCGTCGGCGTCTCGATGGGGCTGGTGACCCTGCACGGCGGTGCCGACATAGCAACGGTGGCCGGCATCCTCCTCGGCGGCACTGTCGTCGGCGGTGCCCTCGCGTGGTACATCATCCCGGAGAGCATCGCCGAAACGCCCTACGAGTCGTTCGACAGGGGACCGAAACCCGGCGCACGGACGAGACAGCGCCGGCAGAACGGCGACGGCTCCGGACAGCGGGCATCCGACGACGACGGCAGACTCTCGCGGAACCGCGACTAGAGGAAGTCGTCCTGCATCGCGGGGTCCTGCTGTTCGGAGGCCGTCTGGTCGAAGATTTCTTCGTCGAGCGTCTCGGTCTCCTCCGTCGTGGTGTTGTAGGCCGAAATCCCTCGCTTCAGGAGGTCTTCCACGGCCTGGTCGCGGTTGAGGAACTCGCCCTGTTCGACGAGTCGCTGGATGTCCGAGTCGACCTGGTCTGGGAGTGACACCTTTATCTTGCTCACACTTGCGGCCTAAACTGTTCGGACATAAAAACCCACCCCTGAGTTCGGGGGGTGGCCGCCCGGATGCGCGAAACCGCCACGCACTTGCCGACGGCCGACGCGGACACCAGTGTGAACGCGAACGACCGAGCGATAACCGCGCTGGTCATGCTGGCACACGGCCTGGTCCACACCTACGAGATGGCGGTCCCGATATTCGTCGTCATCTGGCTCACCGAGTTCGACGTCATCAACCTCGGTATCGCCCAGTTCGACGTGACGACGGCGACCGTCGGCGTCATCGTGACCGTCGGGTACGGCCTGTTCGGGGCCGGCGCGCTCCCGGGTGGCATCGTCGTCGACCGCATCGGCTCCCGTCGGCTCATCACGGGCTGTCTGCTCGGCATGGGCGGGTCCTACATCCTGCTGGGGCTGGCTCCGAGCATGCTCGTCATCGCGCTGGCGCTGGTCCTCTGGGGCCTCTCGGCCAGCGTGTACCACCCGGCCGGGCTCTCGCTCATCAGCAAGGGCGTCGAGCAGCGCGGCACCGGCCTGGCCTACCACGGCGTCGCCGGCAACCTCGGCATCGGCCTGGGACCGCTGGTGGCCGCGGTCCTCCTGCTCGTCGCCGACTGGCAGACCGTCGCGCTCGTGCTGGGCGTGCCCGCGCTGCTCGCCGCCGTCTACGCCTCGCGGGCGAGTTTCGACGAGACGGCGGCGGTGACGGCCGCGACCGACGGCGGCTCGAAGGCCAGCAGCGGCATCGACTCCGTCGGGGAGTTCCTCACCGAGAGCAAGCACCTGCTGACCGGGAGCTTCCTGCTCGTGTTCGTCGTCGTCATGTGCTCGGGGCTGTACTATCGCGGCGTCCTCACCTTCCTCCCGGAACTGCTCCGGGACCTGCCCGGGTTCGAGCCGGTCCCCGTCGAGACGCTGTTGCCGTCGGGCGTCCTCGCCGCGCTGGGAATCGAGGCCGGAGCGGGCCAGACGCTCAAGCCACAGGACTACTTCTACGCCGGCCTGTTGCTCATCGGCGTCCTCGGTCAGTACGCTGGCGGCAAACTCAGCGACCGGATACCCGTCGAGTACGGCATCGCCGGCTCGTTCCTGGTACTCGCCGCCCTCGCGGTGCTGTTCGTGCCGGCATCGGGCGCGGGTCTCGGGCCGCTGATAGTCCTGGGCGCGCTGCTCGGCGTCGCGCTGTTCGTCGTCCAGCCGATGTATCAGGCCGCCGTCGCGGAGCACACGCCCGCCGGAGCCCGCGGGCTCTCGTATGGCTTCACCTACCTGGGCGTGTTCGGCGTGGGCGCGCTCGGCGGCGGCCTCGCCGGGGGGATTCTCGCCTTTGCGAACGTGACCGCGCTGTTCCTGACGCTCGCGGCTATCGCGCTCGTCGCCGTTATCGCCGGAATTGCGCTCACACGCCGGCTGTAATCAATTAAACGCGTTCTCCTCAGTCCAGAAACAGCTAGCCCGTTTTCAATAGTTGTAATGGGGCAGTAACGTATATCATCATATATTGCCTCCTTTCGCGGGTATGCAATCCGGCCTGGCCGCCTTAGACCCAAACAAGGCTGTATTACCGATTATCGCGCTTATCGGGCTCGTCCCGGTGCTGTTGCGATACCGACGGAGTTCCCGACTGTTCGTGGTCGGGTACGTGCTGTTGGTCCTTGCGACAGTCGTGACCAACGTCGAGAACCTGTTTCTCGGCACGGTGCTCAACTACGCTGAGCACTACCTCGGGCTGATGGGGTCGGGCCTCGCGTTCCTGTTTGCGGCGTACGTGCGCCGGAAGCAGGTCCTCGGCGACGACGAGGGCAGCTCCGAGGCGGCTGACACGGACGGGCCGGAAGTCGCCGCCGACGGCGGGAGGCCAGAGCCATGAGCGCGCCTATCATCCTCGCGGACTCCGTCGCGGTCGCCGCCTACGCCGCGACGGTGGCGCTGGGCGTCAAGACCTACCGCGAGACCGACCTCGACTCGGGGTTCTGGGCGAGTTTCTCGTTCGCCGCGGCGCTCGGACTCCTCTGGACCGGCGTCGTCTTCCTGGAGTGGGTCGGCGTCGCCGGCGCGATAATGGACGCGCTGGGCACCTCGCTGCTGGCCGTCCTCGTCGGCGTCGTCGCCATCTCCTCAACCGGGACCATCGCCACCATCGATGACCTCAAGACGGCCACACAGGAGGCGGCGAACCAGCGCGCGGAGGCGGTCGAACAGCGCGAGGTCGCCGAGAAACAACGGAAGGAGGCCGAGGAGGCCAAACAGCAGGCGGAGGCGGCCCGGCAGGACGCCGAGCAGGCGAAGCGGGCGTCCGAAGACCTGAACGAGCACCTCCGGGAGAAGGCCCAGTCGTTCAGCACGACGATGCACGCGGCCGCGGACGGGGACTTCACCCAGCGGATGGACCCCGAGAGCCGGACCGAGGCGATGACCGAAATCGCGGCGGCGTTCAACGACATGATGGAGACGCTCTCGGAGACGCTCACCACGGTCACTCAGTTCGCCGGGCAGGTCGACGACTCGACGGACGAACTCAGCGCCAGCGCCGAGGAGGTCCGGAACGCGAGCCGGGAGGTCAGCGACAACGTCGAGGAAATCGCCTCGAACACCGACCAGCAACACGAGAACGTCAGGCAGGTCACCGACGAGATGACCGACCTGTCGGCGACCGTCGAGGAGATAGCCTCCTCGACCGACGAGGTGGCGGAGATGTCCGCGCAGGCGTCCGAACTCGGGTCCGTCGGGAGCGAGCGCGTGACCGAGGCCAAATCCGAGATGGAGGCCATCGAGCGCCAGGCCGAGTCGACCATCGACAACGTGGAGTCGCTCGACGACGAGATGGAGCAGGTCGGCGAAATCGTCCGCGTCATCGAGGACATCGCCGAGCAGACGAACATGCTGGCGCTGAACGCCTCAATCGAGGCCGCCCGCGCCGGCGAGGCCGGCGAAGGCTTCGCCGTCGTCGCCGACGAAATCAAGGGCCTCGCACAGGAGACCGGCGAGGCGACCCAGCGCATCGCCGACCGCATCGAGACGATTCAGGGGTCGACCGACGAGGCCGTCGACGGCATCCACGAGATGGACGAGCGCGTCGACAACGGCCTGGAGACGGTCGACGAGACCATCGGTGTCCTCGAAGATATCCTCGACCACGTCGAGGAGGTAAACAGCGGCATCCAGTCGGTCGACGACGCGACCGACGAACAGGCCGCCTCGGCGGAGGAAGTGGTGGCGATGGTCGAGGAGTTCGACACGATGACCGAGCGGACGAGTTCTGGCGCACAGACCGCGGCCGCGGCGGCCGAGGAGCAGACTGCGGCCATCGAGGGCGTGACCGACGACGTGGTCCACCTCTCGGACCAGGCCGAGGACCTCTCGGAACTGCTCGACGCCTTCGAATTTGCCGCGTCGAACGGGGCCGACCTCTCGGCGGCGGTGGGGTCCCCGGACCCGACGGCCGTGACGGACGGGAGCGGGCAGGCAGAGGGGAACTGACTGCAGTCGGCCGTTTCTGTAGCGACTGCACGCATGGCGGGCCGGACGCCGAGTCCAACCGCGAACCGCGCCCGGGCCCATCGGATGGTATTTGTGTCTGTGCGGTGTAGCGGCGTGCCAGATGGATGCCGCAGTCATCGTCCCGGCCTACAACGAGGCGGAGTCGCTGGCCCGCTGTCTGGCTCCCTTCGAGTCACAGCCCGTGGAACTGGTCGTCGTGGTCGGCGGCGACGACGGGACGGAGCAGGTGGCCCGCGACACGCCCTTCGTCGACACCGTCGTTCGGTGTGACGAGGGCGGGGCCGGGACTGCCAGGAACCGCGGGGCCGCGGCCGCGACGGCGCCGGTGTTGCTGTTTACCGACGCCGACACCGTCGTCCCCGACGACTGGGTCCGCCTGCACCTGAGACACTACACCGACGACGCGGTGGTGGGGGTCGGCGGCCCCGCGCGGCCGCTCGAAGACAGCCTGAAACACCGCGTGCTGTTCAAACTGCTGTCGGACTACTGGTATCGGGTGTCCTGGCCGCTGGGCTTCGTCCAGCAACCGGGCTTCAACTGCAGTTTCCGGGCCGACGCCTTCGAGGCCGCCGGCGGCTTCGACGAGGACATCCCGTTCATGGAGGACACGGAACTGTCCCTGCGGATGAAAGACCGCGGGCGAATCGTCTACGACGCCGACTCCTGTGTCACCACGTCCGCTCGCCGAGAGGCCGACGAGGGGTATCTCTCGCTGTTCGGGAAGTACGTCCGGGGGTACGCGAACCACTACGTCCTCCGCCGGGAGTTCGATGCCGACTACTTCTGAGAAGGGCAGCCTTTTCAACGCACACCCCGGAGCGGTGACACGATGAGTGGCTGGCGGTCACTGCCCCGACGTGCCGTCGAACAGGTGCGGTCGGACCTCCGGGACGACCCCTACCTCCGGTATATCCTCCTGCTGGCGGCCGTTATGGTTGGGTTCTGGTTCTGGCACCGCATCCCGAATTTCTCGACCCGCGACGAGTACAGTCGCTTGCTCGACGCCATGGTCGTCTACGGGTCGGTCCTGGAAGACCCGACCTTCGAGGGGCTCAAGGCCGGCGTCGAGTGGGGGCGGGCCCCCTTCGGCGCGACGCTGTACCTCTACGTGCTCGCCATCCTCCCCGTCGTCCTCGTCGCGGCGCTGACCGGCGACCTGGGCGCGTTCACGGCCATCGCCTTCCCCGGCTGGGAGTTCGGCCACTACGAGGTCTGGGCCGCCACGCCCGAGTGGATATGGACCTGGAGCCTCGTCTCCATCCGGCTGACCAACGTCGTCGCCGCGCTCTGTGCCGTGTATCTCACGTACCGCCTCGGCGTCGCTATCGAGGGGCGCGACGCCGGCCGGCTCTCGGCCGTCGTGCTGTCGCTGACCTTCGGCTTCCTCACCATCTCGAAGGAGGCCGGCGAGGACATGCCGGCGCTGGTGTTCGTCCTCCTGGCGCTGTACCTGCTGGTCAGCTACGTTCGGACCGACGACGGGACGCTGTTCCTGGCGGCGAGCGTCGCCGGCGGCGTCGCCATCGCGCTCAAACTGACGGCCGCGCCGGTCGTCCTGCTCATCGGCGTCGCCTTCCTGCTCCGGGCCCACGCCGCCGACGCGCCGCTGACGGAGACGCTGTACCGGCCGAAGCTCCTGCTGAGCGGCGCACTGCTCGGGTTCGCTACGATTGTCCTAGGCTTCCCGACGGCGCTCGTCGCGGGGGCCGAGCCGTTCGTCGAGCGGGTGTTCGGCGGCTCGACCTCGCGGATGAGCCACCCGACGGGCCCAGACGCCCCGATGTGGTGGTGGTTCCTGCGTGGCTACTTCAGCGCGCTGGGACTGCCGCTGTTCGCCGCGGCCGCGGCCAGCGTCGTGGCGACCGTCGCCACGCTCCGGGACCGGACGTCGGCGTTCCACGGCACGGTCCTCGTCCTGACGGGACTGACGGCCTACGTCCTGCTGTTTTCACAGTGGCACGACTTCCGCGTCCATCACCTCCTGCCGACGTTCCCGCTGGTCGCGCTGCTCGTCGCCGGGCGGCTGGTGCAATTCCGCGAGCGCTCGGCATCGCTGGCCAAGCCGGTGATGGCCGTCCTGCTGGTGACGACGGCAGTCTACGCCGGCGTCGGGACGGCGCAGTTCGCGTCGATGCCCCGAGACGAGGCGGTGGCTTGGCTGGAGGACAACAGCGAGGAGGGCGACGTGGTCGAGACGTACCGCGTCCACATCCAGGACACCGCCATCCCGCACTCGCTGACCGCCAGACACGTCGCCGGCCAGGACTCCGAGGCCGAGGCGGCAATGGCCTGCCCGCGATACATCCAGGTCGGGTACCGTGACCTGCTGTATCTCAAGGAGGACACGTACTACCGAAACGGTGACGCGCAGGCCGTCTACCTCCGGAACCTCCTGAACGAGGAGTACAACTATCGCATCGTCGCCGAGTTCGGCGAGCGGCCCCCGAACTTCGTGCCCCAGCGGCCGACGCCCGGCTCCTTTACCGACCTGCTCCGGCTCGGCGTCGTCCCGCACACCGACCAGTTCGCCGACGAGCAAGAGCTCGCGGCCAACCAGTACACTCTCATTCTGGAGCGGGACGGCGAGTGCGACACGAGCCGTCACCCGCCGTTCTGATTCTCCGGGGCTATTCCGTCGTCAGTGACGCCACGTCGAGTCGAACGGACGGATACCAGCCCGCGAGCGACGGCAGGTAGATGCTCAGGAACCGGTCGACGAAGACGACGGGGACGACGACCTCCGCCGGGACGCCCAGCGCGACGAACACCGCCGTCGCCGTCGCCTCGGTGACGCCGATGCCGCCGGGCGTCAGCGGCAGGAGCGTCACGGCGTAGGCGACCAGGAGGTACAGTGGCACCGCGACCAGCGGTTCGAACGCCACGCCGAAACTCCCCAGTAGCAGGCCGACGCGGACGCCGGGCGCGAGGACGAGGTCGACGGTCCAGCCGACCGCGTAGCGGAGCCACACTCCCGGCTCGCCCGCCAGTCTCCGGAACGTCGCCGTCGAGCTGTCGGTGAACGCGAGCAGGCCGTCGAGACGGGCCGCCAGCTTCTCGCCGACGCGCGGGACCCGGGCCGCGGCCCCGGACAGCCAGCCGATGAACCGGTCCAGATACGAGAGGTTGAGGCCCCCGAGCAGTATCGTGAGGCCGGCCGCGAAGTACAGGCTCGTGGCCAGCGCCAGCAACAGGAGGAGTTCGACCCGCAGCAACGGCACCGCCAGGACGAGCCCAGCGGTCGCCGCGACGCCGTAGTACAGCGCGAAGATGCCGGTGTGCAGCGCCGACGCGGCGGCGGCGTCGCTGTAGGCCATCCCGGTCTGGCTCCGGAGGACGAACGGCGCGGCCAGCCGCCCGGAGAGCCGCGACGGGAGCAGTTGGTTGACGAAGTTCACGATGAGCGTCGTCCCGGCGGCGGTCCGGAACCGGACCGGTGCGAGCGGCCTGACGACCGCGTACCAGGAGTACGCCCGGCCACAGATGCCGAGGGCGCTGACGGCGACGACTGCGAGCGCCGTCCCGGACTCGACGCCGGCGAGCAGGTCGACCGCGCTCCCGATGTCGAACTGCGTGAGCAGCCACGCGAGCGCCGCGACGGCCAGGCCGTACTGGGCGACCGTGATGCCTACGTCGCGCGCCCGGCTCGTCACGGCGTCTCGCCCCCGCGTAGCCGCGCCGCGGTCGTGTCTCCACCCTCCAGGACCGTCCGCGCCGTCGTGAACTCGAAGTCCCGCTCCAGGATGTACTCGACGGCCCGCCGCATCCAGTCGCCGGTCCTGACGTACACCCGCGTCGGCACCCCCTCGACGGCCGGCAGGTCGACCAGTTCCCACGGGTGGACGTACAGCATCGGCGTCAGGCCCCGGCGGGCCAGCATCTTCATGCCCAGTACCGTGTACCGCGGGCCGAAAAACCGGAGCCAGGTCCCGGTCAGGGGCAACTGCAGGCCGGGCATGACACTGGCCGGGAACTCGGTGATAGTGTCCGGCGCGTCCGGGCGCACCGCCGACGCCGGCACCGGTTCGTGGACGTCGTACTCGCCGCCGTACCACCCCGGTATCGACCGGCTGGAGACGACGCTCGAATCGTACGCGTAGCCGGCCTCGGCCAGCAGGTCGAAGTGGTCCTCGGTGATGTCGAAGGCGGGTGCGCGGAACCCGGCGACGCGCTCGCCGGTGACCCGCTCCAGCACGTCCTTCGACTGGGTCAGTTCCGCCCGTCGCCCGTCGCTGTCGAGGGCCGAGAGCAACTGGTGGGTGTGCGTGTGAGAGGCGACCTCCAGCCCTGCGTCGGCGAGCGCCCGCACGGCCTCGGGGTGGGACTCGGCGACCGACGACACCACGAACGCGGTCGCAGTCGCGCCGTGGTCCGCGAGCGCCGCCCTGAAGAACCGGCCGCCGTCGAGGCCGACGCCGTCGCGGCCGGTCGTCCCCGACGCGCTCCGGTAGGCCGGTGTCTGGGTGAACAGCTCGAAATCTATCGACAGCACCGCCCGGTCAGTCATCCTGCTCGTCCTCGGTCCGTAGCTGGTGTTCCTCCAGCTCGCTCCGGAGGAGGCTCAGCTCCTCGTTCAGCCGCGACAGCCGGTCGTACATGTGGCCGATGCGGTTGAGCAGGTACGTCACCGCGACGAACAGCGTCAGGTTCGAGACGACGAGGATGGCACGCGCCTTCCACTCTAGGCCCAGCAGCCGCGCCACGACCTCGAAGACGTTGGGGACGACGGCGACGACGATGAGCCCCGCGCCCAGCAGTAGCGACATCACGAACAGCTCCAGCGATTCCCGTTCGCTCCTGACGATGACGTAGCCGTTGGCGAGGAAGGCCAGCCCGACGACTAGCGACAGGAGATTGACCAGTGAGTAGTCGAATCCGAGGACCATGGTTAGCGAAAGAGGAGGACGCGAAACACCGTGTCGGTCATCCGGAGCGGGTAGAGCACGAGCGTGTCGAGGCTGAACTGCGACTCGCCCTCGTCCCGAATCGGCATCTCTATCGAGACTTCTTCGATGCGGTGACCCCGTTGGGCCGCGTCGAGGGTCTGCTCGACCGCCCAGTGGTTGTCCGAGCGGTGGAGGATGTCGGCCAGCGCCGACACGCGGTAGACGCGGAAGCCGCTGGTCACGTCGGTGATGTCGATGCCGCCGAGCTTCCGCACGACGGTCGTAAAGAAGGTGATGCCCAGACGCCGGACCAGCGGGTAGTCGTCGATGCTCTCGTTCAGGTAGCGGCTGCCGATGACCATGTCCGCGTCCTCCGCGTGGGCAAGCAGCGTCGGAATCTTCTCCGGGTCGTGTTGCCCGTCGGCGTCGACCTGCACGACGAAGTCATAGTCGTGGCGGATGGCGTACTGGTAGCCGGTCCTGACGGCCCCGCCGACGCCGGTGTTGAACACGTGGGTGACGACGTGTGCGCCGTGCTCGCGGGCGATGGCCGCGGTGTCGTCCGACGACCCGTCGTCGATGACGACGACCTCGTCGACGTACTGGCTGGTCCCGTCAATCACCGACCCGATGGTGCTGGACTCGTTGTACGCGGGGATGACGGCGACTGTTCGCACTGTGTGAGACGCCGCTGGCGGCGAACTTAGAATTGTCGTTCCGTGAACTCGTTCCGCCCCGGACCGCCGGCCCGACTGCGACCGGAGAGAGCGGGGCAAACCGGCCGCAGTGGCGGGTATCTGTAAATGACATGGTTCATCATGAACATGGTAAGAATGAAAACACACGGCGCGGTACGTACTGGCATGAGTGTCGAGCAGGAGCAGACGGAACGGACCATCAGGTGTCTGGTGGCGAAAGTCGGACTCGACGGCCACGACCGCGGCGCACACGTCATCGCCCGGGCGCTCCGTGACGCCGGCTTCGAAGTGATTTACTCGGGACTCCACCGAGCGCCGGAGGAAGTCGTGCAGGCCGCGGTCCAGGAGGACGTCGACGTCGTCGGCATCTCCATCCTCTCGGGGGCGCACAACACGCTCGTCCCGAAGATTCTCGACGGCCTGAAGGAGTACGACGCCTTCGACGACCGGCTCATCCTCGTCGGCGGCATCGTTCCCGACGACGACAAGGACGAACTCCGCGAGCTGGGCGTCGACGAGATATTCGGGCCGGGCGCGTCGATGGAGGAGATGATAGACTACATCCACGAGCACGCGCCCGAGCGATGAGCGACCTCGTCGAGGACCTGCTCGCGGGCAAGCACAGCGCCCTCGCCAGGGTCATCACAAAGATAGAGAACCGGTCGCCGGGGTACCGGGAGATAATCTCCGCGCTCCACCAGCACACCGGGACGGCCGATGTCGTCGGCGTGACCGGCAGTCCCGGCGCGGGCAAGTCCACGCTGGTCGACAAAGTGGCGGCGACCTACCGCGAGCGGGGCCAGACCGTCGGCGTCATCGCCATCGACCCGTCGTCGCCGTTCTCCGGCGGCGCAGTGCTCGGCGACCGGATACGGATGGCCTCGAACGCCGGTGACATGGACGTGTTCTTCCGGTCGATGTCCGCCCGGGGCTCGCTGGGCGGGCTGTCGACGGCGACGACCGACGCCGTGACCGCGCTGGACGCCTTCGGCAAGGACAAGATAATCGTCGAGACGGTCGGGGCGGGGCAAAACGAGGTCGACATCGTCCGCACCGCCGACACGGTCGCGGTGCTCGTCCCGCCGGGCAGTGGCGACGACGTGCAGATGCTCAAGGCGGGCATCCTCGAAATCGGCGACGTGTTCGTCGTCAACAAGGCCGACCTCGACGGGGCCGACCGGACGGTCCAGCAGCTCCGTGAGATGCTGCAGGGCCGGAGCGGGCGGCCCGACACCGGCCACCACGGCGCGACCGAACTCGCGGCCGCCGACGCCGCGTCCGCCGACGACCCCGCGGAGGGCGACATGGAGGCGTGGACCCCCCCAATCGTGGAGACGGTCGCCAACCGGGGCGAGGGCGTCGAGGACTTCCTCGGCGCGCTGGCCGACCACGGAGACTATCTGGACCGGACCGGCCGCCGCGAGCGGCAGGCGCGCGAGCGCTTCGCCGCCGAGATTCGGACCCTGCTCAGAGAAGACGCCAACGAACTGCTCTCCGACGAACTCGACCGACGGGGCGGCATCGAGCAGTACGTCGACGCCGTCGTCGAACGCCACACCGACCCGTACACGGTCGTCGACGACGTGCTCGCGCCGCTGCGGGAGTGTCTCGACGAGCCCCGCGACGACGCCTGACCCGGCCGTGGCCGCCGCCGAACGGGCCGGCCCGGCTGAGTTACCCGCCGTTCTCCAGCATGTATAACACGCCCCGGGCCCCAAGGCACTACCATGAAGTTCCGCAAGGCGCTCGGTGCGGTCGTCGGTGCGGTCGGCGCGACAGCCGCGGCCAACCGCGTACTCCAGTCGCGGGCCGGCGCGTTCGAACCGATGCTCGACGGGGAACAGGGGACGTACCGCTGGCGCGGGTTCGACGTCGCGTACACGGAGGCCGGCGACCCGTCGGACCCGGACCTCGTGTTGTTCCACGGCATCAACGCCGCCGCCAGCAGCCACGAGTTCCACACGGTGTTCGACACGCTGGCCGAGGACTACCACGTCATCGCGCCGGACCTGCCGGGCTTCGGACACACCGACCGGCCGCCGCTTTTGTACTCGGCGTCGCTGTACACGGCCTTCGTGCGGGATTTCATCGAAGACAACACCACCGACGCGACCGTCGTCGCGTCGTCGCTGACCGGGGCCTACGCCGCCAGCGCGGCGCGGGAGGTCGCGGTCGAGGAACTCGTGCTCGTCTGCCCGACGGACTCCTCGATGGGGAACCGCACCGTCTGGCTCCGCTCGCTGCTGCGCGCGCCCGTCGTCGGCGAGGCCATCTACAACCTCACCGTTTCGAAGCCCTCCATCCGCCACTTCCACGCCGACCACGGCTACTACGACATGGACAACCTCACCGACGACGTGGTCGACTACGAGTGGCAGAGCGGCCACCAGCCCGGCGCGCGGTTCGCACCGGCGTCGTTCGTCTCGGGCTTTCTCGACCCCGAGGAGGACCTCGGCGAGGTGCTGGCGAGTCTCGACGTACCAGTGACGCTGGTCTGGGGCGAGGACGCGGACATCACGCCGCTGTCAGAGGGCCGTGCCCTGGCCGAACAGGCCGACGCGATGCTCGTCGTGTTCGGCGACTCGCTGCTCTTGCCCCACGTCGAACACCCCGAGGCGTTCGTCGACGTGGTCCACGACAGGGTGACGTCGGTGACGGTCGAGAACTGAGTTTCAGCGCGGCCGGAACACGACGGCCCGTTCGCCGGTCGTCACCCGCTCGCCGACGTCGAGACCGACCACGTCGTCGATGGCAACCTCGTCCGGGTCCACGTCGCGGACCAGTCCCGTGACCGAGACCGGGCCGAAGTCGACGATAGCGGTAACGTAGGGGGCGTCGTCCTCGAACTGCGGCGTCGGGACCGTAATCGTGGTGTGGCTGGCAATCTCGCCGGAGTCGGGCAGGTCGACCCGCGAGAGGTCCCGCTCGTGACAGCGAGGGCACACCTGTCGCGGCGGGAGCCACCCGTGGCCGTTCGGACATTCGAGGTAGTAGCCCTCGCCGGACTCGATGCTGTCGAGCCACTCGTCGTACTCCCCGTCCCGTGCGGATTCGGTCATTCCTGCACCTCCATGACGTGGACGGTCGTGGACGCCACCGTGCCGCCGGCGTTGTGTGCGACGCCGACGGTCCCGTCGGGCACCGCGTCGGCCCGCGGATGGGAGCCGTCGAGGAGCCAGGCCACGGTGGCCAGTTGGGCGACGCCGGTCGCGCCGACCGGGTGGCCCTTCGCTTTCAGCCCGCCAGAGAGGTTCACCGGCAGGTCGCCGTCGCGGGTCGTCTCGCCGTCCCGGGCGGCAGCGATGCCCTCGCCGCGCTCGTAGAACCCGAGCGACTCGATTGCGAACACCTCTGCGATGGTGAAACAGTCGTGGACTTCGGCGACGTCCACGTCGTCGGGCCCGACGCCGGCGTCGTCGTAGGCCTCCTCGGCGGCCTTGTCCGCGGCGGGCGTCTGTGCCAGGTGCGGTCGGTCCTGCAGCGCGAGGTTGTCGCCGCCCTGTCCGGTCCCGGTGATAGCGACCGGGGCGTCGAGGTCGTGTTCCGCGGCGTAGGCCTCCGTCGTCAGGACGGCGGCCGCGGCCCCGTCGGTTATCGGACAGGAGTCGTACAGGCCGAGCGGGTCCGCAATCGTCGGGGCCTCCAGCGCGTCCTCGACGGTGATTTCCTTCTGAATCTGGGCGTGCTCGTTGACCAGCGCGTGCTCGTGGTTCTTGACGGCGATGTGGGCGAGGTCCTCGCGGGAGCCGCCGTACTGGGCGAAGTACGACCGAGCCATCAGCGCGTACGCCCCGGGGAAGGTCATCCCGGCCCGGACCTCGTAGAGGTCGTCGGCGGCGATGGCGAGCGCGTCCGTCGCCGCGGCCGTCCCGATGTTGGTCATCCGCTCCGCGCCGCCGACGACCACGACCTCCGCCTCGCCGTTCCGAATCGTCTTGACGGCCTCGCGGATGGCCGCACCGGCCGACGCACAGGCGGCTTCGACGCGAGTGGCGGGGACGTCCAGTCCGATGGCCTCGGCCATCAGCGGCCCCTGGTGGCCCTGGTGTTCCGCGAGCTCTCCCATGAAGTTGCCGTAGTAGAGCGCCTCAGCGTCCTCCGGGTCGATTCCGGCCGCCGACAGGGCTTCGAGCCCGGCCTCGGCGAACAGGTCCCGACCGGTCCGCTCGGGGTGTTCCCCGAAGTGGGTCACGCCGGCCCCGGCGATTCGTGGGTCTGACATTATGACCCAGTGTGCGCTGACGGCTTAAATGCCTACTGCTCGGGTGCTTAATTAGCGGGTATTCGCGGCCGAGAACGCCTGAAAACGGAATACGCGGTCTCGGAAATAGTTAGTTCCCACGAGGGCGCTAACACCGTCGAAGGTACGAAACCCCTTAGTTCACTATCTCGGCGATGCGCTGGGGTTCGCCCGACAGCGCCGGCTCCGGTTCGACCATCTGTAGCACTTCGTGGTCGGTCACGTTCGGATACGATTTCTGGAGGGCGTCCTCGATGAGGGCCTTTTCGAGGCGGAACTCCGTTCCCTCGTAGACGACGTCCACGCCCTGTTCGTCGAACGACAGCACAGTCATACACCAGTGTACGCACGGCACGGATAAAAGGATAGTCTCTCGCCGTCCGTCGGCCCCGATTACGAATCGCCGTCGCTGCCGACCCGGATGACCTGTAGCAAGGAGTAGACCGGAACGCCGCGGATGTCGCCGACGCCGCGCTTGTCCGCCAGCACGACGCAGGCCACGGGGTTGCCGCCCTGCTCGTGAATCGCGTCGATGGTCTCGCCCATCGTCTTGCCGCTCGTGATGGTGTCGTCGACGACGTAGCAGTCGCGGTCCCGAATCTGTGCGAAGTTCCGGGAGAAGGAGCCGTCGGTGGTCTCGCTCTCGTCGTCGTCCCACTGGTGTTTGGTCGGGGCGTACGTCCCGAGGTCGGTCTCCAGTTCCCGCGCGACGGTCGTCGCGAGCGGCGCGCCAGCCTTCTCGATGCCGATGGTGAGGTCCACGCCGTCGCCTTTCTTCGAGAGCAGGTCCGCCATCGCGGCCCCGGCGTGGTACAGGCGGTTGCTGTCACGACCGACGGCGGACCAGTCGACGTGGATGTCGTGGGGGCCGCCGCCGTCGCCGCCCGTGTCCGGTTCCGTGCCGGTGCCGCTGCGTTCGACAAGCCAACTCGCCGTCTCCCGGGAGACGTTGAGCTCGTCGGCTATCTCGCCCTTCGAGAGGCCACGCTGTGCCAGGTCGGAGGCACTGTCGACGAGGTCGTCGATGTTCTTCATACACGTATCTCCGTGTGCGAGGATTTAATAGGCAGTGTTCTACACCCACCGAAAATTTATTTACAACAGCAGTTGTACCGTTCTATCGGCTGGGAGCATTCCCCTGCTATCCGGGGGTCGTCGGCGGTCCGCCGCCGCCCCCGACCCGGCCGACGCCAACCGCCTGTCTGCCACAGTGCATGGTTGTATCCGGGGCCGCACGCACCAGCGGTCCGGCGGGACTCCCCCCGTCACCGTTTCTCCGTCGGTGCCACGCAGCGTCCCCCGACTCGCCCGCTTCAGCCGTCGCTCTCGAACGTGTAGAGTCGCTGCTCGCAGGTCGGACAGACCAGCGTCTCGTCGGGGTTCTGGCGCGGCCCGAGGTGGCCGCCACAGCAGGACACGGACGACGACTCGACCAGGTCGGAGCCACACACCGGACAGCTATCGAGGAACATCCGGAAGGCCTCCGCGCCGGCGACCCTGAGTCGCTCGTCGTCGACCCGCTGGCCCAGCACCTCGTACGCCGCGAGTTCGGCGACGACGACCGGGCGGGCGAGGAGTCGCTTGGAGTCGGCTCCGACGGCGACCCACTCAGTGCCGTCGTCGTCGGCGTACGGCTCCGCGTGGTCGACCCCGTCCAGTGAGTCCTGTAGCGTCGCTGCAAGGCTATCGAGCGGTTGCGCGGCCAGGTCGTCCATGCGCTCGTACCACGCGGTGTCGACTGCCGCCGCGAGGAACAGTTGGTCGCCCTCGGCTTCGATGACGCCGGCCGCCACCAGCTTCCGGAGAACGGTTTCCCCGTCCATCTCCGTGCCGTCAGCCAGCGATTCGCCTTCGTCGGGGGTGTCGCCGGCCTCGGTGCCACGGGACGATTCCCCGTGGAACCACTCGTCGGGGACGGGCGAGGCCGCCACCAGCCGCGGGGCGAACTCGGGGGTGTACGGGACCACGTACCCCCGGAGGTATATCGCCGCGACGCCGACGAGGGCGACCAGCAGACTCGACAGCGGTCGCTCGCGCGCACGGAGGAACAGCACGACGACCCCGACGAGTCCGAGATTCAGAACCGTACACGGCCAGCATCTGTCGGCCCCGGTGTGGGACTCCTCGCGGAGGGCGGCAAGCGCTTCCATCGGGTCGGTTTCGTCCGGTGTGGATACGCGATTCATACCGGACCAACGTCGGGGAGTCCCAAAATTCTTTAACAACAGCTGTGGTACGAAGTGTCATGAGCGATTCGTCGGTGACGTACACCACGCTCGGGTCGACGGGGCTGGACGTGTCCGAACTCTGTCTGGGAACGATGAACTTCGGGAGCGCGGAGCCCTGGATGCTAAACGACGAGGCCGAGAGCCGCCGGATACTCGAACGGGCGCTGGACCTCGGTATCAACTTCTTCGATACCGCCAACGCGTACTCGAACGGCGAGAGCGAGCGGATACTGGGCGACGCCGTCGACTCGGCCCGCCGGGACGAGCTGGTCCTGGCCTCGAAGGTGTACTTCGACATGCACGACGGGCCGAACGGCAGCGGTCTCTCGAAGAAACACATCGTCGACCAGTGTCACGCGACGCTGGACCGTCTCGGCGTCGACTACCTGGACCTCTACCAGATACACCGGTGGGACGACGACACGCCCATCGAGGAGACGCTGGACGCGCTGACCTATCTCGTCGACGAAGGGCTGGTCCGCTACATCGGCGCGAGCACGATGGCCAACTGGAAGTTCCAGAAGGCGCTGTACACGGCCGATATCGAGGGGTACGAGCGGTTCGTCTCGATGCAGCCGGAGTACAACGCCGTCGACCGCCACGAGGAGGCGAACCTCTTGCCGGTGTGTGAGATGGAGGGGGTCGGCGTCATCCCGTGGTCGCCCCTGGCCGGCGGCTTCCTGGCCGGGAAGTACGAGCGCGGTGACGACCCCGACGAGGGGCGGGCGAGCACGGACGAGTACACGGCCGACCGGTTCAGCGAGGAGAACTGGGCGGTCCTCGACGAGGTGCGTGCTATCGCCGACGCGAAGGAGGTGACGCCGGCGCAGGTCAGCCTGGCGTGGCTCTGTCACCAGGACGTCGTCGACGCGCCGATAATCGGCCCGCGGACGATGGCCCAACTGGAGGAGAACGTCGGCGCGCTCGCCGTCGACCTGACCGACGAGGAGTCGGCCCGCATCGAGGCCCCGAAACAGCCACACTGGCCCGTCGAGGGCAAGGACTGAGCGCGGACCAACAACCATGTACGTTAACTGCGTACTCAGTTTCCCTGTACACACATGGACGACAGCGAACTAACCGATATCCTCGAAGACGCCGGGCTCTCCCCGTACCAGGCGGAGGCCTACGTGGCGTTGCTGGGGCTGGGGACGGCGTCGGCGACGGACATCGCCGACTCCTGTGACGTTCCGGACCCGCGCATATACGACGTGCTCCGGGACCTGGAGTCGAAGGGGTACATCGAGACGTTCCAGCAGGACAGCCTGACCGCCCGCGCGCGCAACCCCGACGTGGTGCTCGAGGACCTGCGGTCCCGGTCGAGCAAGTACCTCGACGCGGCCGAGACCATCGAGGAACGCTGGAACCAGCCCGAGATATCCGACCACGAAGTCAGCATCGTCAAGCGCTTCGAGACGGTCGTCAGCCGGGCCAGGGAGCTCATCGGGACGGCGGAAAACCAGATTCAGGTCGGCGTGAACCCCGAGCAGTTCTACGCGGTCCGGGAGGAACTCGTCGCCGCCCACGACCGCGGCGTGAACATCAAGCTCAGCATCTGCACGGGCCCCGGCGAGGAGGTCCCGCCGCTATCCGACATCGAGGGGACCTGTACGGAGGCCCGGAACCGCGAGATTCCGGCCCCGTTTTTCGTCCTCGTCGACCGGACCTGGACGTGCTTTGCGCCCCATCACGACTCGGTCAACGAGTACGGCGTGCTCGTCAAGGACCGTACTCACACCTACGTCTTCCACTGGTTCTTCCTGACCTGCCTGTGGGAAATCTGGGACACGCTGTACACCGAACGGACCCCCGAGACGCCGACGACCTACGTCGACCTCCGTCACGCCGTCCGCGACATCGAACCCCTGTTGAACGAGGGTGCGTCGATCGAGGCCGTCGTCAGGGGGTACGACACGGAGACGAAGGAGTCGGTCGAACTGACCGGGCGCATCACCGCCGTCGACTACACCGGGAGTAGCATCGGTCGGACCGACCCGGTCCCGCTGGCACAGCTGGCTGGCCGAATCAGTGCCACGCTGGTCACCGACGACGGGACGTACGAAGTCGGCGGCTGGGGAGCCGTAATCGAGGAAGTCGAGGCGACCGAGATTACGATTACGGACGTGACCTACGAGTGACCGGAACGCTCGGTCAGCGGGCCGAATAAACGATACCTCAGTTTCTGCGTTTGAGCGTCTCCGTGTAGCAAACGGTCGTTTGAGTTAACCGACCGTATATATACTAAACATTTTATACAGATTCGATTAGTCAACAATATACCAGTATCCACTCCGTGAGAGGGTTGATTAACAACACCTGTGGTTAATTATGGATAACCTTTATGGTGTGTGCGGGATAGCTCAGAATAGACATGTCGGACAATGGCACAAGCGGCGAGCGGAGCTCGACAGGCGTTTCCCGGCGACGGTTCGTCCGTGCCGCCGGAGCAGCAGGTGTCGTCGGCGGACTGGCGGGCTGTGCTGACTTCGTCGGCGGTGGCGGCGACGGTGGCGACGGCGGCGGCGGTGACGGTGGCGACGGCGGGTCCACCGGCGGCGGCAGCGGCGAGGAGACGACGACCGTGCAGTGGGGCTTCGACCCGGTGGCGGTCCAGAACAACGGCGACGCTATCAGGCAGGCCCTGCATGACAACGGCCTCCCGGACTCAATCGAGATACAGTTCGTCCCGCGTGACCAGGACACCGGCGCGGCCCGGTCCAACTACAACCGGCTGCTCTCGGCCGGCGAGACGAACCCGGACATGTTCCTGATGGACAACGGCTGGACGAACATCTTCATCCAGCGGGGCCAGCTGCAGAACCTCACGGAGACCCTGCCCGAGGACCTCCTCTCGGACGTGTCGGACAACTACTTCTCGGCGTTCACCGACACGGCGCGGAACCCGAGTAACGGGAACCTCTACGGCGTCCCGGTGTTCCCGGACTTCCCGACGATGCAGTACCGCAAGGACCTCGTCGAAGAGGCCGGCTACAGCCCCGAGAGCAACAACTGGGCGACCGAACCGATGACCTGGGAGGAGTGGTCGAACATCGCCGCCGACACCTACGACAACGCCGACGTCGACTTCGGGTTCACGACCCAGTGGGACATCTACGAGGGGACCTCCTGCTGTACGTTCAACGAGGTCATGTCCTCGTGGGGCGGCGCGTACTTCGGCGGCCGCGACAACCTCTTCGGACCCATCGGCGACCGCCCGATTACGGTCAACAACGAAGAGGTCATCAACGCCCTGAACATGATGCGGAAGTTCGTCCACGACGAGGACTTCGGCGGGCAGTTCGAGGGCTACGGCGGCGGCTTCACGCCGACCCAGATACTCGGCTGGATAGAGGAGGACGCGCGCGCACCGTTCGCCAACGGCAGCGCCGTCTTCCACCGGAACTGGCCGTACTCGCTGGCGCTCACGGGCCGGAACCCGGAGGAGACCGACGACCCGGTCCTCGGTGAGGACCTCGGCGCGATGCCGATTCCCTACGCCGTCCCCGAGAGCGAGGCCGCACAGCCCGGGACCGGCGGCACGACCGCCGCCCTCGGTGGCTGGCACATGACGGTCAACCCCAACAGCGAGCAGCTAGACGCCGTGACGCAGGTCATTCGCGCCGCGATGCAGCCGGACTTCCAGCTCACGCTGCTGTCCGTGCAGGGGTGGCTGCCGCCGCGACCCGAACTGTTCGACTCCGACGAGGCCCGGAACGTGCCCGTCGTGGGCCGGTACATGGACACGCTGCAGGTCGCCGGGAACAACACGATGCCTCGGCCGGTGACGGCCGTCTGGAGCGACCAGTCCAGCAACATCGCACAGCAGGCCAACCGCGCGGTCGGGCAGGAGGCGTCCTCGGCCGACGCGATGGCGACGCTCGAATCCGCACTCGAAGAGACCGAGCAGACCTGACGACGGGATAGCTTTACAAAAAGCCCCCTGTGATTATTTATCATGACACATTCAAACGACGGACGGAGGTAACCGAATGAGCACAGAAACCGGCCGTGAGTCAAGGCGCTCCGGGGTCCTCGTGGGCGTGATGCGGTGGATGGAGAACCTCAGCGACACGCAGTACGCGTACCTGCTGTTAGTGCCCGTGTTCGTGCTCCTGGGGGTCGTCGCGCTGTATCCGCTGTTGCGGACTTTCGAGCTGTCGCTGTTCGCGCTCTCGCCGGACTTCTCGAGCACCAATTTCGTCGGTATCGGGAACTACGTCGAGCTGTTCACCGGGGAGAAGAACCGGTACCTGCCGGGCGGGACGACGTTCCTCCCCGAGGGCTTCGGGCTCAGCGGACTGCTGAACAGCGCCCTGGTCATCACGATAGTGTTCGCGGTCGTGAGCGTGTTCTTCGAGACGCTCATCGGCCTGGGGCAGGCGCTCATCCTCGACCAGGACTTCTACGGTCGCCGGTGGATTCGCGCGGCAATCATCATCCCGTGGGCCGTCCCAATCGTCATTCAGGGGATGGTCTTCTTCCTGATGTTCAACTCGAACATCGGGTTCCTGACGCCGCCGCTCGCCGACCTCGGGCTGTTGGCACCGACGAACACCCTCAACGACACGCCGAGTGCGACGTTCATCGTCATCGTCGCCGACATCTGGAAGACCTCGGCGTTCATGGCGCTGCTCATCCTGGCGGGGCTCCAGAGCATCGACCGGGGCCTGTACGACGTGGCGAAGGTCGCCGGCGCGACGAAGTGGCAGCAGTTCAAGCTCATCACGTTCCCGCTCATCCTGCCGACCATCGGCGTCGCCGTGCTGTTCCGGTCGGTGCAGGCGATGCGGGTGTACGGCATCATCGACACGGTGTCGAGTTGTACCGTCGTGCCGTCCCTTTCGTGTATGGTCGTCGCCACGTTCACGACCCGCGAGGGGACCTCGGCGGCCATCGCGTTCGTGACGGCCGCGATAATCGGCATCGTCGTGATGGGGCTCATCGTCTGGCAAGGGGAGGACGCTATCTGACATGGCTACGACAACCGACTCACAGGAGAGCGACGGACCGCTACAGCGGTGGACACAGAGCGCAATCCAGAACCCGGACAAGGTGTACCGGGCGCTGTTCTACGCGGCGATGGTGTTTTTCCTGGTGACGACGCTGTTCCCCTTCTACTGGCTCGTCGTCCTGGCAGTGACCCCTGAGGGGAACTTACTCGCCGGGAGCTTCCTCCCGACGGTGAACCTCTTCGGCGTCAGCGGGACGTTCCCGCTGCCGGTGCCCAAGGGGTTCAATCCAGGTGCCTTCGTCACCGTCTTCGAGCAGGTGCCGTTCCACCTGTACATGCTGAACAGCTTCGCGCTGGCGGTCACGACGACCGTCATCGTGCTGTTCGTGGCGAGCCTGGCTGGCTACGTGTTCGGTCGCCTGCGGTTCCCCGGCCGCGCGCTGCTGATGCTCGGCATCCTCGCTATCAGCTACTTCCCGCCGGCCGCGTTCGTCATCCCGCTGTTCCAGGCGTTCGCCGGTAACGCCCCGATTACGGTGCCGTTCACCGACATCCCGCTGTTTACACCGCCCCGGATGCTGAACACGCCGGGGTCGATGGTGCTGCCGTTCAGCGCCCTGTTCATGCCGCTGTCCATCTTCATCCTGACGACGTTCTACGGCCAGATTCCGGACGGCCTGGAGGACGCCGCGCGGGTCGAAGGGACGACGCGACTGGGCGCGCTGTTCAGGGTCATCATGCCGCTGTCCGCGCCGGGCGTGGCGACCGCGGCCGTGCTGACGTTCATCGCCGTCTACAACGAGTACTTCTTCAGCTCGATTATGGCGACCTCGCCGGAGGCGACGAACTGGTCGCCCATCGTCGGCGGCATCCTCAGCTATCAGACCCAGTACACGACCCAGTACAACCTCATGGCGGCCGCGAGCATCGTCGGGGTCCTCCCCGTCGTCATCCTCGTGGTCGTCGCACAGGAACGCATCGTCAGCGGACTGACCTCAGGCGCACTCAAGGAGTAACACAATGGCACGAGTACGACTCGAACACGTGACGAAACGCTACGACGACCAGGGTGACGTGGTCACCGCGGTCGACGACATGAACCTCGACATCGACCACGGGGAGTTCATCTGCTTCGTGGGGCCGTCGGGCTGTGGGAAGTCGACGACGATGGAGACCATCGCCGGGCTGACGATTCCGACCGAAGGCGAAATCTACATCGGCGACCGCGAGGTGACGAACCTCCCGCCGAAGGACCGCGGCATCGCGATGGTGTTCCAGAACATCGCGCTGTTTCCCCACATGGACGTGTACGACAACATCTCCTTCGGGCTGCGCCTGCGGGACTACCCGCAGGACGAAATCGACCGCCGGGTTGAGCGGGCCGCCGACATCGTCCAGCTAGAGGGGATGCTCGGCCGGATGCCCGAAGAGATGTCGGGCGGTCAGCGCCAGCGCGTCGCCATCGCCCGCGCCATCGTGCGCGAGCCGGACGTGTTCCTGATGGACGAGCCGCTGGCGAACCTGGACGCGAAGCTCAAGGTCCACATGCGGACGGAACTCCAGCGCCTGCACAAGGAACTGGACACGACCATCATCTACGTGACCCACGACCAGGAGGAGGCGATGACCCTGTCGGACCGCATCGCCGTCCTGGATTCGGGCCAGCTCCAGCAGATAGACCCGCCCCTGACCTGCTACAACGAGCCGGACAACCTCTTCGTGGCCGGCTTCATCGGCTCGCCGTCGATGAACTTCATCGAGGGGACGGTCACCGAGGACGCCCTGGAGACGCCGAACTTCTCGCTCGCGTTCAACCCCGCCTCGGTCGAGGGCGTCAGCGTCGGCGACGACGTGACCCTCGGCATCCGTCCGGAGGACATCTACCCGGGCGACCTCCGGGAGGAAGTCCCCGACCCGTCGGGGATGATACAGGCCAGGGCGGACATCCTCGAACCGATGGGCGACGAGATATTCGCGTACTTGCTGCTGGGCGACGGCGAGACGTCCATGGACCAGGAGATGGCGACGAACGACCAGTTGCTGATGAGCATCGACCCGGACTCCGACCTCGCGGAGGACGAGCAGGTCGGGGTCGTCATCGACCGGCGGAACGTCCACCTGTTCGACTCCGCCACGGGCGAGGCCATCGTCCACGACCTCATGCCATACGAGACAGAGGAGACCGCCTCCGGAAGCGGCGGCGAAGTGGAGTCCGACGACTGAAATGAGCAGCCACCTCGCCACGCTGTACTGGACCGGGATGCTCGTCCTGTTTTTCTTCTGGTCGTACGGCATCGTGTCGTTCGTCCTCGACCTGAAAAACAAGATACTCCCGGGCATCATCCAGTACCGGCGCGGCCGACGCCGCGAGAAGGCGAAACAGGAACAGGAGGAGGAGCGGGAAGAGCGCGAGCGGCAGTTGTATTAACCGGGCTCGGAGTGTAACCCTACAGACACATGACTGAGACGGTTCGAATCGGCGTCATCGGACTGGGGAACATCGCGACCATCCACTGTACCAACCTCCGGCAGCTCGACCAGCCGGTGTCGATAACGGCGGGCGTCGACGTCGACCCCGACGCGCGCGAGCGGTTCGCCGACACGTACGACGCGGCAGTGTACGAGGACGCCGCGGCGATGTTCGGGGCCGTCGACGCTGTCCTGGTGACGACGCCGAACCGGTACCACGAGCAGTACGTCGTGGCGGCGCTGGAAGCCGGCCTGGACGTGCTCGTCGAGAAGCCGCTGGCCCACACCCTCGAAAGCGCAGAGCGCATCGCTGCGGCCGCTGAAGCGGCAGACGGCTTCTGTATGGTCGGCTTCCACAACCGCTTTGCCGACCCGGTCCGGACGCTGGTGGGCTACCGCGACGCGGGCGAGATTGGCGAGGTGTCACACGTCGAGGCCAACTACGTCAGGCGGCGGGGCGTCCCCGGCCGGGGGTCGTGGTTCACGCGCAGGGACGTGGCCGGCGGCGGCTCGCTCATCGACATCGGGGCCCACGCCATCGACCTGGCGCTGCACGTCGCCGACCACCCCGAGGTCGTCGAAGTGACGGGCGAGACGCGGTCCCAGTTCGGCGTCGACGAGGACTACGCCTACGTCGAGATGTGGGGCGAGGACCGGGGGGCAGACGATTTCGACGTCGACGATTCGACGAGCGCCTTCGTCCGCTGTGAGGACGGCACGACGGTCTCACTGGAGGTCGCGTGGGCGACGAACCGGCCGGACAGCCAGGAGTACTACGTCCGTGGGACCGAGGCCGGGGCACGGCTCGACCTCGCGGACCAGTCGCTGACGCTGTTCGAGACGGCCGACACCGGGGCGATGCACCACCGGACGACCGACGTCGAGACGCGGCGGTCGGACCCGCAACGCCGGGAGCAGGCGCGGTTCGTCTCCGCTGTCAGGGACGGGACGCCACCGTCGGAGAACACCGTCGCGCAGGCGCTCCGGGTCCAGCGTGTCATGGACGCGATTTACCGCTCCAGCGAGACCGGCGCGGCCGTTCGCGTCGGCGAGACGGAGCCCTGAAGAAAGACTTAATCCCCAGTGTTCTCACTCTCTGCCTGCGCATGAAAGTGATTGGTGTGACGCGGGGCGACGACGGGCCACAGCTCCTGGAGCGGGAGCGACCGTCGCCCGACCCGGGCGAGGCACTCGTCCGGACGCTCCGCGTCGGTGTTGACGGCACAGACCACGAGGTCCTGAACGGGTCCCACGGCGGGTTCCCCGACGGGGCAGACCACATGGTTCTCGGACACGAGGCGGTCGGCGTCGTCGAAGAGCCCAATGGCACGGGGCTCGAGGCGGGGCAGGTCGTCGCGCCGACCGTCCGACGGAAGCCGGACGGGGAGACCAACGAGTACTTCCGGCGGGGCGAACCGGACATGGCTCCCGACGGCGACTACGTCGAGCGGGGCATCGTCGGCGAACACGGCTTCATGGCGGAGTACTTCACCTCGCCGGCGGACTTCCTCGTCCCCGTCCCGGAGTCGGTCGCCGAGTACGGCTTCCTCGTCGAACCGCTCTCGATTACCGAGAAAGCAAACGAGCACGCCTACGCCACGCGGGCACCCTTCGACTGGCGGCCGGAGTCGGCCTGCGTGCTCGGCAACGGATCGCTCGGCCTGCTGACGCTGTGGATGCTCGACCAGGAGTACGACCGGACCTACTGCGTCGGTCGGCGGGACCGGCCCGACCCGACGGTCGACATCATCGACGAGATAGGCAGCACGTACGTCGACTCCCGCGAGACGCCGGTGGACGAACTCCCGGCCGACTACGAGGCGATGGACTACGTCTACGAGGCGACCGGGTTCGCCCCCCACGCCGTCCAGACGGTCAAGGCGCTCGACCAGAACGGCGTCGGCGTGTTGCTCGGCATCCCCGAACCCTGGGAGTTCGAGGTCGACGGCGGGTCGCTGCACAACGACATCGTCCTCCACAACAAGTGTCTCATCGGCACGGTCAACTCCCACGTCTCGCACTTCGAGGACGCCGTCGAGACGTTACAGGAACTCCCGGAGTGGCTGCTCGACGACCTGGTCACGACGGTGACGGACCCGGCACACGTCGAGGCGGCCTTCGAAGACGGGGACGACCAGATAAAGGCAGTCGTCGAGTTCGACTCGCTGTAGGCAGGGCCACACCGCGCCCGAGGTTTTCGACGGCAATATAGTCCGAATAAGGGCGATATAGGGAGCGCTTTACGGCCGGAATATAAGAAAACAGATATGAATTCACAAGGTATTTACTCGAATTAGATTAATTTATTCAAACTCAGAAACCCGGTATTTCGGCAGTTAGAGTCGATATTTCCGGGTCGGGACGAATGTCAAACGCCGCTTTTCGTTATACAGAAGTATTAAGTAGGAATCTTCGATAAGGAATTGTGAGGTATTGGTGCAACCATGACTGAGGACACTTCGGACAGACGGTTGACGCGGCGTAACGCTCTTCGGATTGCCGGCGCAGCAGGTGCGGCCTCGCTCGCTGGCTGCGGTGGGAGTGACGGCGGCAGCTCCGACGGCGGCGATGGCGGGAGCGGCGACGGCAGCGACGGCAGCGACGGCAGTACTGACAGCGGCTCCCAGTACAACACACTGGAAGTCGCCCACTGGTGGGGTGAGGGCGACGGGCTGGAAGCGATTCAGGCCGTCATGGACGCGTTCCGGGAGCAAAACCCGGACGTCCCCTTCGACGAGAACCTCATCGCCGGCGGCGCGGGCGAGAACCTGCAGGCGAACATCCGGACGCGGGTCCAGAACGGCAACCACCCGAGCACGTGGCAGGCCTGGCCCGGCAACAACCTGCTTCCGTTCACCGACGCGGAGCTACTGGCGGACATCGGCGACTCCGTGTGGTCCGAGAACGACATGGAGGACGCCTACCTCCAGGGTGTCAAGGACGCGGCCCAGCCCGCCGGGAACTACGTGACGGTCCCGCTCAACATCCACCGTATCAACAACCTCTTCTACAACGTCGAAGTCGTCGAGGACGCCGGTGTCGACCCGACGTCCCTCGAAACCCCCTCCGACGTGGTCGGGGCGCTGCAGACGGTCGAGGAGGCCGGCTACACCGGGATGGCACACCAGACCGGGTCGCCGTGGTCCAGCTTCCAGATGTTCGCGACGGTCTTGCTCGGCGAGACCGACGCCGATACCTACACCGCCATCTTCCAGGACGGCGAGGTCGAGGCCAACAGCGACGCGCTGGAGTCGGCGGTCGAGACCACGCAGTCCTACCTCGACTACATCCCGAGCGACGCCGGTTCGATTTCCTGGACCGAGGCGAACAACCAGGTCATCAACGGCGAAGCGGCGTTCCTCCACCAGGGTGACTGGGCGGCCGGGACGTACATCACGAACGACCTCACGTACGGCGAGGAGTGGGACCACGTCCCGTTCCCGGGGACCGAGGGCTACTACGCGCTGAACATGGACTCGTTCCCGTACCCCGTCAACAACCCGTCGCCGGAAGCGACCACGCTGTGGTGCCAGTTCGTCGGCACGGCGGAGGCACAGGAGATTTTCAACCCCCGGAAAGGGTCGATTCCGCCACGGACCGACGTGGACACGGAGCCGTTCAACGCGTTCTCGCAGGACCAGATAGCGGACTTCCAGAACAGCGAGGCCCAGCCGCCGTCCGTCGCACACGGCCTGGCAGCCCCGCCGTCTATCCTGTCGTCGCTCGAGTCCGCCATCTCGTCGCTGAACTCCGGCAGCGAGCCGTCGAGCGTCGTCTCGCAGATGGCCAGCGCCTACCAGTAACGCGACGGCCACGAGCCGTCTTTCGCGGCGGTCGCCCCGGCCGACGGAACGCGAAACAAGGACGTATAGTCACATGAAGACAGTGTCAAAGGTCCTGAAATCGTTTCATGACTAGAGTGCCGAAGTTCTTAGTACTCGACTCGCAAACCCCCCAATATGTCTAGTGACGACTTGGAAGCATCGCTCGAGCAGGTAATCGCGCGGTTCAATCTCGGCGAGTACGAGATTTCCGCCTACCTGGCCGTGCTTCAACACGGTGAGATGACAGCGTCGGAGATATCGGAGAACACGGACATTCCACAGCCCCGGGTGTACGATACGGTCCGGAGCCTCAGCGACGTCGGGCTGGTCGAGCTCAAGGAGTCCCGCCCGATGAAGGTCCTCGCCATCGACCCGCGGGAGGCCTTCGAGGGGATTCAGGACTCGCTCGACGACCTCGTCGAGGACCTGTCCTCGCGCTACACGGCCCCCGCCCGGGAGCCCGAGGCCGTCTCGCTCGTCAAGTCCCGACCGACGATACTTCGCTACCTCGAAGACATCATCGAGGCGGCCGAGTACGAACTCACGCTGTCGTTGACACCGGCCCTGCTGGAGCGGTTCGAGGACAGGCTCGCGGCCCGGAAGCAGTCAGGCATCGCCATCGAGATACTCATCTCGCCGGGCGTGGACGCCCCCGACCCGGAGCGGTTCGACTACGAGTCCATCGCGACCACGGTGAAGGCCCGGCGCGGTATCACGACGCCGGTCGTCGCCGTCGCCGACGGGAACTACTCGATGTACGCGACCCGGGAGAGCGTCCGCGGTGACACGGACCGCTACGGCGTCATCTTCAACCGCTCGGAGCTCGGGTTCCTGGTGTCCGGGTTCCTCAACACGGTGCTGTGGACGACCGCCGAGACGATTGCCAGCGACGGCGAGGGGCTCCCGTTCCCGCGCCGCTACGGGACGATTCGGCGGTGTGTCTCGGACCTGATGTCGCTGGACGGTGAGTTCTACGCGACCATCGAAGGCCGGGACGTGGAGACGGGGGACCACCGGGTTGTCGAGGGGAAGGTCGACCAGGCGTCGTTCAGTTCCAACCGCGAGGTGGCGACGCTGGTCGTCCAGACCGCCGAGGGGGCGGTCGAAGTCGGCGGACAGGTGGCCGCGTTCGAGGACATCGAAGCCTACGAGATACGTATCGGGACGGACGCGCCGCCGGAGAACTGACCGGAGCCGCCGCGTCTCACGTCGGTTGAGTGGTGAGTCGCGTCCGGGCGAACCGACAGCGAAGACGATGCCCACCGCGGGCGGGCAACCCACGGTGAGTGCACGACCCGTCGGGCCGGCGAATTATGTCAGAGGCACGACATCGCCAGATCCGAACGCAGCAGTTCTACATGACTGACGCGTTCCGTTGTGTTCAGCGGGGACGCGGTCATACGTGGACAGCAACTGTCTATCCGACGGCAGCGATAAAAAAGATGGACACATTGGCTGGAATAATATCCCGCGCTCGGGAGAATAGCTCGGGTCCGGAGGAGGATTCCATTACAGATGGAAACTGATATGTGCGTCAGCTATGAGATGTGGTGCATGGGGACACCATGGGCGTAGAATCGGCCATCCAGTACGTCCGAACCTCGTCCGTCCGGACCGACATCGTCGGTTCGCTGTGTCCTGGCGCCGAGTCAACGAGCGAACTGCTGTCGGCGGTCGACGCGAGCGAGTCCGCCATCTACGACGCGCTATCGAACCTCGAGGGGCGTGGCCTGGTCACCTCGACGGACGACGGCTGGCGGCTCACCGGCACCGGACGACTCGTCGCCGATACGATTCACCGCCAGCGACGCCTGGAGGACCACCTCGCCAGCGACCCCCAGTACTGGGAGCACCACGACACGGCGGTGCTCCCACGGTCGTTCCGGTGCCGCCTCGCCGAACTCGAGGGGTACACGGTCGTTCGGGGCACGCAGACGGACATCAACCGACCGGTCCGCGAAGTCGTGTCCCGCGTCGAGAGCGCCTCCCACTGTGACGTCGTCTCGCCCGTCTACCACCCCGAGTACGAGGCAGCGATGCCCGACAACGCCGATTCGAGGCTGGTGGTGAGCTGTACCGTCATCGACGAACTGCTCGACTCGGAGGCCGGCTCGGTCGATACGAACCGGTACGAAGCGACCGCCGTCCGCGTCACGCCGGTCCCGTACGCGCTCGCCGTCGCCGACGACTGGATGATACTGACGCTGCCGGAACTGGACGGGTCCTGGCCGTCCGCGAAGGTCGTCTCCGAGACGGACGGCGCTATCTCGTGGGCGCGGGACCTGTTCGCGCGGCTCTGGGACGACGCGGTCCCGCTGGAGACGTATCTCGCCGACCTCTGATTTTGGCAAACCTAAACATTGAAGAACCGTGGGTACTGACCGATGAGCAATGGCTATTCAGGGCTCACGGGCTGACGAAGCGAGCGGCTACACCTTCGACGACCTCGCAGTCGTCATGGGGACGTACAACGAGGAGGACGCTATCGGGACCGTGCTGGACGACATCGACGCGGTGACCGACGGCCGTGCCGAGGTCGTCTGCGTCGACGGGTCCAGCGACCGGACGCCGGATATCGCACGCGACCACGGTGCCACGGTCGTCGAACAGGAGCCACAGGGGTACGGCGTAGCGGTCCGGGAGGCCGTGCTGACGCCGGACCGGCCGGTCGTCGTCACGACGGACTGTGACGACACCTATCCGATGGAGCGGCTCCCCGACTTCCTCGAAGAAATCAACGACGGGGCCGACGTCGTCAGCGGTGACCGCCTCTACTACGGGGCCGACCAGATGCCGGGGTTGAACAAACTGGGCAACGAACTGTTCGCGCTGCTTGCGAGCGCGCTCATGGGCGAGCGCGTCCACGACACGACCACGGGGATGCGCGCGTATCGCCGTGAGCTGCTCCACAAGATCGTCTGGACCGAAAACACCGGCCTCTCGGCCGAACTGCTCATGCGGCCGCTGATGCGCGGTTACGACGTCCGCGAGCGTCCCATCGAGTACGACGAGCGGAAAGGCGAGACGAAGCTCGACCCGTTCTCGGGCGGAGCGGCCATCGCCAAATCCATCGTCCGGGTCGCGCTCGAAGAGCGGTTCCGGTAGCGCCTACCGCCCGCCCGGCGGCTGCCGGTAGCTACCCGTTCCGCCGGGGTAGCCCTGCGGGTTCTCGATGCCGACGAGTTCGCCGCCGGTGGGTGAACTGTACAGCGCGAACAGGAGGTCGTTCACGAGGTAGTAGCGCACGCGGTGTCTCGGGTCGCCGTGTGGGTCCGGGTCACTGGCGTGGACGCCCATCCCCCGCAGCGTCTCTTCCTGCGTCGGCGCGTCGAGCGCGACGAAAGCGGTATCTTCCCACTCCCGGGTGTACGTGTCCAGGTCGGCGACGACGGCCGCCATGTCGGCGGCCCGCTCGGGGTCGGCCTCGGTGCGCCCGGCGAGGTAGCTGTCGACGAACTCCTCGACGCCGGCCACCTCGCTCGGGTAGACGATGTCGGCGACGGCCAGGTACGTCTCGCGCTCGTGGTCGCCGAACGTCGATTCGGTGCCGTCCTCGCTTCGCTCGGCGGTGTCGTCCCCGGACCGGTCCCAGGTGAGCGCGGCCGCGCCGCCGACGGTGACGCCCGCCGCGCCGAGCGCTTTCAGTGCGTCGCGTCTAGTGAGTTCGTAGTCCGGCATGGTCAGGCGCGTTCGGTTGTCGTGGTTGCGTTCAGTCCGATTCCGTCGCGGTGCGTGCCCGGGACGTACGCCGCCTCGCCGCCGCAGCGGCGCTGGTCCCGGCAGACTTCGAGCCGCGGCGTCAGCGTCCGGACGCCCCCGCTCGTCTGGTCGACCGGGAGCGCCGCGCGGTACTCGAACCCTGCGCCGGTGCCGTAGTCGACGAACATAATCAGCGTCACCATCCCGTCGTCCGGGGTCGGCACGCTCACCCGGTCGTCGACGCCGTCGCCGGTGAGCCGCGTCCGGTTCCGGTCCGTCGAGAGCCGCAGGTCCAGCCGGTCGGACCCGGTGACGGTCGCGTAGTCGTTCTCGCCCGCGCTGGTGAGCCGTATCGAGACCAGCGCGGCCTGATCGGGGACCGACGCCGACACGTCCGTCCGAACCGTCTGGCCCTCGGCGACCGACACCGGCTGGAGCCGCGGCTCGACGGGCAAGCCCAGGTACGGGACCCACTCCCCCCGGAACACGTAGCGGTAGTACGTCCGGTCGGGGTAGGCGTCGACGACCTCGAACTGGCGGTGTTGCATCGCGTAGACGGTGTCGCCGTCGAAGCCGGGGTCGTTGCGGACCGACTGGAACGGGTGGTTGAGCCAGTCGCCGTACGGCGTCGGGAGCAAGACGAGACCTCCGTCGAGGTCGCGCTCCTCGAAGGGCTCGTAGGCCTGTTCGAGCTGCTGGGTCACCTCGTAGTTGTCCGAGACCGGCTCGGCCGCCGCCGTGACGACTGCACCGCTACCAACTGCCGCGCCACACAGCGCCACCGCGACCAGGGCCGGACGGACCCGGTCGGCGCTGACCCGGTCGGTGACCAGCCGTCGCGCCCGCCGGGCGACCGCGATGACGCCGATGGCACCGAAGGCACTCAGCGGGACGAGCATGTCGAGGTGGTAGAACGGCCCCAGGAAGGCGACCAGCCCGTCGGTCGGGTCCGACAGGTCGCCGAGCATGTTCACGGTGCCCCAGAAGTAGCCGTTGCCCAGCGGGACCGTCAGGAGCACGCCGGCCAGGGCCGCCTGGCGGTCGTCCATCCCGCGGCGCGCGACGGTCCCAAGTCCGACGGCGGCGGCCAGCGTCCCCAGCGGGCCGGCGACGACCCACTGGGTGAGGAGCTTCCAGAGGAGTTCGGCGTTGGCGTCCAGCGACATCGCCGGCGTGAACTCCCGGGAGTAGCCCAGAATCTCCCGGTGGCCAAAGCCCGGTCCGTCCTGCGGGGCGAACACCTCGTAGGGGAACAGCAGGGCCGACCCGGTGACGAGGCGGTTGTACGCGAGCGTCGCGGCGACGCCGGCGAGCCCGCCGGCGGCGGTCAGCGACAGGCGCTTGAACCGCGCTGGGTCGCGCGTGCGGAGCGACCACAGCGCGTGGAGGATGAACGGTGCCGCGAACAGCACCGCCGTGTACGGCCGCGCGAAGAAGGCGACGCCGATTGCGAGCCCGGCACCCGCCGCCGTTGTCCGGCTCCCGGTCCGGTCGGCGTGGAGATACGCTGCGGCGAACCCGAGGTTCCAGAGCGTCGCCGGCACGTACGAGAGAAACACCGAGGCCTCGACGAGGAACAGCGGCGACCCGAGCATGAGGAAGGTCGCCACCACGCCCGTCCGGGCGTCGAAGGCCTCGCGGACGGTGTGGTACGTCAGCGCCAGCACGCCGGTCCCGGTGAGTCCCAGGGCGACGCGGTAGCCGCCGAGCAGTTTCCCGAGGGCGAACATCGCCGCCGGGACCGGGGCGTACTTCGGATACAGACGGCCGCCGTCGGCCACGAAGAACCACGGCCGGAACGACTCCTCGACCGGCGGGTACATGAACAGCTGGCCTTCCAGCAACATCGCCGCCTGCTGGAGGTAGACGCCCTCGTCGTGGTTGGTCGTGTGGTGTGGAAAGACGACGTGAGCGAGGGCGAAGACGACGACCCCGCCCAGCAGTGCCACCAGCCCCGCCTGGACCCCCGGCCGGCGCAGTCGGCTCATTCCGTCGGATACCAGGCCAGGTCGTGGTCCGCGACCAGGTCGATTTCGACCGGCTGGCCCGGCTCGAACGTCTCGACGTGGTTGTGCATGCAGTGGACGACGTCGCCGCTGTGGAGTTCGACCCGGTAGACGAACGAGGGGCCGTTGTACTGGCGGTGGACGACGTAGCCGTCGGCCTTGGACTCGTTCGTCGGCAGCGCCTGCAGGTCGTCGGGGCGGACCAGCACGTCGACCATCGCGCCGTTGTACGCTTCGACCGGGCCGTTCAGCAGGTCCACGTCGAACGACCCCAGTCCGGTCTCGATGACGTCGTTGGTCACCCGGGCCGAGAGGAAGCTCGCCTGCCCGAGGAAGCTCGCCACGAAGCGGCTCTCGGGGTTCTCGAACACCTCGGCGGGGTCGCCGACCTGGGCGACGGTCCCGTCGTTCATGATGGCGACGCGGTCGCTAATCGAGAGGGCCTCCTCCTGGTCGTGGGTCACGGAGATGGCGGTGACGCCGGCCCGCTTCAGAATCTTGCGGACCTCCTCGCGCATCTCGACGCGCAGGCGCACGTCCAGGTTCGAGAACGGCTCGTCGAGCAGGAGGACGTCCGGCTCCGGGGCCAGCGAGCGGGCCAGCGCGACGCGCTGTTGCTGGCCGCCCGACAGCTGGCTCGGCATCTTGTCGTGGTGGGACGCAAGGTCGACCAGTTCGAGCAGTTCGTCGACCCGCTCGGCGACGGCCTCGTCGTCCATCTCGGTCAGCCCGAAGGCGATGTTCTCGGCGACGGTGAGGTGGGGAAACAGGGCGTAGTCCTGGAAGACGATGCCGACGTTGCGCTCCTCGGGTTTCCGGAACGAGGACCCGTCGGCGATGACCTCGTCGGCGATGGCTATCTGGCCGTCGGAGGGGCGCTCCAGCCCGGCAATCATCCGCAGCGTCGTCGTCTTCCCACACCCCGAGGGCCCGAGCAGCGTCAGCAGCTCCCCGTCTTTCACGTCGAGCGAGAGGTTCTCGACGGCGACCTCGTGTCCGTAGTCCTTGGAGACGTCGTCCAGTTCCAGGACCGTTCGGTCCGGGTTCGCTACCGCCGCGTCCACGTCGTCGAAGTCAGACGTTTGCTGTGTGCGTGTTTGTCGAGACATTAGCTTGTGTCCTCCCGTCGAAGAATGACCAGCATCGAGAGTCCGGAGAGGCCGACGAGCACGAGAGCTGGGACCGCCGCCTGTCCGTAGTAGCCGGCACCCTGGACGAGCCAGATGTACGTGACGAAGGTTTCGAAGCCCGTCGGGCGTAACATCAGCGTTGCCGGCAATTCCTTCATGGTGGTCAAGAACACCAGCGCGGCCCCGGCGGCGATGCCCGGTGCGACCAGCGGCAGGACGACCTTCCGGAACGCCGAGAGGGGGTGATAGCCAAGCGACCGCGCCGCCTCGATGTACTGCGGGTCGACCTGGAGAATCGACGACTCGGTCGTCCCGACGGCCTGGGGCAGGAACCGGACCACGTAGGCGAACACCAGCAGGATGACGCTCTGGTACAGGAACGGGACGTACCGGAGCCCCAGGTACACGAGCGCCAGGCCGAGGACGACCCCGGGGACGGCGTAGCCGACGTACGTCGCCCGCTCGGGGAGCGACGAGAGGCCGGAACTGCCCCGGGCGGAGAGGTACGCTATCGGGAGCGCCGCCACGACGCAGATGGCGGCCGCGGCGGCCGCGAGGCCGACCGAGTTCCAGGCGTAAGCCGCCTCGAAGCTGAAGCCGCCGCCGCTGTAACCCGTGCCGGAACGGAGGAGCCACTGGAGCAGGATGCCGACGGGAAGCACCAGACACAGCGACGCGATAGCGCCGCAAAACAGCAGCGCCGGCCCCTTCCAGTAGCCCAGTCGGATGCGCCCGGGCCGGCGGGAGCCGCTGCTGACGTAGGCCCCGTCCCGCCCGGCGCTGAGACGGGACTCGACGGCGAGGATGCCAAGCGCCATCACGAGCAACAGCATCGAGAGCACGGAGGCGTAGTCCAGCCGGCGAGCGCCGAACTCGTTGTATATCATCCGCGTGAACACGTCGTACTGCATAATCGCCGGTGTCCCGAAGTCCGAGAGGGCGTACAGCGCCACCAGCAACGCGCCGGCGGCGATGCCCGGCGCAATCTGTGGCAGCGTGACGCGGCGGAACGCCTCCCAGCGGGTGTGGTTCAGCGTCCGGGCGGCCTCGACGACGGTCCCGTCGAACGACAGCAGCGACGCGCGCGTGGTCAGGAACACGTAGGGGTACGTAAACAGCGTCAACACGAGTATCGCGCCGTGGAGGCCGTAAATCGTCGGGATTTGCTCGACACCGAGCGGCGAGAGCAGGTCCGCGAGGACCCCGCGGGGCCCGAACGCCGAGACGAACGCGAAGGCCCCGATGTAGCTCGGGACGACCAGCGGCAGCGCGGACGTAATCGTCCAGAACCGCCTGAACGGCAGGTCTGTCTGGACGGTGAGAATCGCCAGCGGGACGCCGATGACAATCGAGGCGACGGTGACGCCGGTCACGAGCGCCAGCGTGTTCAGCGTCACCGAAACGGTCGTGTCGCTGGTCAGCAGTTCCAGCGCGCGCGCGAACTCGATTTCGCCCGCCCGGATGAACACCCACACCAGCGGCGACAGCAACAGCAGCGAAATCGCCAGTGAGACCACTGCGAGCAGCGTGTTCGGAGACGAGTCTCGTTCCGAGGTCGTCGCCTGCTCCCGGAGCCGCTCGTACCGGTCTTTCGTGCCCATGTTAGAGGACGCCGGCGTCCCGAAGTAAGTCGACGGTGCCGGCCACGTCGGCCAGTTCGGTCAGGTTGATGTCCGGCGGGTTCAGGTCGTCGATGCGGGGCAGGTCACCGACCGGTGCGACGCCCGGAATCATCGGGTAGGCGAACGTCCGGGTGGCGAAGAACTCCTGGGCCTCCGCCGAGAGGACGTGCCGGACGAAGTTCGACGCGAGGTCGGCGCTGTCGGTCCCGTCGATGATTTCCAGCCCCGAGACGTTGACCAGCGCCCCGGCGTCGCCCTCGGTGAACGCGAGGCCGATGGGCGCGCTCTCGCGGGCGGACTGGACCCGGAGCGTGTAGTAGTGGTTGGCGAAGCCGGCGGTCAGTTCCCCGTCGGCGCAGGCGTTGGAGACGCGGAACTCGTCGTCGTAGGTCGTGATGCCGTGGTCCTGCATCGCCTGGAGCCAGGCCCGCGTCTCGTCGTCGCCGCGGATGAGCCGCATCGCAGTGACGAACGACTGGAACGCGCCGTAGCTCGGGGCCCAGCCCATGCTGTCCTCGAGGGCGGCCGCCTCGGGGAACTCCCGGACCGTCGACGGGATGTCGGACTCGGATATCTGGTTCGTGTTGTACGGAATCGCGCGGGCGCGCCCGGCGATGCCGACCCAGCGCCCCTCGCTGTCCTGGTAGGCCTCGGGGACTGTCGACAGCGCCTCCTCGGGGAGGCTCGCGGTCGCGCCGGCGTTTGCCACCGCACCGAGGGAACCGGCGTCGATGGACATGAACACGTCGGCGGGGCTCGCGCCGGCCTCGTTTTCCTCGATGATGGTGTTTGCGAGGTCGCTGGAGGCTTCGAGCCGGTGGTTCGCCGTGAAGTCCGGGTACAGCTGTTCGAACAGATTGATGAGGTCGAGGTAGAGGCCACCCTCACCGCCGCCGAGATACAGCGTCAGTTCGCCGCTGAGGTCCGGCAGGTCCTCGATTGAGGTGCCGCCGGGGGCGTCACGCTGTGCTACCAGCGGGCCGGAGCCGCGGAAGTCGGACAGAGAAATCTGGCCGGCACCCGCGCCGGTCCCACCGTCACCGCCGTCGCCGCCGCTGAGAATACCGGAGCAGCCCGCGAGCGCTGTCGCGGCAGTTGTGCCGCCGAGAGCGAGGAAGCGCCGCCGTGACTGCGTTACGTTGCGTCCAGCCGTGTCGGTAGAATCGCTCATTGTTTGATTTAGGGTTGCCTAAACAACTTAGGCCTTTCTAGTCGTCCGCGGTTGCGGATGCCCGCTGGGTCGCGGCGTCTTCCAGTTCGTCGAGGCAGTCCAGCCAGTCGAGCATGAACTCCCCACAGTAGTTAAGGAAGGCACCGTTTTCCCAGTCGCTGAAGTCCCCTTCGGCCATCGCCACGGCGATGTCCTCGAACACTTCGGCGTAGGAGTCGGCGTCCGCGCCGGCCTCGTCGACGATTTCCCAGACGTGTTCGTTGAGTTCGAGCCCGTGGACCTCGTTGGTGAGGTCCGAGAACGTCGAGCGGGGCGCTTTGTTGTGTTCACACAGCGGGTCGCCGTTGTATATCTGCTTGCCCAGCACGTCACAGGCCCGCTTGAGGAAGACGCCGGACCAGATGTCGTCGAAGCGGCCCACGTCCCACTCGTTGTCGTCCATCGGGAGCTGGTAGAACGCGGGGACGACCTCCCGGCGGAACGCGAGGTTCATCGAGCAGACGGTGAGGTACTGGCCCTCGGCCGCGACGAAGTCCTCGCCGAAGTCCTCGGCGGCGGTGCGGGTCTGGGCCTGCCCCTGGAGGTCCCCGTCCATGAGGATGCGGACGGCGTCGAGGTCCGGCACGTTGGTCCAGAGGCCCTGTGAAGCGACCACGTCGTCGACCCCGGTCGTCTCGGTCTCGACCGTCTCGTCCATCGCGGCGTAGGGATAGCCGCGCGGGTACAGCCCGTGGCCGTCCTCGTTCTGGTAGAGGACGTTGACCCACTGCTCGTCGGAGCTGACCGCCTCGATTTCGCCCTCGTAGGCGAGGTTCTCCATGTGCGTGCCGAAGAAGTCCGCGTCCTCGTGAGGCAGCGTATCGTCGTCGATGAACACCCCGTACTCGTAGTCGTTGGCCCACATGTAGAGCAGGCCAAACGAGGTCTGGGCGTGGCTCGCCTCGGGGATGAGGTGTGCGTACTCGCCCGCGCCGTGGGTCTCGAACCACGCCTCGCGGGCGGTCCCGTCGTAGACGGTCCCGTCGACGCCCTCCTCCTCCAGCATCGCCTCCATCGCGTCGGTGTCACAGAAGTCCTCGGTGATGAGCACCACGAACAGCCGGTCCAGGTCGAACCCGTGGTCGCGGGCGTTCTGGAAGTACGACCGCATACACTCGTGGTTTCGAATCGTCGGGACCATCACGCAGATGTCGGCTGTCATGTGTTGTCCCCACCTCTTTAGGCCATCCTAAAATATTTGCCGTTCTCTCGTTGTTTCCCACGTGAATTCGTTTTCTGATTGTCATACCGCTCGGAATCGGAGCGTCATTATATTTTAGATCCCGCGTTTAATGCAGTATTAGGAGAACTGTTATTTGGCTGTGCTTTGCCAGAGTAGGTTATGAGCGTAGGAAGCGACAGGGCTACCCGGAACCACAGATGAACCTGGACAATCAGACCTGTGTCGTCACCGGGTCCTCGCGCGGTATCGGCCGCGGAATCGCCAGAGACCTCGGTGCTCACGGGGCCAACGTCGTCGTCAACTACCGCTCCTCGGAGGCGGAAGCCCGCGCCGTCGTCGAGGACATCCGCGAGAGCGGCGGCACCGCCATCGCGGCACAGGCCGACGTGGCGAAACTCGACGAGGTCCGGGCGATGCGTGAGAAGGTGGTCGACGAGTTCGGCCCCGCCGACGTGCTCGTCAACAACGCCGGCATCACCATCGACAAGAAGTTCGAGAACATGACCCGGGAGGACTGGGAGACGGTCATCGACGTGAACCTTGGCGGCGTGTTCAACGGGACGAAGGCGTTCTACGACGACATCTGCGAGGCGGACCACGGCCGGCTGATAAACATCTCCAGCGTCGTCGGCCAGCAGGGCAACATCGGGCAGGCCAACTACGCGACGACGAAGTCGGGGCTGTTCGGGTTCACGCGGACGCTCGCGCTGGAACTGGCACACACGGGGTCGACCGCGAACTGCGTCGCGCCCGGGTTCGTCAAGACCGACATGCTGGAGGAGGTGCCCGAGCGCGTCCAGGAGAAGATTCTGCGGGAAATCCCTCTCGACCGGTTCGCGCGCGTCGAGGACATCGCCGGCATCGTCAGGTTCGTGGCGAGCGAGGAGTCGAGTTACATGACAGGGCAGGTACTTGGTGTCAACGGCGGGATGGAGTGGTAACATGAGTCAACAGGAAGAACCAGCCGACGAGACGCCCGAGGACGCAGTCGAGGAGTTGCGAGAGAAACGAGCCGAGGCCGAACTCGGCGGCGGCGAGGCCCGCATCGAGTCCCAACACGAGAAGGGCAAGATGACCGCCCGCGAGCGCATCGACTTCCTCGTCGACGACGGGACGTTCAACGAGGTCGACCCGTTCGTCGAGCACCGGTCGACGAACTTCGGGATGGAGGAGAAGCGCTTCGCCGGCGACGCGGTAGTCACCGGCTACGGCGAGGTCGACGGGCGGAAGGTGTTCCTGTTCGCCCACGACTTCACCGTGCTCGGGGGCTCCGTGGGCGAGGTGGTCGCCGACAAAATCTGCAAGGTGATGGACCGGGCCATCGAGAACGGCGTGCCCGTCATCGGCCTGAACGACTCCGGCGGCGCACGCATCCAGGAGGGAGTCGACTCCCTGGTGGGCTTTGCCAAGATTTTCGAGCGCAACACCAAGGCCAGCGGCCTCATTCCACAGATTTCCGCGATTATGGGGCCGTGTGCCGGAGGGGCCACCTACAGTCCGGCCCTGACCGACTTCACGTTCATGGTCCAGGACACCAGCCACATGTTCATCACCGGGCCGGACGTCATCGAGACGGTCACCGGCGAGCAGGTGTCCAAGGAGGAACTGGGCGGTGCGGGCTCACACTCCACGAAGTCCGGCGTGGCCCACTTCTCGTACCCCTCCGAGGAGGAGGCCCTGGAGAACATCCGCCGTCTCCTGTCGTACCTCCCGGCGAACAACATGGAGGACCCGCCGCGGGTCAAGCCGTGGGACGACCCCGACCGGGAGATTCCCGGCGTGACCGACATCGTCCCGTCCGCCCCGCGCAAGCCCTACGACATGACGAAGGTCGTCGACAGCATCGTCGACGAGGAGTCCTTCTTCGAGGTCCACGGCAACTGGGCGCGCAACGTCGTCATCGGCTTCTCGCGGCTGGACGGCCGGTCGGTCGGCGTCGTCGCCAACCAGCCACGCGTGAGCGCGGGGACGCTCGACATCGACGCGGCGGAGAAGGCCGCCCGGTTCGTGCGCTTTTGCGATTCGTTCAACATCCCCATCCTCACGCTCGTCGACGTGCCCGGGTTCATGCCCGGCACCGACCAGGAGCACAACGGCATCATCCGGCGGGGCGCGAAGTTAATCTACGCCTACGCCGAGGCGACGGTGCCGCTGCTGTCGGTCGTCGTCCGGAAGGCCTACGGCGGCGCGTACATCGTCATGTCCTCGAAGTTCCTGGGCAGCGACGTGAACTACGCCTGGCCCGGGTCTGAGATGGCGGTGCTCGGTCCCCGCGGGGCGGTCAACATCCTCTACCGGACCGAGATAGCGGAGGCCGACGACCCGGACGCGAAGCGCCAGGAACTGATGGACGAGTTCCGCGACGAGTTCGCCAACCCGTACGGGCCGGCGAAACGTGGCTACCTCGACGACGTCATCGAACCGAAGGACACGCGCAAGCGCCTCATCCAGGACCTGGAACTCCTGGAGCGCAAGCGCGAGGACACCCCGCCGAAAGACCACGGCAACATCCCGCTGTAACATGGGGGCACACGAGCCCACACAGCACAGCGAGGGCCCTTCGCTGTCGATTCCAGCCGACGCTTCCCAGGCCGAGGCGGCCGCTATCACCGCCGCGGTCGGCACTCACCTGACCGAGCGCCAGCGGGCCGCCGTGGCGACTCAGCAGCGCGACGCGGTCGAGTACGTCGACGAGTGGACGCTGGCCGGCCGGCTGGCGAGTTTCGGCAAGCGCCGCCGCCCGAACGAGGTCGAGCGCGGCGAGGAGTGGAAGGCGGCGGCGCGAGCGCGGTACTAGGCTTCGGTAAACTCCTGCAGTACTTCGAGGTCACGGGCGGTCCGCATGAACTCCGACAGTGACCGTTCGGTCCCACAGTCGTCGCAGGCGAACTGCGTCTCCGGGGCCGGGAGGTCGGACACGCGTTCTTCCCAGCTAACTGAACAGCCCGGACATTGCAGTTGGAGCCAAGCCTCCTGCATATTCTGTGTGTGGTTAGCACACACGGATATATCTTGTGTGGATTCCCAGTGACGGAGGCCGCGTCACGGGCCGGCGGTTTCGGCGTTTTTGGCGCACCTAAATATGGGAACGCTTAAATGTATTAGGCGAACCTAAAAATATATGGGCCGACGAGAGTACATCGTTGCGACCGGCGTCGGGCTGGCGGGGGCCGTCGCCGGCTGTTCGGGCCAGTCCAGCACCGAGTCGACGGACGTCGTGACCGAGACGTCGACGGAATCGGGGTACGCCGTCTCGATGGAGCCGGTCGGGGAGGCCACTTTCGAGTCCGTGCCCGATGTCTGGGTCGCCAACAACGGGAGCTGTGCGGACATGGGTATCGCGCTCGGTCTCGAACCGCCCGAGGGCGTCTGGTTACCGTCCCGGTATCACACCCAGTACTACGACGGGATTCCGGGCGTCAGCGTCGACGGGAGCTCGATTCGGCAGTTGTGGGGCGACAGCGGCGTCGGCAAGGAGCAGTTCTACGAGATGGACGCCGACATCCACGTCATGGACCCGAACTTCCTCCGGAGCCGCGGGTCCTGGGACCGGTCCGACGTCGAGGAAATCGAGACCCGGGTCGCACCTTTCTTCGGGAACAGCATCTTCTCGACCGGCTACGAGTGGCACGATTACACCTACTACACGCTGTACGAGGCCTTCGGGAAACTGGCACAGGCGTTCCAGCGGACCGACCGGTTCGACGCGTTCCAGTCCCTCCACGGGGAGTTCCAGGCGACGCTGGGGGACGTCGTCCCGGAGTCGGACTCACAGCGGCCGGAAGTGGCCATCGCCTGGGCCGGCAGCGACGAGCCCACCAGTTTCTCGCCGTACCTCATCGAGGACGGGACGAGTTTCAAGCAGTGGCGAGACCTGGGCGTGCGCGACGCCTTCGCGGAGACGGACGTCAGGGACTTCCACTCCGACCGGAGCCAGGTCGACTTCGAGACCCTACTGGACATCGACCCCGAGTACCTCCTCCTGCGGGGCCAGGAGAACAAGACGCGGGCCGAGTTCGAGGAGACGGTCGTCCGCTCGCTCGAAGCGGACCCGACCGGGAGCGAACTGACGGCGGTCCGGAACGGAAACGTGTACCGCGGCGGCTCGCTGTATCAGGGGCCGATAACGAACCTGGTCCTGACTGAACGGGCCGCATCGCAGGTGTACGACGTGGACCGGGAACTGTTCGACCGCCAGCGCGTCGCCGACATCGTTGCCGGGGACCTGTAGAGACGATGGTCGGACGAACGCTCGCGGACATCCGTGACAGGCTCTCGGACCTCGCTGTCGCCGTCGGCCCGTATCGGGTCGTGAGCGCCCGGACGGGCGCAGCGCCGTTCCCGGTGTCGGGCATGCAGTTCCCCGACCGCGAGACGGCCGCCGAAGCCGCCAGCGTGGCGACCGCCTACCGGAGCGCCCTCCGGCGGTACGACCCCCGCGTCACCGTCCACGGGCTCATCGTCTGTGAAGCGCCCTGGGGGACCGACCCCGTCGACGCCGCCCCGCCGTCGCTCCCGGAGTACTGTCACACGGTGGCCGGGGCACTGTTCGAGGTGCTGTCGGGCCGGCACCGGTCCGTCGAGGAGGCGGTCATCGACAGCTACCTCGAAGCGGCCGAGGAGACCGAGAACCGCGAACGGCTCTGTCTGGCGATGCTGGAGAGCATGGCCGAGGCGCTCGCGGCCCACCTCGAACCGGACGCCCAGGCGGACACGCTCCGGGAAGCCGCCGGCCAGCTACCGCGGAAGCCGAGCGGGCCGGACCCGGTTCGGGGCGCCCTCGCGGCCCTCGAAGCGGCGGGGCTGGTCAACGAGGCGGAGATGGAGCCCGCGGCCGGTGGCCCGGGCCGGTGTCGGAAACATATCACGCTACGAAACTATCGCCCGACGCTGTCGGACCTTCGCTGTCCGGTGTTGCCCCTCGTCGTCGAACTGCTGCGCCGGACGAGCGTCACGCCGCAGATGGCCCACGCCGAACGGACCGCGGACGGCTGGCGGTTGCTCGTCTCGCTAGCCGGGGACCAGCCGGCATCGGGGTTGTCGGTCGTCACGACGACTCCCTGAACATTCCGCTCGTTCTATAGGTCGGACCGTAATACATACACGCCACCCCTGTGACGGCACAGGTATGGGAGTCGCAGTAATCGGCGCGTCAATGACGAAATTCGGGCAGCGCGACGCCTGGATACGCGAGTTGCTCTCGGAGGCCGGCCGGGAGTGTCTCACGGACGCCGGCGTCACACCCGACGACGTAGAGCACCTGTACGTCTCGAACATGTCCAGCGGCGAGTTCGAGGGCCAGACGGGCATCATGAACCTGCTGGCGCACGACCTGGGGGTGCTCCCGGCCTACAGCGAACGGGTCGACCAGACCTCCTCTTCCGGCGGGGCCGGCATCTACGAGGCCTGGCAGTCGGTCGCCAGCGGAGTCAGCGAGATGACGCTGCTGGTCGGCGCGGAGAAGATGACTCACAAGACCACGGGTCAGGCGACCGACATCATCGCCTCGATTACCCACCCCGACGAGTACAAACACGGCGTCACGCTGCCCTCCTTCGCCGGGATGACCGCCCGGCACTACCTGGAGCGGTTCGACGCCCCGCGGGAGTCGCTCGCCCGGGTCGCGGTCAAGAACCACCGGAACGGCGTGGACAACCCGAACGCGCAGTTCCAGAAGGAGATTACGATGGAGACGGCCCTGGAGTCGCCCATCATCGCGGACCCGCTGCGGCTGTACGACTTCTGTCCGATTACGGACGGCAGCGCCGCGCTCATGTTCACGACGGAGGAGCGGGCCGCGGAGATAGCCGACGAGTACGCCGTCGTCTCCGGTATCGGCGGAGCGACCGACACCCACGTCGTCCACGAGCGCGACGACCCGACGGTCATGGGCGGGGTCGTCGAGTCGAGCGAGCAGGCTTACGAGATGGCCGGCCTCGGTCCCGATGACCTCGACGTGGCCGAACTCCACGACATGTTCACGATTCTGGAGTTCCTCCAACTGGAGGGTATCGGCGTCGCCGACCAGGGCACGGCCTGGGAACTGGCGATGGACGGCGCGACCGCCAAGGACGGCGACCTGCCAATCAACACCTCCGGCGGCCTCAAATCGAAGGGTCACCCGCTGGGGGCCAGCGGCGTCGCCCAGGGTGTGGAAATCTACGAACAGCTCGTCGGCGAGGCCGGGCCGCGGCAGGTCGCGGCCGACACCGCGCTGGCGTGTAACGTCGGCGGCTTCGGCAACTGTGTCATCACCACCATCATGGAGGCCGCAGAATGACGCTGGAAGCAGGCATGTGCTCGAACGGCCACGTCTCGTACCCCACCCATCCGCTGTGTCCGGAGTGTGGCGAACCGCAGGAAGAGACGTTCGACCTCTCGGACCGGACCGCCGAGGTCGTCACCTGGACCCACTCGACGGCGACGCCGCCGGGCGTCCGCGAGCCCAACACGCTCGCCATCGTCGAGTTCGACATCACGGACGTCGACGATGCGAGCGACGCGTTCGTCCGCGCGCTCGGGCAAGTGACCACGGACGAAGTCGAGACGGGTGACACGGTCGAACCGGTCTACGTCGAGGAACTGCGGGACCCCGATGTGGGCATCAAGGTGCCCGAGAGCCAGGACTGGGACGGCTACCGCTGGGACCCCGTCTGATTAGCTGCCCTCGCCCTGTCTGGTGATGCGCCCTTCGGTTTCCGGCGAAATCGTCCCCGCTTCTTCGATAGTGTTGATGACGAGGTCCGAGAGGAGCGCCCCCTCGTTCGAGGAGACGAGGACGGTGGCGTCACCGAGCATGCTGTACCCGTCGCCGCCGCCGGAGACGAAGTCGTTCGTCGCCAGCGTGTACGTCGCCGTCGGGTCGATTGGCTCGCCGCCTGCCGTGGCCTCGACGATTCGGTCGCCCGACTCCGCGGCGGGGTCGTAGGTGTAGGTGATACCACTGACCTGCGGGAACCGTCCGGCTCCTTCCTCGATGCGGCTGACGCCGTTCTCCAGCGCCGCGAGCAGCGTCTCGCCCGTGATTTCCAGTTCGACCACGTTGTTCGGGAACGGGAGGATGTCGACGACCACGCGCCGCGAGATGTCCGCGGGGTCGTCCTCACTCGCGTCCTCGAAATACAGCGTGTCCGTCCGGATGCCGCCGCCGTTCATCAGCGCGGTGTCGGCGGAGACGTCGGCGCGGATGGTGTCGGCGACGAAGTTCCCCACGTTCGACTCCCGCGCCCGGACGACCGACTGCCGGGTGTCAAGCGGCTGGGTAGTTTCCCCGATGACCACGTCCAGTTGCCGCTCCAGTTGCGTCTCGTAGTGGTCCTGAACGAGACTGACGAAGGGGTCCGTCCCGGCCGAGGACGCCCCGACGTCGTGCAGCGCGAACTCGTGGTCCGTGACGCCGTCGTCGCCGATACCGAGCGCCAACTCACCGAGGTACTCGTACTCGTCGCCGACAAAGGAGAGGACGGTGTCGTTTACCACGGCTGGCTCTTCCAGCACCGTCGCGGCGTGGTCCCCGATGATGGCGTCGACGCCGTCGACCTCCTCGGCGACGCTCCGTGCGGTTTCGCCCGCGAGGTGGGAGAGCACGATGGTCGCGTCGGCACCGTCGGACTGCATCTGCTCTGTCACCTCCTGCAGTGCCGAGGCGGGGTCAAGGACGTCCGTGTTCTCCCCGATTGAGGTGATTTCGGGGGCTTCCGGCGTAATCAGGCCGGTGATACCAAGCGTCACGTCCCCGACGTCCGTGAGGACGTACTGCTGTGCGCCCTGGTCGGCGGCGAAGACGGCCCCGTCCTCGCGGACGTTCGCGCTGACCCAGGTGAAGAGGCTGTCCCCCACTCGCTCGCGGAGGACCTCGGGCCCCATGTCGAAGTCGTGGTTGCCGTAGGTGTCAAAGTCCAGGCCGCCGGCGTTGAACGTCGAGACGACGTGTCGCCCGTCGAACACCGCGGACAGGACCGACGACGCGAGGTCGTCGCCGTTGCCCACCCGGAGCGTGGCGTCCGTGTCCTCGTCGATGTCGTTCATCAGCCCGAAGTACCGGGAGACGCTGAGGTCCGCCGCGCCGGCGTTGGCGAACCGCCCGTGGACGTGGGTGTCGTGCAGGAACGTGACGGTGGTCCCGTCGGTCTGTAGCGCGGCGCTTGCGGTCGTCGAGCCGACTGCGAGGCTGCCCAGAACGGCCGCGCCCGTCCCGAGTACGTCACGACGTGTCACCTGATATGTCATATAGACGTGTTATCTTACGAACAGAACTTCAGGGTTTGTGTCGCGGCAAGAGTGCTGACGGGTCCAGCCTCGCGGCGGGGCGTGTCACACGGTCGAGACGGTCGTCGAGGCAGCGTCCGGGAGAGAGCCCGTCTCGGCGAGTTTCGCGAGACACTCCTCGACGGATTCGGTCCGGCCCGCGTCGGCGAAGGGGGCGACCTGTGCGAGGTCGCCGTCCTCGTAGACCGCGAGGCAGACGGCCGGCATGACGAGTTCCTGCCGCTTCTCGCGGGTGTCGAAGAAGGGCGCGAGACAGACCCCGGCCTCGTTGGCCCACTCCGCGAACTCGTTGTACAGGGTCCGCTCGGGCCCGTCGCCGGAGCCCTGCAGCGGGACGCGTTTCTCCCACTCGACCGTCTCGACGTCGTCGAGAACGCCGCGACACGCCAGCTCCCGGAGCTCGCCTTCGATAGCGATACAGCGTTTCCGTGACAGTGCTGGGAGGTCAGTCCGGACGAACAGGGTCGCCCGCCGACCGCCCGGTGCGGTAGAGCTGGACATCGGTGTCTGACCCTAGTCGTATGCAATAATAAATCATAATGTTTTTTGTGTTATACTACGCAGTGGCCGGTTACGTCCGTCAGGCCGAATCGTCTCCGTCCCCGTTTTCGGTGGCCGCGTCGTCACCGTCGCGGCCGTCGATATCGTCCTTTATCGACTGTAGCTCGGCGTCTACGTCCACCGGCACGTCGGTCGCTCCGTCGGGGTCGGCGTCGGCTCCCTCCCCGGTCTCGTCGGCCAGTCGCTCCTGTATCTGGCTGCGTAACTGCTGGGCTTCCTGAATGAGTTCGCGGGCCTCCTCGTCTTCGGGCGTCCCCTCGACGGCACGCTGGAGGTCCGTCAGCGCGCCGTCGAGGCGAGAGAGGGTGGCCCGGCTCAAGTCGCTCGCGCGCTGTCGGACCTCGTTCGAGGCGGCCCCGGTCGAGGTCGGTCGCCCCTCGGCCATCCGGAGGGCGCGCCGGAGGAGCTTCAGCGCCTCGATGTTGGTCTTCAGGACGAGGATGACCGCGGGGATGGTCACGTCGCTGGTGAACCGCAAGAGCTCACCCGGCGTCGGCGGGCGCGGCAGACCGCTGTCCGTCGTTGGCTCGACCTCCGTCTCTAGCTCCTGTAGCGTCGTGACGAGGTCCGTGACCAGGGCGGTGAGGTCGTCGTCTGCGCTCATACACGCCTCTTGTCGCCTCGGGTACTAAAGGCCGCGCCGTGTCCGGTCCTCACCTCGGGGTGCCGGCGGCGACAGACGATTAGGCCAACCAAAACCCTTTTAGCTTTAGGGGTGCCTAAGTCGAGTAATGCCAACACAGACGGACGACGTCGAGGCCTCCGAGGACCGCCCGGACGTAGCAGCACTGGACAGCGGTGCCGACAGGACCGTGTTCACCGAAGACGGCAACCGTGACGGCTGGATTTCGACCGACGTGACCGTCGACCTCCGACGGTAGCCCGCTCGCCCGCTATCCGCCCTCTCTTTCCTGCAGTTCTCGAAGCTCGGACCCGGTAGCGGTCGCTACCGGAGGCGAAAATAGGGAGAAAACCGCCGGTCGGGCTCAGTCCTGGACGAGCGTGTCGTCTTCGAGGTAGTGCTCGATGTGGTGAGCGTCTTCCTCGGTCTGGACGATGATTTCACGGAGTATCTGGGCCGTGGCGTGGTCGCCGAGGTTCTCCGCGAGCTCGATGTGGTCCCGGAGCGACTCGATGACGTCGCCGTACATCTCGAGGTCGTTTTCGAGCGACGTTCGGATGTCGTACACGTCCTGTCCCTCGGGCTCCACCGAGGCGTGCTCTTCCTGTGCCTTCCCGCCGGCGATGGGTGTGCCGCCCAGAGCCTGTGCGCGCTCGGCGAGTTCGTCTGCCGCCGCTTCGGCGTGGCCGGCGGCGTCGCCCAGAAACAGGTGGAGGTCGCGGAACTCCGCGCCCTCGACGTTCCAGTGGTGCTTCTTGACCTGATGGTACAGCGTGTACGTGTCCGCCAGGTCCTGGTTCAGGGCGTTGATTACCTGCTCGGACTTCTCCTTGTCGAGGCGGAGCTCGTTCTCTTCGACCTCGCCGAACTCGCGTCGGACGTGCTCTTGGGTTGCCATAGTCGTCCTATCGTACAATGGGAAGCCACTTAAAGATTGTTTTATGAAAATATCTTTTCGGGTGCCAAAAAATTATGTTCCCGGATGGAATGCGCACTTCGCTGAACGGAAATCTTGTCCGCTAATGACAACCCCTGCCGTGACCGGACTATCGACACTTGATATAAAAGGGCGGTGCTACTGCGACCCGGGACGGGAAGCGACGAGCGCGACGGCGTCGGCGTCGATGGCGTCGCTGTCGACGGCCGGTTCGCGGAGGACCTGCTCCTGGTGGACCGCGACGACCGCGGCGAGCAGGTAGTCGTCGAGACCGAGATGTGCGCCGTACTCCTCCCAGACGGTCTCCCTGACGGCCACGAAGAACGTCTCGGGCGTGCGGTGCAACACCGCCTCGTCGAACCGCTTTCGCCACTCGTAGACGAGGTCCTCGACTCCCGGGTTCTCACGCATCGTTCGCTGGTGGTCCGCGAGCGCGGACCGCAGCAGTTCCTCGTCGACGCCGTTTGTCCCCGCGACGCCGCGGATAACCGCGTCGTCGAACGGCGACAGGAGTTCAGTCTCGGTCATCGGCGAAGCCTACGACAGTCCCGACCAAAAACACCGCCACACCGAATCCGCGGTAATGAATCGTCTAGATTCCCGGACGCTGGGAGTTCCCCACAGCTATATTCCGACCCCGGTGTAACCTCCGAGTAGAGGCATGGGACGATTATCGACGTTATTTGCGCCGGAACGTGTCGCAGTGGTCGGGGCGACCGATTCGGAGGGGTCCGTCGGTCACGCGGTCACCACGAACCTGCTCGATTCTTTCACAGGGGAGGTCGTGGCCGTGAACCCGAACAAAGAGACGGTCCTGGGATTGCAGTGTTACGACAGCCTCGCCGACCTCGACGACCCCGCGTCGGTCGACGTGGCCGTCGTCGTGGTGCCGCCGACGGTCGCGGTCGACGTCATCGAGAACGCGGGGGCGGCGGGCATCGAGAACGTGGTGGTCATCACCGCCGGGTTCGGCGAGACCGGCAGTGACGGGGCCGAACGCGAGCGACGGCTCCGCGAGGCGGCCAGCGAGTACGACCTGAACCTGGTCGGTCCCAACAGCCTCGGCGTGATGTCGACGCCCGTCGGACTCAACGCCACCTTCGGCAACGAGATGGCGAACGACGGCGACATCTCCTTCATGAGCCAGTCGGGCGCGTTCATCACTGCGGTGCTAGACTGGGCCGCCGAGCGCGACGTGGGGTTCAAGGACATCGTCTCCCTGGGGAACAAGGCGGTGCTAGACGAGAGCGACTTCGTCGCCGAGTGGGGCGACGACCCCGACACCGACGTCATTCTGGGCTATCTCGAAGACATCAACGACGGCTCCTCGTTCGTCCAGACGGCCCGTGAAGTGACACAGGACACACCGATTGTCCTCGTCAAGTCCGGCCGCACGGACGCGGGCGCGAGCGCGGCGGCCTCCCACACCGGCGCGATGGCGGGGTCCGAGCGGGCCTACGAAGCGGGCCTGGACAAGGCCGGGACGCTCCGCGTCGAGTCCGTCCAGGAGCTGTTCGACTACGCCCAGATTCTCGCCGGCCAGCCGCTCCCGGAGGGCGACGACATCGCCATCGTCACGAACGCGGGCGGGCCCGGCGTGATGACGACCGACGCCGTCGGGGACTCGGGCCTGAACCTCGCGCAGTTCGGCGACGAGACGTTCTCCCGGCTCCGCGAGGAGATGCCCGACGAGGCGAACATCTACAACCCGGTCGACATCATCGGGGACGCCCCGGCGGAGCGGTTCGAGACGGCGCTGGAGACGGTGCTGGCCGACGACGGCGTCTCGATGGCCGTGGTCGTCGCCTGTCCGACGGCGGTGCTGTCCTTCGAGGAGCTCGCCGAGAGCGTCGTCGAACAACAGGAGCGGTTCGGGAAGCCCGTCGCGGCGACGCTGATGGGCGGGAAGTCGGTCGATGCCGGCGCGTCGGTCCTCAGCGAAGCGGGCGTCCCGAACTACTTCGACCCGGCGCGGGCCGTCGGGGGCCTGGACGCGCTCAGGCGCTACCGGGAAATCAAGGCGACCGAATACGACGAGCCGACGACCTTCGACGTGGACCGCGAGCGCGCCCGCGAGGTGCTCGAATCCGGTGCCCGGCGGGGGTCGAACCGGCTCGGCGTTGAGGCGATGGAACTGCTCGACGCCTACGGGATTCCGACGCCCCAAGGCGAGGTCGTCTCCTCGCCCGTCGAGGCGGAGGCTGTCGCCGAGGAGGTCGGCGACGACGTGGTCATGAAAATCGTCAGCCCGGACATCCTCCACAAGTCAGACATCGGCGGCGTCGAGGTCGGCGTCCCGGTCGAGGACGTCCGCGACACCTACGAGGACCTCGTCGTCAGAGCGCGAAACTACCAGGAGGACGCGACGATTCTCGGCGTCCAGGTGCAGGAGATGGTCGACCTCGACGCCGGCGTCGAGACGATTCTCGGGATGAACCGCGACCCGCAGTTCGGCCCGCTGCTGTTGTTCGGACTCGGCGGCATCTTCGTCGAGGTGCTCGAAGACAACACGGTCAGCGTCGCCCCCGTCAGCGAGAACGAGGCGAAGGGGATGCTCGACGACATCGACTCAGCGCCGCTGTTGCGCGGCGCGCGGGGCCGCGACCCAGTCGACGAGGCCACGCTGGTCGAGACCATCCAGCGGCTCTCGCAACTCGTCACTGACTTCCCCGCTATCGTCGAACTGGACATCAACCCCCTCGTCGCGACGCCCGACGGGGTGCAGGCGGTCGACCTGCGGCTAACCCTCGACCAGGAGCAACTATGACCGACACGAACACGCTACTCGTCACGTCAACGGAGGAAGGTATCGGCAAGACGGCAATCACGCTCGCGCTGGCGACACGCGCCCACGACGCGGGCTACGACGTCGGCTACATGAAGCCCAAGGGGACGCGACTGCGGAGCGCGGTCGGCAAGACGCGGGACGAGGACCCGATGCTCGCCCGCGAACTGCTCGGCCTCGAGACCGACCTCCACGAGATGGAGCCCATCGTCTATTCGCCGACGTTCATCCAGGAGGCCATCCGCGGGCGCGAGGACCCCGACGACCTCCGTGAGCGACTGCAAGAGAGCATCGAGACGTGTTCGGACGGAAACGACCTGCTCCTCGTCGAGGGGAGCAGCGACCTGGCGACCGGGAGCATCGTCGACCTCACCGATGTCGACATCGCGGAGCTGCTGGACGCCCGCGTGCTGTTAGTCACCGGCTACGACACGCCGAGCGACACCGACGAGATTCTGTCCACGGCCCGGGCCATCGGCGACCGGCTCGACGGGGTGCTGTTCAACGGGATTACCGACGCGACGGTGGACGAACTCGCCGACGACGTGGTCCCGTTCCTCGAAAGCGAGGGGATACCGGTCCACGGAATCCTGCCCCGCGACCGCTCGCTGGCCGGCGTTACCGTCGCCGACCTCGCGCGGAGCCTCGGCGCGGACATCCTCACCGGCGACGCCAACACCGACGTCCACGTCGAGCGGTTCAGCGTCGGCGCGATGAGCGGCAGCAGCGCGCTGGAACGCTTCCGCCGCACCCGCGACGCCGTCGTCGTCACCGGCGGCGACCGCTCGGAGGTCCAGACCGCGGCCCTCGAAGCGTCCGGTATCAAGGCGCTACTCCTCACCGGCGGGTTCCAGCCCGCCAGCGCGGTCATCGGGCAGGCGGCCGACCGGAACATCCCGGTCCTGTCGGTGCAGTCGGATACCCGGACCACGATAGACCGGGTCGAGGAGGTGCTCCGGACCGGGCAGACGCGCAACGAGGCCACGGTCGAGCGTATGCGGACGCTACTCGACGACGGCGTCGACGTCGAATCGCTGCTGTCAATCGACCTGTAGCACCCTCGTTTCGGCTGGGCAGTAGCCCGTTCCTAACGATGCACACCACCGCAGCAGCCCGAAATCTCCAGCTGAAACGTGCCCTACTATTTTAGTGGTCGGTAATCAACTGTCGGATGGAGCCTCACTGGCTCCGTAGTGTCACACGACGGGAGGAGACTCCCGTTCTATCCCCTTAGTTCCACGCCGACAGCTACCGCTCGATAGCCGGCCGCAAGACCGACGCCGGGAGGTGCGTTCTGACGCCGTCGACCACGCTGTCTGCCGAATCGGTGTCCAGCGGCGGGACGGGCCAGACGGCGCAGTCGGCCATCCGCTCGATGGCGGCTGGGTTCGTCCGCTCGGCGGTCGTCGCGCCCTCGTACTCGTTGAGGACGACGCCGACGACCGGAACTCCTCGTCGGCGGAGCGCCCGGACCGTCAGCGCCGTGTGGTTGAGCGTCCCCAGCCCCGAGCGGGCGACGACCAGCGCCGGGAGGCCGACGTCCGCGACGAGGTCGATAACCTCCCGGCCGTCCGCGAGCGGGACACACAGCCCGCCGATGCCCTCGACGACCGCCGTCTCGCGTTCCGCGACGGCGTCGGCGACGCCGGCCCGGATAGTCTCGTAGGAGAGCGCGGCGTCGGATTCCCTCGCGGCCACCTCGGGAGCCAGCGGCGGCGAGAGCCGCTCCAGACAGACCGCGGCACCGGGTGTGCCACAGACTGTTTCGACGTAGGCCGCGTCGTCGTCCGGCGGATACCCGGTCTGGCAGGGCTTGACCGCGACCGCGTCGGTCCCCGCCGCCCGCAGCCAGCCCGTCAGCCCGGCGGTCACGACCGTCTTGCCGACGCCGGTGTCGGTGCCGACGACGAACACGCCGTCCTCGTCGACGTGCCCGGTCGCGCGCTCCGTGGCCGGCCGCTCGCTCACAGCACGCCCACCTCCCTGCCCGTGGCCCGGAAGGCGTCCAGACACTGCGCGATGTCGTCGGCGGTGTGGGTCGCCATCGGCGCGACCCGGAGACGTGAGGCCCCTTCCGGCACCGTCGGCGGCCTGATGGCCGGGGCGACGACGCCGTGGTCGCGCAATCGGTCGGCCAGTTCGATGGCGTCCCCGCGGTCGCCCACGACCACCGGCAGGATGTGCGTCTCGCCGAACACCTCGTAGCCCATCGTCTCCAGACCGTCACGGAGCGTCGCCACCGTGTCCCAGAGGTCGTCGGCGCGGTCGGTCTCGCGGGCGATGCGCAGCGCTTCGCGGGCCGCCGCGGCGCTGGGCGGGGACAGCCCGGTCGAGAAGACGAACGACCGGGCGGCGTTCAGCAGGTACTCCACGAGCGCCTCGTCGCCGGCGACGTAGCCGCCCTGGCTCGCCAGCGCCTTCGAGAGCGTCCCCAGTTGCACGTCGACGCGGTCGCTCAGCCCCTCGCGCTGGACGATTCCGCCGCCCGCGCCGAACAGCCCGGTCGCGTGGGCCTCGTCGACCATCACCCACGCGCCGAACTCCCTGGCGGCGTCACAGACGGCCGACAGCGGCGCGACGTCGCCGTCCATCGAGAACACCGAGTCGGTGACCACGAGCCACTGTTCGCTCTCGTCCGCGCCGGCCGCCCGCCGTTCCATCTCCGCCCGCAGGTCGTCGGCGTCGCAGTGGTCGTACACCACCGTCTCGCTCGCCCCGATGCGACAGCCGTCGATAATCGAGGCGTGGTTCAGTTCGTCGGAAAAGACCACGTCCGGGGCCAGCGCGTCGATGGTCCCGACGTTCGCGGCGTAGCCCGAGGAAAAAACGAGCGCGCGCTCCGCCCCCTTGCAGGTCGCGAGGTCCCGCTCCAGCGCCCGGTGGACGCGCGTGTCGCCGATGACTAGCCGTGAGGCCCCCGCGCCGGTGCCGACGGTCCGCGCGCCCAGTTCAGCCGCTCGCTGGACCCGGGCGTCGTCGGCCAGTCCGAGATAGTTGTTCGACGCGAAGACCAGCATCTCGTCGCCGAAGGCCGGAGCTCCGCCTTTCGGGTCGTCGGCGAACCGGGTCTGTGGGGCGACCGATTCGGCGACCTCCAGATGCCGCCGGAGGTCGCGGTCCTCGCGCTGGTCGAGTCGCCGTTCGAGGTCGAAGCCGTGCGTCATGGCACCGGCCGGCTCAGAACCCTGGCATGAGGTCGGCGGGGCCGAACACGCCGTAGTGGCCCGCGCGGTTGTTGCGGACGCCTGCCTCCAGGTAGCCAAGCGCCGGGCCGTTGACGTTCGCCTCCATGCTGGTCGCGTCGTCGAGCTGGAAGGTGTTCGTCCCCCGCTCTCCGTCGAAGGTCGTCCCCGTCACGCTGACCGTCGTGGTCGTCGGCTTCTCGTCGGAGCGCACGTCGAGAACGCCGCCGACGTGGACGTCCTCGGCGTCGCAGATGCCCGCCCGCTCCAGCAACACGTCGTCGGCGTGCTCCATGTCGTGGAACTCCAGCACGCCGTCGTGCTCGTCGATCAGCGCTTCGATCTCGTCTTCGCTCATCTCGCGGGCCGTCTCGATGTCGTAGCCGTCCAGGTGAGCGATGTCCTCGCGGACGGTCCCGCGGTTGTCCTCGTAACCGGACTTGAGACCGACGCCCCACCAGATTTCGACCTCCTCGACCTCGACGAACGACTGGGCGGCCAGCGCGGCCGCGCCGGTCAGGAAGCCAGGCGTCGCGCCCGCCCCGCAGACGAACGTGATGCCCGACTCTTTCAGTGTCTCCTCGCGGTCGTCGAGCATCCCGATGACGCGGGAGCGTTTGAGCACGTCGACGAGGACGCCCTCGTAGTCCGCCTCGGCGAACCGCTCGGCGACGCGCGGGATGAAGTCGTGTTCGAGGTTCGGGAGCGCGACGAGCACGGCGTCGATAGCGTCGCTCTCCGCGATGACGTCGTCGATGGGCGTCTCCGTGGGTTCGCCCTGTTCGCTGGCGACGACGCCGTCCTGTTCCCCGTGCTGTTTGACGCCGTCGGCTTTGGCGGCGGCCGCGCCGCCGTCGGTCGCAACGTCGCCGTCGGGGCCGTCGTCTCGCGGCCCGCTCGCAATATTACCTTCCGTGGCTTCCAGCAACTCGTCCACGTCGAGTCCGTCGTGGTCGACGGCCACGCCGTTGCGGTCACACGCCGCGACCGGCGTGAGCCCGTCCTTGTGTCGCGACACGTCGAGCGTTCGTCGGCCGATGCCACCCGTTCCGAGCACCGCAAAGCGTATGTCGTCCATATCAATCGTCGGATTTGAGTTCCGCGTTGCTCTGTGCCGAGCCGGCAGCTGTCTCCGTCTCGGTCTCTGCCTCGTCGCTCGCTCGTTCCTTGACCGCCTCGGGGTCGAAGTCGTTGGCTTCGGTGTTGGGCTCCAGTCCGGCCGCCTCGACGATTTCGAGGTCGTCGGCCGCCGTCTGGCCCTCCGTCGTGAGGTAGTCGCCGGTGAGGATGCCGTCCGCGCCGGCCTCCAGCGCGGCCACCTGCCCGTCCGTGTCGAGGTTCACCTCGCGCCCGCCTGTCAGGCGCACGCGGGCCTCCGGGTGGAGGAGCCGATAGACGGCGATGGTCTCGACGACTTCCTCGGTCGTGATGTCGGGAAGCCCGCGTTCGGCCATCGGTGTCCCCGCCACCGGATTCAGGATGTTGACCGGAAGCGAGGAGATGCCGATGTCCTGCAGAGCCATCGCCGCGTCGACCCTGTCGGTCGGCGACTCGCCCATGCCGAGGATGACCCCGGCACAGAGGTCCATGCCGGCCGCCTTGGCTACCCGGAGCGTCTCGACCCGCTTCTCGAAGGTGTGGGTCTGGACCACCTCCGGGAAGTACCGCGGCGAGGTCTCGATGTTGTGATTGTAGTGGTTGAGCCCCTCGTCTGCCAGGATGGCGGCCTCCTCCTCCGTGAGGATGCCGAGGCTGGCGTCGACCTCTACGTCCGTCTCGTCGCGCACGAGGCGGATGGCTTCGAGGACTTCGTCCCACTCCTCGGGGCGGTTCTCCTTCGAGACGCCCTTCTCGGCGACGACGATACCGAACCGCTGTGCGCCGTCGCGCTCGGCCCGCTGTGCGGCCTCCAGTATCTTCTCCGGGCCGAGGAAGCCGTAGTTGTCGATGCCGGTGTCGAAGTGGACCGACTGGGCGCAGAAGCCACAGTCCTCCGCGCAGTTGCCGGCTTTGGCGTTTACGATTGAACACGCGTCGACCGTGTCGTCGCCCAGTCGCGTGCGGACGTAGTCGGCCCCGGCCGCCAGGTCGTCGACCGGCTGTGCGATGAGTGCCAGCCCGTCCCGGCGGTCGAGGCGCTCGCCGTCCAGCACGCGGGCGACGGCGTCGTCTACCGTTCGGTTGCCCGTCTCGTAAACCACATTTCCGGTGTCGGTTGACGACAGGATAAAGATTCGGGTGGGGTGGCGGTGTCGGTCCGGGGGTACCGTTTTACCGGACCCGGTGCTACGCGTTCGCATGGCCGGGTCGACGGAGTCGGCGACCGAACGCGCCGGCGAGGACGGGCACGAGCATCGGAGCCGATGGCCGCTGGTGGCTGCAGTCGGCGCTGCCTCGCTGTATCTGGGCGTCGGACTGGTGTTCGTCGGGCTCGACCTGGTTCCGACCGTCGTCCCGATTGTCCTCGGCGGTGCTGGTGCGATTGGCTTGCTGGCCGGGCTCGCCGGCTGGGCCAACGAGGCGTTCGTCGCGGACTACCTGCAGGGACGGGCGGACTCCAGCGCAGACCTGTACACCACGACGATGGTCCTGTTTCTCGTCTCCGACGTGGCGACGTTCGCCGCCGGCTTCGTCTACTATGCCTTCATCCGGACCGGGTCGTGGCCGCCGGCCCACCTCCCGCCGCTGCTCGGCTCGCTCGTGGTCGTCAACACGGCGCTATTGCTCGCCAGCAGCGTGACGCTCCACTACGGGCACGAGGCGCTCGAAGACGGGAACCGGGAGCGGTTCCTCGGCCTCCTCGGGGCGACGCTCGCGCTCGGCGTCGTCTTCCTCGGCGGGCAGGTGTACGAGTACTACGAGTTCGTCGCCGTGGAGGGCTTTGGCATCGGGTCGGGCTCGTTCGGGAGCGCGTTCTACGGCTTGACCGGCCTCCACGGCCTCCACGTCGCGCTGGGCGTCCTGCTGCTCGCCATCGCCTTTGGCCGCGCGCTCCGGGGCCACTACGCGCCCGAACGGGACACCGCTATCCGGACCACGTCGCTGTACTGGCACTTCGTCGACCTGGTGTGGGTGTTCCTCGTCGTCGTCCTGTACGTCGGCGCGGCGCTGTGACCCGGCGTTACTCCGACCGACCGGCCCGTTGTTCCAGCCGCACCAGCCGCCGGTACAGCGGGGGGGCCAGGACGCCCAGGAACCCGAGTGCGATGGCGAACACGCCCAGCGGGAACTGCAGCGGCGCGGCCGCGAAACAGGTGTTCTCGGCGACGATGGTCACGTAGTACTCCTCGCCCTCGTAGGAGACAATCGCCCCGCGACGGAAGGCGTCGGCGTTGGGCACGCTACCGACGACCTGCTCCTCGCCGACCGGGTCGGCTATCGCCGCCCGGAACCCCTCCTGTTCGGCGGTCGAGAGGTCCGCGAAGGCCAGTCGCGGGAGCCGCGGGCGCTCGTCCCCGCCGAACCGCTCGGCCGTCTCCGCCGGCGATTCGACGCCGATAGTCGGGTTCCCGCAGTTCTCCAGGTCCGGTTCGACGAGCGCGTACCCGCCGGGCACGGCTCCGGCGATGCCGACCGCGATGAGGAGGACGCCGACGAAGGGCGCGAGGTACTGGAAGACGAACGAGTCGGCACCGGCGCTCATCCGTCCGAGCCCCCGCGGTTACGGAGCGCCTCGTCGGACTTGAGGTACTGGAAGGTTACGGTCAGCCCGATGCCGTACGCCCAGTGGGAGACGACGACGAAGGTGAGGTATCCGACGAACGCGAGCCCGCTCTGGCCGGTGTAGAAGGCGATGGCGAACCCGCTTGAGATGAGCGTGGCGAACACCAGCCCGGTCTCGAACAGCAGGCGGCCGGGGAGATACTCCGAGAACGCCAGGAACAGCAGCGGCCAGGTGACAGTGCCCCCGACGAGGAACAGGACCGCGCCGAGGGCGGGGCTCGCGGGCAGCCCGACCAGTTCGGCGATTTCGCCGAAGGAGACGGGGTCGAGGACGCCGATGAGTATCGCGGTGCCGAGGCCGCCGGACATCAGGACGGTCCCGACGAACCCGCCCGCGGCGGCCATCCAGGCGTTCCGCGAGACGGTCTGGGCGACGGTGCCGACGCCGCCGGCGAGTCCGGTCGGTTCCCCCTCCGGCGCGTAGGAGCGCCGCGTCGTCTCGGGCTCTGTCGGCTCCACGTCGTACTTCTCTACCATCCGCCGCTCGAACCACTGCCACTCGCGGGTGAACTGGTTCGTCGCCTTCAGGCCCCACGGGTCCGTCGTCGTCACGGGCGTGCCCCGCCAGTACGAGACGAGCATGTTGTACAGCCACAGCAGGGCGCTCAGCCCGATGACGTAGCCGCCCACCGTCGCAATCTGCTGGGCGAACTGGTACTCCGGCGGGTAGATGGCCTGTCGCCGCGGCAGTCCCAGCCCGCCGATGACCAGCAGCGTCATGAACGTCACGAACGAGCCGAAGACGATGAGCAGGGACTGGAACCGCGCCAGCCGCGTGTCGTACCACCGACCGGTGATGAGCGGGTACCAGTAGTAGCTCGCGGCAATCATCAGGAACGGGATGATGCCGACGACGATGAGGTGGAAGTGGCCGACGACGTAGTAGGTCCCGTGGTAGAGGATGTCGATGGGGATGACCGCGAGGAACACGCCGGTGACGCCCCCGACGATGAACGTCCCGATGCCGCCGGCACAGAGGATGAAGGGCGCGGTCAGGCGGATGTCTCCCTCCCACATCGTCGTAATCCAGTTGAACACCTTGATGGCGCTGGGGACGGCGATGGCGATGGAGACGGCCATGAAGGAGAGCTTGACCCGCGGGTCCGCGCTCGTCGTGAACATGTGGTGAGCCCAGACGCCAAAGGAGAGGACGCCGAGCCCGAGCGTCGAGTAGACGATGAACTGGTAGCCGAACAGTTTGCGGCCGACGAACTTCGGCAGGATGAGGCTCATCAGCCCCGTCGCCGGGAGGAAGAGGATGTACACTTCGGGATGGCCCCAGAACCAGAACAGGTGTTGCCAGAGGATGGCTCCGCCGCCCTCAGTGGCGAAGAAGGCCGTCCCGAGGTTCCGGTCGAGCAGGAGCATCACGAGCGCGCTCCCCAGCAGCGGGAACGCGAACAGCGCGATGCCGCTCGTCACGACCATGTTCCACGAGAAGATGTCGAGGTTTGCCCAGGTGACGCCCTCGCCGCGCTCGTACACCACCGTCGTGATGAAGTTGATGGCCCCGACCGTCGTGGCGATGCCGGAGAGGTGCAGGCCGAGCAACAGCAGGTCAATCTGTGGGTTCGGTTGCTGGACCGACAGCGGGGCGTACAGCGTCCAGCCGACGCTGACCTCCCGCATCGTGAGGAAAAACCGGATGGCCTCCGCCGGGAGCATCAGGTTCAGCACCTGTCCCAGCACCTGAATCAGGAGCCCCATCCGGACGAGGATGAGCGCCGGGGGCAGGAGCCAGAACCCGACGGCGTTGACCCGCGGGAACGCCATGTCGTCGGCCCCGATGAGCAGCGGCAGGACGTAGTTCCCGATGCCGAAGAAGACCGGCAGGACGAAGAATATCAGCATCGTCAGGCCGTGGGTGGTAAACAGCGCGTTGTAGGTCTCCGGCGTCCAGATGTCCGCCGGCGGCGTCAGCAGTTCCGTCCGGAGCATCATCGCGTCGACGCCGCCCCACAGGCCGGCGGCCGTGCCGAAGAAGATGTACAACAGCCCGATGTCCCGGTGGTCCGTCGTCGTCAGCCAGCGGTACACCTCGGACTGCACCCGGCCGATTTCGAACTCGATTTCCTCCCGCGTCGTGTACCCGCCGTCGCTCTCCGGGCGGGCCGCCCGCCGCTCCCGGACCCACACGAGACCCACTGCCAGCGCCAGCACGGCCAGGGCGGACCCCTCGACGATAGCCCTGTTCAGCATCTGTCTGTGACTCGGCGTGCCGGGACGAGTGCTCGGTCCGTCATGCGATACGTTACCAACCACTGACACGCCCACGGCCATAAAACTACG